>NZ_JBFAUT010000007.1:0-220029 GCF_040679475.1 Actinoallomurus sp. NPDC052274
GCCGAGCCGCGGCGGCGTCGTCCGCAGCTCGGCGAACACGCGGCCGCCCCGCAGGTGCAGGCCGACCTCGCGGGGCAGCGTCACCGTGCGGTCGTCGGTCGCGGCGAGCAGGCCGCGCGCGAGGAGACGCTCGATGGGGGAGGCGGCCGTGGCGAGGGTGACGGGCCGGCGGGCGCCCTCGACCCGGCCGACCGGCGGTCCCCACATGAGCCGGTCGAGGGCGGCCCCGGCCTCCGGGCCGGCGTCCTCGATCAGCGCGCCGACCCGGCCGGGAAGCTCGTCCACCGACTCCAGGCCGAGGTCGTCGAGCAGTTCGGCCAGCCGATCGGACGGGTAGGCCGCGAACGCCTCCCGGAGCGGCGGTCCCAGACCGGCCGGGTGCGGGACGACCTGCCGCCCGCCGGGCACCACCCGCAGCGCGTCGTCCTCGCCCCACACCAGGGCGAGGGCGCGCAGCCGGTCGACGGTGTCCCGGACCGGGGCGGCGTCGGGCGGCCCGGCGGAGACGGCCGCCAGGAGGTCGCCGTACGCGACGGGCGAGGGCAGGACCAGGAACGCCTCGAACAGGTCGAGGGCGAGCCGGTCCAGGCGGTCGAGCGCCCGCGACACGGCGGATGCCGCGGAGGCCCGAGCCGCCAGCGCTCCCATGTCCGCGGGCACGGGCGTGATCAGCTCGGGACGGGCCGCGAACAGGGCGCGCAGATCCTCGTCGTCGCGCGCCCTGAGCCAGTCGGCGTAGGTGTCCGTGCTCACGACCACAACGGTATTCGCGGATGACGACCTGATGGTCCCGAGCGCGGGATCGAATCGACCGTCCCGTCAGGGAGTCGCGCCGACCTCGGCGCCGGCCAGGCGGCCGGCGGAGAGCCGGTCTCCCCTGTTCACGAAGGTCAGCGCGGTCGCGGACGCCAGCGCGAGCAGCACCAGCACGAGCCACGGCAGGCCCGCCATGTTGAGGGCGTGGGACAGGCCGATCGCGGCGGCGCTGAGCAGGTTGCCGAAGACGGAGCCGACCCCGGACAGCAGGTTGTTGACGCTGTAGTAGGTCCCGACGCCGCGGTCACCGGCGAGGTCGGCGATGGTGGACATCTCGAACGGGAAGACCATCATCGTGCCGACGGTCAGGATCGCCGCGCACAGCATGATCGGGAACAGCCGGACGAGCGTCCCGCCGTGCGAGGGCGGCAGCATCAGCGGGACGAACGCGACGCCCATGATGATCAGCCCGCGCACCATGGCCTGGCCGGGCGTCCAGCGCCGCTCACACCAGAGCGTGAGCCGGACCTGCCCGGCGAGGCCGAGGATCGCCGACAGGACGAAAAGCGCGGTGATGCCGCCCTGGCCGCCGGACACGTGGCGTACCTCGATCGGCAGCCCGAACGAGAGCTGGTGGACGAGCGAGTACGACGCGAACATCGTGAGGGCGAAGGCGACGAAGACGCGGTCGCCGAGCGCGTCCTTCCACTCGGACCAGAACGGGCGGTCCGAGCCCTGGTGGGTGCCGGGGCAGGACGGCAGCAGCCGCCACTGCACCACCGCGAGGACGGCGAAGATCGCGGCGGCCGTGAGGCACATCGCCTCGAACCCGACACGCATCATCGGGATGCCGGCGATCGGGCCGACCAGCACACCGATCCGGCGGCAGACGCCCGCCAGGGCGAACGCCTCGGCCTTCCGCTCGCTCTCGACCTGGGCGAGGTAGGCGCGCCGGGCGGGGACGAACAGCGCGCGGGCGAGCCCGCTGAAGATCGACGCCCCGATCAGCCACGGCACCGCCGCGGACAGCCCGAACAGCCCGCAGGCGATCGCCTCCAGCCCGCATCCGGCCACCAGCACCGGCTTGTAGCCGATGCGGTCGGCCAGGGTCCCGGTCATGGCGAACAGGCCCTCGCTGAAGTGGCGGAGCCCGAGGACGAGGCCGACGAGCCAGACCGCCAGCCCGATGTGGTGCGTGAGGTGGTCGGCGAGGTACGGCGCGATCATGAGGAGCCCGGCCATCTCCCCGATCTCGTTGACCAGCAGGATCTTGGCGGGGCGGCCCAGCGACATGAACCCCCGCACCGTGGCGATCACTTCTGTTCCTTCCGTACGGACATGGCGCTCCGATCCGAATGTCGGGGCGGGCCGGAGGCAGGGCGGGGGGTCCGGGCCTGGGGTCCGCGCCGGCCACGCCTGATGGCCGGCCACTCTATGGAGCGTCCGCTTTACCATCCGTGACGAGTAACCCCATGGGCGGAGGTCACTTCCCTCGTCGCCACATCCTCAGCGGTCACGCGAGTCCCGGGAACCCCAGCCGAATTGATTACCTCTGCTAAGGAGGTAATATCCGGATTTATGGGTAGCGATGGCGTCCGGCTGGGCGGCGACCTCATGGACGTGACCATGGCGATGCGCCGTCTCGTACGGCGCAGGCTGCGTGGCGCGTCGCCGCCGCCCGACCTGCGTCCGGCGCAGATCGAGCTCATGCTGGTCGTCGGCCGCACCCCTGGTGTGAGCGTGGCTGCGGCCGCGCGCGAACTCCGGCTGGCCGACAACTCGGTCAGCACGCTGGTGAACCAGCTCGTACGGGCCGGGATGCTGCGCCGGGAGACGGACCCGGACGACCGCCGGGCCGCCCGGCTGGAGCTCACCGACGCGGCGCGCCGCCGGATCGCGGACTGGCGCGACCGCCGGGCGCGGCTCGTCGGGGCCCGGCTCGAAGAGCTGTCCGAGGAGGACCGGGAGACGATCACCGCGGCGCTGCCCGCCCTGCGCCGGCTGCTCGCCCGCCTGGCCGAGCCCGCGGCCGGCGCCCCGCGCGCCGTCCCGAACGGCGACGCGGGCGGCGACGCGAACGGTGACCCGGATGGCGCACAGGAACACCCATCTTCCGACGGGGGTGAGGCATGAACGGCGAGAGCGGACCGGCCGATCGACATGCGGTCGTGTGCCGAGGGCTGCGGCACGCGTTCGGCGACAAGGTCGCGGTCGACGGCGTCGACCTCGACGTGGCCGAAGGAGAGATCTTCGGCCTGCTGGGGCCGAACGGAGCCGGCAAGACCACGACGATCCGGCTGATCACCACGCTGCTGCCGGCCCGGCCCGGCATGGTGGAGGTGTTCGGGCTCGACGTCGCGCGGCACCGGATGGCCGTACGCCGGGCGATCGGCTACCTGCCCCAGCAACTGTCCGCGGACGCCGCGCTGACCGGGCGGGAGAACGTCGAGCTGTTCGCCCGGCTGTTCGACGTGCCGCGCCGGCAGCGCAAGGAACGCGTCGAGGAGGTCCTGGCGGCCGTCGGGCTCGCCGACGCCGCCGAACGGCGCGCCCAGACGTACTCCGGCGGGATGATCCGGCGACTCGAGCTGGCCCAGGCGCTCGTCAGCGCGCCGCGCCTGCTGATCCTCGACGAGCCGACGATCGGCCTGGACCCGGTCGCGCGCGACGGCGTCTGGGAGCGTATCCAGGAGGTACGGCGCGCGACCGGCATGACCGTCCTGGTCACCACCCACTACATGGACGAGGCCGACCAGCACTGCGGCCGGATCGCCCTGATGCACCGGGGCCGGGTGCAGGCGCTCGGCACCCCGTCCGAACTCAAGTCCGGGCTCGAACCGGGCGCCACCCTGGAGGAGGTGTTCCGTGCCTACACCGGAGACCGGCTCGACGAGCCGGGAGACGGCTTCCGCGACGCCCGCCGAACTCGGCGCACCGCGGGTCGGCTCGGCTGAGTCGGCGCATCCTCGCGCCCCCTGGCGGCTGCTGCTCGCCCGGGTCGCGGCGATGTGCATCGTCGAGCTGCAGAAGATGCGGCACGACCGGACCGAGCTGTACACCCGCGCGATCCAGCCCGCGCTGTGGTTGCTGATCTTCGGGGAGACGTTCTCCCGGATCAAGGCCATACCGACCGGGAAGGTTCCCTACCTGGACTACCTCGCGCCGGGGATCCTCGCCCAGTCCGCGCTGTTCATCGCGATCTTCTACGGGATCCAGATCATCTGGGAGCGGGACGCGGGCGTGCTGGCCAAGCTGCTCGTCACGCCCACTCCGCGGGCCGCGCTGGTCACCGGCAAGGCGTTCGCCGCGGGGGTGCGCTCGCTGGCGCAGGCCGTCGCGATCCTCGTGCTGTCCGCGCTGCTCGGCGTGGCCCTGACGGTCAACCCGCTGCGGTGGCTCGGGGTCGTCGTGGTCGTCATGCTCGGCACGGCGTTCTTCTCCTGCCTGTCCATGACCATCGCCGGGCTGGCCATGTCCCGCGACCGGCTGATGGGCATCGGCCAGGCGATCACGATGCCGCTGTTCTTCGGCTCGAACGCGCTGTACCCGGTCGACCTGATGCCGGGGTGGCTCCAGGCGATCAGCCACATCAACCCGCTGAGCTATGAGGTCGACGCGCTGCGCAACCTGCTCATCGGCACGCCGGGGCACCTGCTCCTCGACATCGGCGTGCTCGTGGTCGCCGCGATCGCGGGGATCGCCGCCGCGTCGGCGCTGCTGGGCCGCCTGGTTCGCTGAGCCGACCGAACCGCCGGACCGACCGAACCGCCGGACCGGCCGGTCCGCTGGACCGGACGTGCCAGTCGGCCGTGCCAGTCGGCCGGGCCGATTGAACCGCTGAGCCGGTCGACCCGCCGGCCCGGGGTTACTGGACCGCCTCCGCCGTGGTGCCGACGAGGCCCATGGCGAGGCGGGTCCAGCCGGCCACGAAACGCTCCTCGTCGATCCGGTTCGGCGGTTCGTACAGGGCGTCCTGGGCCAGCCAGTAGTTGACGATCGACCCGCCGAGCGCGAGGGCGACGGCGTCCCAGTCCTCGTCGATCCCGGCCATCTCCGGCTGGCCGGACAGCCACTTGGCGAACAGGTCGTACAGCGGGTTGGCGATGCCCTCGCGCATCTCGGTCACGAGGCCCGGGAACTTGTCGAGGTCGCGGAACAGGACCCGGATGAGGTCGGCCTCCTCCCGCATCTTGCGCAGGCCGGCGGCGGCCGCGAGGCGCAGCCGGTCCGCCAAGGGCTGCTCGCGGATCGCGGCCGACTGCTCGAAGGTCTTGGCGATCTGCTCGGCCGTACGGGCGATGTGCTCGCGCACGGCGGCGCCCAGGACCTCTTCCTTGGAGCGGAAGTGGCGGTAGAGCCCGCCGGCGCCGGGGGACAGGCCCGCGGCGGCCTCGATCTCCGCGACGGATGTCGCGGCGTATCCGCGCTCCGCGAAGAGCCGGAGCGCCTCGGCGACGATCCGTTCTCGGGTCGATCTTTGCATTTTCGGTAGCTCCTCCGAGAAAGAGCGTAGGCCATCGAGCGGTCGGCCGATGTCCGACGGAACGGCCGTATGTGGCACCGCGCCGCGGGTTACGGGCGCGGGGTTCAGTGAATCCGCCGGATCAGCCCGGCGCCGACCCTTCCGGCGATGAGGTACACGACGGCGGCGATCCCGTAGTCGACGAGCACCGCCACCCGCCTGTCCTTGGGCGTGAACAGGTCCCGGAACTCCCAGGCGAGCCCGTGCGACCAGTCGTTCACCGTGCGCACGATGGGATTCGCCTGGTTGGCCGAGAACACCACGAAGGCGATGTGCAGGGCCAGGACGACGGCGATGACCGTCGCCGCGACCGCGACCAGGGTCGCCAGGACGCCCGTCGTCCTGCCCAGGCCGGTCCGGATCCGCTCGCCGTCGGGCCGGTGCCGTCCGGAGTGCGGAACGGTCCGCTCGGCGGCGTCCTGGCCGGAATCCTCGGCAACATTTCCGGATTTACTACGCCATCTCGCCATTTTCTTTTCTTACTCTCGAGAGCGGATCGACGTCGGTGCGGTTCGGAGCGTGGTCACTGGGTATATCCGCAACACGTAACCGCAGTTACGGGCTTGTAATTAATGCAGGCTCGACCGGTGACCAAATCAATAGATCCAGATTTCGCGCAGACTCCGCGCCCTCCCACTCGGATCCCGTCGCATCGCCACTACCGGGAGGGCGCGGGCACGCGTGTCTGCGCATGGTACGTACCCTATGGCGCGTGCTCGCTGTGGGATTCGACCTGGACCTGACACTCGCCGACACCCGGGACGCCATCGGCGCGGTCTACGGCCGGCTGGCGGCGGAGACGGGGGTGTTCATCGACATCGCCGCCGTCGTCTCGCGGCTCGGCCCGCCGCTGGAACTCGAACTGGCCCACTGGTTCCCCCCCGAGCACGTTCCGGAGATGGCCTCCCGGTACCGCGCCGTCTACGAAGAGATCGCGGTGCCCCGTACGTTGCCGATGCCCGGCGCGGACGCGGCCGTCGACGCCGTACGGGACCGGGGCGGGCGCGTCATCGTCGTCACCGCCAAGAACCAGCACGACGCCGAGGCCACCGTCCGATTCCTCGGCCTGCGGGTCGATGAGGTGGCCGGCGGCTTCTACGCCGCGGCCAAGGGCGAGGCGCTGAGGAGGTTCGGCGCCACGGCGTACGCCGGGGACCACGTCGCCGACATCGACGCGGCGCGGGCGGCGGGCGTCCGCAGCGTCGCGATCGCCACCGGACCGTACGATTCGGAGACGCTCCGCGCCTACGGAGCCGATATCGTGTTGCCCGATTTGCGGGGTTTCCCGGACACTTTGAACGAACTGATCAATCCTGGTTCCCCGTCGAGGCAATAGCCTTGATGTGACTCGCCCGGACAAGAGCTAGCAACGAGGTCCCCTGTGCCCACTGGCAAGGTCAAGTGGTACGACGCCGACAAGGGATTCGGCTTCCTCACCCGCGATGACGGTGGTGAGGTGTTCGTTCATTCCTCCGCGCTGCCCGGCGGCGTGACCTCGCTCAAACCCGGGCAGCGCGTGGAGTTCGGGGTCGTCGAGGGCCGCAAGGGGCAGCAGGCGCTGAGCGTCCGCGCGCTCGACAACCCGCCGTCGGTGGTCAAGGCCAAGCGCAAGAAGCCCGACGAGATGGTGCCGATCGTCGAGGACCTCATCAAGCTTCTCGACGGCGTCTCCACGACGTACCGGCGGGGCAAGCACCCCGAGGGCCGGGTCGCCAAGAAGATCGGCGAGGTGCTGCGCGCGGTCGCGGACGACCTGGACCCGCAGTAGCCGGCTAGCGAGCGAGCGGCTGAGGCGGGCCTCGAGAGAGGCCGGTCGACGCTCCGTGGCCGGCGAGGGATAAGCCGGCCGCGCAGCGAGCGCGGCGGTGAGCCCGCGGCGTCAGGCGGTCGTGTCGGCGACGCTGGGCTCGCTCTCCGCGGCGCGCTTCCGGCGTCGTACGGCGCGGCGGCTCCTGCGTGGAGCCGCCAGCGTGACCAGCGACAGCGCGAGCGCGCCCGCGACCACGGCGAGCGCGATGTGGCCGTTGGCGGCCACGATCGACATGCCCAGGCCGGTCAGCCCGCCGACCACCCAGACGAGCTGGTGCACGGTCTCGGTCACCGCGAACGTCGACGAGCGGATCTCCTCGCCGACCTCGCGCTGCACGATCGCGTCGAGGCCCAGCTTGCCCAGGGACTGGCCGAGCGCGCCGACGAACGCCACCACCAGGGCGGCGATCAGCCCGAAGAACGCGGCGCACACCGCCGCGGTCACGGTCGCCGCCAGCAGCGTGCCGAAGACGATCGCCCGCGGCGCCCGCGCCTTGACCAGGGCGCCCAGACCGGTACCGGCCAGGCCGCCCGCGCCCGCCGCGGCGGCGAGCATGCCGAGCGCGATGTTCGGCGAGACGGCGTCGACGAAGCCCTTGGTCCGCAGCAGGAACGCCAGATACAGGATCAGGAACCCGCTGAACGCCCGCAGGGCGGCGTTGGCGAGCATCGCCTCGGCGACCACCGGCCCGACCCGCAGGAGGGTCCGCCACCGGCCCCGGCCGTCCGTACGCTCCCCGGCCCCGCCGCTCTCCTCGCCCTCCTCGCTCCGGGCCTGCGCGACGTCGGCCTCGGGCGTGTCCACGTGCGACGGCAGCCGCATGGCGGAGATCGCGCCGACCATGAAGAGGACCGTGGCGGCGCGCAGCGCCCAGCCGGCGTTCGCGACGGCGACCAGCCCGGCGCCGAGCGGCGCCATGATCGACGCGGCGACCAGGCCGGTGAAGGAGGCGCGGGCGTTCGCGGTGACCAGGGCCAGGCCGGGTGGCAGCACGCGGGGCGTGACGGCGTTCCGCGACACCCCGAACGCCTTGGACAGCACCAGCGCGCCGAACGCCGCGGGCATCAGCGTGACCGGATCCTTGTGCAGCACCGCCCCGGCCATGCCCCAGCACAGCAGGCCGCGGGCCAGCATCGTGCCCGCGATCGCGATCCGGCGGGCGTGGCGCATGCGGTCGAGCACGGGGCCGATCAACGGCGCGACCAGCGCGAACGGCGCCATCGTCACCAGCAGGTAAAGCGCCACCTGACCGCGGGCCTGCTGAACGTCCAGGTTGAAGAACATCGTGCCCGCCAGCGCCACCGCGATCAGGGCGTCACCGGCGCTGTTCAGCGCGTTCAGCTCGATCAGGGCGCCCAGGCCGCTGCCGCCCGCGCCCCCGGCGTGAGTGGCCCTGCGCGTCGCCCGCCCCATCCTCTGGGCCACCGCGCGCACCGCCCGCCCGGCGGCACCCGTACGTGACCACAAACTCATGCCGTCCAGTCTGCCTCTTCGCGGCAAACCCATGCCCGTCCATGGGCGACAATCGTGTATGTGAGTCCTGTGCGTTCCACCAGTCCGGCCGCCAACCGGCGCAGCCGTACCCCCGTGATCGACGCCATCGCCGCCGAGGCCGTTGATCTGGCACGCGCGGCGGCCGGGGAGACGTCTCGGCCGGAGTTCGTCGGCGACCACGTCGGGATGGTTCCCGAAGGGGACCGGGTCGTCACCCACTACTTCGCCTGCCTGGACCCGGCGTACCGCGGCTGGCGGTGGGCCGTCTCCGTCGTCCGCGCGGCCCGGGCCAAGCACGCCACCGTCAGCGAGGCCGTGCTGCTGCCCGGCCAGGACGCCATGCTCGCCCCCGCGTGGGTGCCGTGGAGCGACCGGCTGCGCCCCGGCGATCTCGGCCCCGGCGACCTGCTGCCGACGCCGCCGGACGACCCGCGCCTGGCGCCCGGATTCGCGCCGTCGGAGGAGGTCGGCGCGGAGCTCGGCTGGGAGCTGGGCCTCGGCAAGGCCCGCGTGCTGTCCGCCGAGGGCCGCGAGGAGGCCGCCGCCCGCTGGCACACCGGAGACGCCGGCCCCGACACCCCGATCGCCCGCTCCGCCCCCGCGCAGTGCGCGACCTGCGGGTTCTTCCTGCCGCTCGCGGGCTCGCTGCGGCAGGTCTTCGGCGTGTGCGCCAACGAGTACGCGCCCGACGACGGCAGGGTCGTCGCCGTCGACCACGGGTGCGGCGCCCACTCCGAGGCCGCCGTGACGCCGCCCGCGACCGAGGCCGCGCCGCCGATCGTCGACGAGATGGGCTACGACGTCGTGCCGTCGGCCACGCTCACCGAGGAGGAGGCCCTCGGCCACAGCTGACCGGCCCAACCGATCGGCCACAGCCGACCGGCCCTGACCCCGACCGGCGCAGGTGACGGGCCGCGAACGACCGGCGCAGGCGACCGGCCCCAGCGCGACCGGCCGCAAATGACCGGCCCCAGCGCGACCGGCCCCAGCGCGACCGGCGCGAGCGGCCGGCGTGGGCGGCCGTGAACGGCCGGCGCAGGCGCCGGCTCTAGCGCGACCGGGCACAGCCGACCGGCCGCAGGTGATTGGCGCAGATGACCGGCCGCAAGTGATGGGCGGCCGGCACCGGAGCAGCCGTGGAGGCAGAAGATGGACGACCCGTTCGGCACCACGGCGATCCGGGAGCGGGTGCTGGCCGCCTGGAGCGCGTCGCCGGCGCGGTTCCGTGAGGACGCCAACGCCGAAGAGGACCACACGCGCGGCGGCTACCGGGACCGGGTGATCGTCGAGCTGGCGCAGAACGCCGCCGACGCCGCCGCCCGGGCCGGTGTGCCCGGCCGGATCCGGTTCACCCTGCGGGACGGCGTCCTGAGCGCCGCGAACGTCGGCGCGCCGCTGGACGCCGCCGGGGTCGAGGCGCTGAGCACGCTCCGCGCCTCCGCCAAACGCGACGACGCTCACGCGGTCGGCCGGTTCGGTGTCGGCTTCGCCGCCGTGGTCGCGGTCAGCGACGAGCCCGCGATCGTCTCCGGAGCCGGTCCGGCGGTCGCCTGGTCCGCCGCGCGCACCCGCGCCGCCGCCGCGCCGGTGCCCGCGCTCGCCGCCGAGCTGGACCGGCGCGGCGGTCACGTGCCGGTCCTGCGCCTGCCGTTCGCCGCGCCCGCCGCTCCCGTCCCCGAGGGCTACGACACGCTCGTACGGCTGCCGCTGCGGGACGCGGACGCCGAGGCGCTGGTCCGGCGGCTGCTGGCGGAGACCGGGCCGGCCCTGCTGCTGTCCCTGCCGGCCCTCGCCGAGATCACGATCGACGCCGACGGCGACGTCCGTACGCTCCGCGCCACCTGGGACACCCCGGCGGAGGGGGCCGCGACCGGCGCGGTGACCGTGAACGGCACGACCTGGCGCACCGCCGAGGCCCACGGGACGGTCGCGGCGGGGCTGCTGGCGGACCGCCCGGTCGAGGAACGGCCGTACTGGCAGGTGCGCTGGGCGATCACCGACGAGCCGCTGCCGGACGACGTACCGGCCGTCATCCACGCGCCCACGCCCAGCGACGAGCCGCTCGGCCTGCCCGCGCTGCTCATCGCGTCCTTCCCGCTGGCCCCCGACCGGCGGCACGTCGCCCCCGGTCCGCTGACCGACTTCCTGATCGAACGGGCGGCCGAGGCGTACACCGCGCTGCTGCCGCCGACCCCGCGGCTCCTCGACCTCGTGCCCGGCCCGGTCGCCAAGGGCGAGCTGGACGCCCGGCTCCGCCGCGCGATCCTGACCCGCCTCCCCGACCTCCCGCTTCTGCCCGCCGTCGAGAACGCGGCTACGGACCGGGACGTGGAACCGGGGACCGCGCCGGGCGCCGAACCCGGCGGCGGCCCGGGGGCCGAACCGGGCTTCGGGCCTGACGCGGAGTCCGGAGTCGGGCCGGTCCGGGTCCGGGGGCGGGACGCCGTGGTCGTCGACGGTCCCGGCGCGTTGCCCGCCGTGCTGTCGGAGGTCCTGCCCGGTCTGCTGCCCGCCGGCTGGCCGGCCCGCCACCCGGCCCTCGCCGCGCTCGGTGTCCGCCGCCTGAGCCTCGCCGACGTCGCCGACGCGCTCGCCGGTCTGGACCGCGAGCCGGCCTGGTGGCGGCGGCTGTACGCCGCGCTGGACGGCGCCGACCGGGACCCGCTCGCCGGGCTGCCCGTGCCCCTCGCCGACGGCCGCACCGTACGCGGGCCGCGCGGGCTCCTCATCACCGACCCGGAGGGTCTGGACGTGCTCGGCCTGCGCGTCGTCCACCCGGAGGCCGCGCACCCGCTCCTGCTGCGGCTCGGCGCGATCGAGGCGGGCCCGCGCGCCGTGCTCACCGACCCGGCGACGCGCGCGGCGGTCGCCGCGTCGTACGACGAGGAGGACCCCGAGCCGATCTGGCACGCCGTCCTCACCCTCGTCGGCCGCGCCCACCTGCGGCCGGGCGAGGAGCCGTGGCTGGCCGAGCTGGCGCTGCCCGGCGACGACGGCGAGCCGTACCCCGCCGGGGAACTGCTGCTGCCGGGAGCGCCGCTGGCCGACGTGATCGCCGAGGACGCGCCGTTCGGCGTCGCGGACGCCGACCTGGTCGAGCGGTACGGCGCGGAGGTCCTCGAGGCCGCCGGCGTGCTGCGGACGTTCGCGCTGGTCCGGGCCGAGGACGTCATCGAGCCGGAGTTCCACCTCGACGACGAGGAGCTGTGGGCGGAGCGGTTCGGCGCCGGGTACGTCATCCCGGAGTTCACCGCGGTCCGCGACCTGGAGTTCGTCGCCGACTGGGCGGGCGCGTTCCGGCTGCTGGCCGAGCCGGACCTGCGGGCCGCCATCGTCGGGCCGGCCCGCGTCGTGCTCGCCGACGGCCGCCAGGTGGACGCCCCCTCGTACACCGCGTGGTGGCTGGGCCGGCATCCCGTCCTGGACGGCCGGCGCCCCGACGCGCTGTGCCTCGGCGAGGACCTGGCCGACCTGTACGACCCGGCCCCGCCGCGACTGGACCCGGGGATCGCCAGGGCGCTCGGCGTGCGCACCACCGTGGCGGCGCTGCTAGCCGAGCCGGACGGCCCGGCCGAGCTCCTCGACCGTCTCACCGACCCGGCCCGTACGCTGTCCCGCGAGCGGCTGCGCGAGCTGTGGGCGGCGCTCGCCCGTACGGAGGAGCTGGACGTCGAGCCGCCGGACCGCGTACGGGCCCTGGTGGACGGCGAGCCGGAGATCGTCCCGGCCGAGGACGCCATCGTCGTCGACCGCCCCGACCTGCTGCCACTCCTGCGCGGCCAGCCGCTGCTGTTCGTGCCGCCGCACCTCGCGGACCTCCTCGAGCTGGCTCTGGGCGGCGAGGAGGTCCCCGGCGTGCTCGAGTCGGCGGGGGAGGAGCACCCGGTGCCGGAGGCGGTGCGCGCGGTGCTGCCCGACGCGCCCACGTCCTACGTCCACCACGAGCGGCTCATCGTGGACGGCCAGGAGATCCCCTGGTGGTACGCCGACGGCACCGTGCACGCGAGCGGCCCGGCCGGCCTGGCGCGGGGCCTGGCCTGGGCCTGCGACCGCTGGCCCGACCGTCTCCTCGCCGAGGCGGCCCTCCGCGAGCCGGAGAGCCTCCCTGACCTCCTCGCCGAGGAGGACCTGGCCCGTGAGACCCGCCGAGCCTGATCGACCAGCGGAGCCGGCTGCGGCAGACGCCGCCGGGGCCCGATCTCGGCTCCACTGCTCCTCGCGGGCCGATCCGGGCGGTGCCTGAGCTGGGAGGCGCCGTCGGTCAGGACGCGGCGCCGCCGGCGGCCGGGGTGTCGAGCCAGCGGATCAGGCGGTCCCCTTCGCGGGTCATGACGTCGGGGTCGCGCAGGGCGTTGGCCAGGAGGGACATGCCCTGGTAGCCGGCGACGAGCGTGACGGCGAGGTCGCCGGGGTCGGGGCGGCCGAGCGCGCGGAACTGGTGCTCCACCCAGTCCAGCAGCACGCGGATGACGCGGCCCGCCTCCTGGTCGAGGGTGCCGTCGGCGCGTTTGTCGAGTTCGACGGCGAGGGTTCCGGTGGGGCAGCCGAACCGGACGGCGATGTCACGTTGGCCGACCCAGGCGTGGACGAGGGCCTTGAGTCGGTCGAGGGGGTCGGGCAGCCTGTCCAGCTCGGCGGTGAGCTCGGCCAGGTTCCCCTCGTGTTCGGACAGGGCGGCCTGGACGAGTTCGTCCTTGGTCTTGAAGTAGTAGTAGACGTTCCCGACGGGCACGTCGGCGGTCTTGGCGATGTCGGCGATGGTGGTGCGCTCGACGCCTTGCCGGTGGAGGACCTCGGCGGCCGCCGCCGTCAGGCGGCGGCGCTTGTCCGTTCCGCGCGCCCGGGACTTTGTTGAGTCAGTCACCCAACTGACTATAGACAGCACCCTCGGGATCCGTGCTAACGTCTTTCTCAGTCAGTCAACTAACTAACTAACTTCAAGGAGATCGACATGATCGTGGTGACAGGCGCGACCGGCAATGTCGGCCGATCCCTCGTGCGGGTCCTCGTGGAGGCCGGCGAGCAGGTGGTGGCGACGTCCCGCGGGATCTCAGAGGCCGACGTGCCGCAGGGCGTCCGGCACCGCCGGGCGGACCTGACCGCCCCGGACGGCCTCCGCCCCGTCTTCGACGGCGCCGACACGCTGTTCCTGCAGAGCGGCTCCGGCGCGCACCTGATCAGTCCGCAGGACATCCTCGACGCCGCCAAGGCCGGCGGCGTCACGCGGGTGGTGCTGCTGTCCTCCCAGGGTGTCGCGACCCGGCCGGAGTCGCCCTCGCACGGGGCCGTGATGCGGTCCATCGAGGACGCCGTCCGGGAGTCGGGCCTGGACTGGACGATCCTGCGGCCCGGCGGCCTCGACTCCAACAGGTACGCCTGGGCCGAGCCGGTCCGCGCGCAGCGGACCATCGCCGCGCCGTTCGCCGGCGTCGGCCTGCCGACCGTCGACCCGGACGACGTCGCCGAGGTCGCCGCCGCGGTCCTGCGCGAGGACGGTCACGCCGGGCGGGTCTACACGCTGACCGGCCCCACCCCCGTCACGCCCCGGCAGCAGGCCGAGGCCATCGGTGCCGCGATCGGGGAGCCGATCCGGTTCGTCGAGCAGACCCGTGACGAGGCCCTCGCGCAGATGCTGCGGTTCATGCCCGAGCCGGTGGCCCAGACGACCCTCGCCATCCTCGGTGAGCCGACTCCCGAGGAGCAGCGCGTCAGCCCCGACGTCGAGCGCGTCCTCGGCCGCGCGCCCCGTCCCTTCGCGGCCTGGGCGCACCGCAACGCCGCCGTCTTCCGCTGACACACGACTCGGAGGAATACCGTCGGTAGATCGGGTAGGTACTCAATGTAGGCGGGAACGGCGACTCAGGCAGCCGTTCCCGCCCTTGACACGTATCGGGTGGGGTGTGGCGCGCCGGCGCGACGACCGGGGATCAGGTCTCGGGCGTGTGGGCGTGGCGGTGGGCGGCGGCTTCGCGGGCCCGCTGGAGGCGCGGGATGTACCAGCAGCCGAAGACGCCCATCGCGAAGCCGGTCACGCAGACCCAGCGCCACCAATGGTCGCGGGCGGGCAGCGGGACGAGCAGGAGCACGATGAACGCCACGGCGAACGCCGCCGCGCCGGCGGCGGCGGTCAGGACGTCGTTGGTCTTGATCGGTTCCGGGACGTGACGCCGCTCGGGACTCATGGCAATCAGCGTAACCGGCCCAGTTGATCACTGCGATCGCCGGGGCGGACACCGCCGGGTGAGGTGGGCGCTCGGGGGAGATCGGGGTCTGCCGCCGGTTTTGTCGAACCCTGCTCTGTTATGCGGTGACCTGGTGCGTTACCTTCCGGGGCAAGGTGCTCGCCGGGGCGGTTCGTCGACGGCAGGGCTCGGCGATCGGTGGCACGTTGTGCCGTTCTCCGGGAGGAGGGCAGAGTCGTACGCTTTGCTAACGAGATTGCGGAATGCGAGACACGCGCGTATCGTTAGCAAAAGTAATGACTCATGCTAAAGAACATGCCAACTTCACAGACCAGAAGCCGTGCGGGCCTGGCAGCCGCCCTGCGCGTCTCCGTAAGCAGGCTGTCCCGACGAATGCGAGCTCAGGCGGGGTCGCTGAGCGTCACCCAGCTCGCCGCGCTCGGCGCGGTCTCGCGGCACGCCTCGCTGACACCCGGCGAGTTGGCGGAGCACGAGAAGGTGCAACCTCCCTCGATGACCCGAGTGATCGCGGCGCTGGAGGAACGCGGCCTGCTGACCCGCAGCCCGCATCCGACGGACCGGCGTCAGGTCATCCTGAACGTGACGGAGGAGGGCGAGCGGCTCCTGAAGGAGGAGCGGCGCCGCAAGGAGGCGTGGCTGGCCCAGCGGCTGGCGGAGCTGACTCCCGAGGAGCAGGAGATCCTGCGCCAGGCGGCACCGATCCTGGAGCGCCTCAGCAAGGTCTGAGCCTCTTCCGCTCGCTGCGCAACCGCAACTACCGGCTGTTCGCCGGCGGCCAGGTCGTCTCCAACACCGGCACCTGGATGCAGCGGGTCGCGCAGGACTGGCTGGTCCTCGACCTGACCCACGGCAGCGGCGCGGCGCTCGGCATCACCACCGGCCTGCAGTTCCTGCCACTGCTGCTGTTCGGGCTGTACGGCGGCGTGCTGGCCGACCGGTACCGCAAGCGGCGCGTGCTCATGGTCACCCAGGCGGTGATGGGCGCGCTGGCTCTGGTGCTCGGCCTGCTCGCGCTCACCGGCACCGCCCAGGTGTGGCACGTCTACGCCCTCGCGTTCGGCCTCGGCATGGCCACCGTCGTGGACAACCCGACCCGGCAGACCTTCGCGGTCGAGATGGTGGGCCCCGCCGACCTGTCCAACGCCATCGCGCTGAACAGCGCCATCTTCAACATGGCGCGGATCCTCGGCCCGGCCGTCGCCGGCGTGCTGATCGCCGCCATCGGCACCGCTCCGGTCTTCCTCGTCAACGCCGGATCCTTCGGCGCCGTGCTGCTCGGTCTCTACCTGATGCGCGAGGACGAACTCCACCTCAAGGCGCCGGTTCCCCGGGCCAAGGGCCAGTTGCGCGAAGGACTGCAGTACGTCCGCCAGCGCCGCGACCTGGTCATGATGCTGACCCTGGTGCTGTTCGTCGCGGCGTTCGGCATGAACTTCCAGATGACGACCGCGCTGATGAGCCGCCAGGTGTTCCACAGCGGTGCCTCCTCGTTCGGCTTCGCCTCGACCATGCTGGCCGTCGGCGCACTGTCGGGGTCGCTGCTGGCCGCCCGCCGCAGGAACCTGCGGATGCGCCTGCTCTTCGGCGCCGCGACGATCTTCGCCGTCCTGGAGATGGCGTCCGGCCTGATGCCGAACTACGTGTCCTTCCTCGTCCTGCTGGTGCCCACGGGCATGGCGCTGCTGACCTTCAACACGGCCGCCAACGCCGTCATGCAGCTCAGCGTGCCGGCGGAGATGCGCGGCCGGGTCATGGGCCTGTACATGCTCGTGTTCGCGGGCAGCTCGCCGATCGGCTCCCCGCTGATCGGCTGGCTGGCCGAGATCTTCGGACCGCGGTCGAGCCTGATCATCGGCGGGGTCGTGTCCCTCGCGGCCGTCATCGGGGTCATCATCCTCATGGCACCGCGCCCCGCGCTCGACGCCGTACGCGCGGGCCGACTCCGGGAACTGCTCGCCACAAGGTGACCGTAGGGGTGGGCCGGCCGCTGGCTACGGCGTGACCGTAGGGGCGGGTCGGCCGCTCGTCACGCGGTGATCGTACGGGTGGGCCGGTCGCTCGTCACGAGGTGACCGTTGGGGGTGGGCCGGCCGCTGGCTACGGCGTGACCGTAGGGGCGGGTCGGCCGCTCGTCACGAGGTGACCGTAGGGGCGGGTCGGTCGCTCGCTACGGCGTGACCGTACGGGCGGGTCGGTTGCGCGCCGCCAGGTGGCCCTGTGGACGGGCCGAGAGTTGCCGCTGACGAGGTGAGAAGCTGGCGTCCGTGAGGCTTTTCGTCGCGCTGCTGCCGCCGGAGACCGTACTCGACGAGGTGGAGGCCGCCTTCGCCCCGCACCGGGCCGCCCACCCGGACCTGCGCTGGACGCGCCGCCCGTCCTGGCACGTGACGCTGGCGTTCTACGGCGAGGTCGACGAGCGGATCGTGCCGCGGCTGCTGCCCCGGCTCGAACGCGCCGCCGGTCGGCACCCGCGCCGGACCGCGATCTTCGCGGGCGCGGGCGCCTTCCCGCGTCCGGCGTCCGCCCGGGTGTTGTGGACCGGTCTGGAGTCCGACCTGCGGCGCCTCGCCGACTCGTGCGCGGCCGCCGCGCGCCGGGAGGGCGTCGACGTCGACGAGGGGAAGCGCTTCCACCCGCATCTCACGATGGCCCGTGCCCGCGGCCCCGTGGACCTGCGGGCCCTCGTCGCCGAGCTGGGCGACTACGAGGGCAGCCTGTGGACGGCCGGTGAGATCCACCTCATCCACAGCCACCTCGGCCGCCAGGCGCGCTACGAGACCCTGCACTCGTGGCCGCTCGCCTGAGCCGTGAAGGCTGCGGACGGTCTCACATCGCACGGTGCCCGTCGCGTGACGGGCACCACGAAGCCATCGGGGGGCCGCACGAGCCTGTGGCCGCTGGTCGGGAACGGCGCCGCCCGCATTATCGGCCACACCGTGCCGCTCCAAGGAGCAGACGAGGCACATCGCTCGATTGAGAAGGGCGGCACCTTCGGGAGGATCCTGCTGACCACCTAACCGGTGGCCACATACGCTCGCCTGGTCCGGTGGCACCCCGGCCGATCCCTCAGGGCTTGCCCCAAGCGACTTGACGCGGTCACCTCAGCAGGGACGAATCCCTGCTGAGGTGACAGGGCCAATAACGAACCCGCCCCCGGCTGCGAAGGGTACGGCCGACCACTCGCTCGCTCCCACCCGCTCCCATGGTCCGAACGGCCGACCTGGCCGACCCATGACAGCGACGGGAACCTCATCCGATCCGGCGCACCTTCGTGGCCATCGGACTAGCGCGGATCGTCGAGCCGGCGCGGAACCTCAGCCGGCGCTCCAGGCCCGGCCGGTGAGCTTCTCGTACAGCTCGATGTAGCGGGCCTTGGTCGCGGCGACCACGTCGTCGGGGATCTCCGGGCCCGGCGGGGTGCGGTCCCAGCCGGTCACCGTCGACGACCAGTCGCGGACGAACTGCTTGTCCAGGGAGTGCTGCGGGCGGCCGGGCTCCCACGCGTCGGCCGGCCAGAAGCGGGAGGAGTCGGAGGTCAGCAGCTCGTCGGCGAGCACCAGCGTGCCGTCCGGCGCGCGGCCGAACTCCAGCTTCGTGTCGGCGATGATGATGCCCCGCTCGGCGGCCAGCTCCGCTCCGCGCCGGTAGATCTCCAGAGTCGCGTCCCGCAGCCGCTCGGCGGTCTCCGCACCGATCTCCCGGACGACCTCGTCGAAGGTGATGAACTCGTCGTGCCCGGCCGTCGCCTTCGTGGTGGGCGTGAACACCGGCTCCGGCAGCCGGGACGCCTCGACGAGCCCCGGCGGGAGCGCCACCCCGGACACCGTCCCCTGCTTCTGGTACTCCTTCAGGCCCAGACCGGTCAGATAGCCCCGGGCGATGAACTCGACCGGCAGCATCTCCAGCCGGCGGCAGCGGATGGCCCGCCCGGCCCACTCGGCCGGCACGTCGTCGGCGGAGATCACATGGTTGGGCATGACGTCGGCGAGCCGCTCGAACCACCACAGCGACAGCTGGGTCAGAATCTTCCCCTTGTCGGGGATGGGCGTCGGGAGCACGACGTCGTACACGCTCACCCGGTCGGTCGCGACGAGGATCAGGTCGTCGCCGTCCGCGTAGACGTCGCGGACCTTGCCCGAATGCACCAGCTCCATGTGCTCTCACAATCTCACCCGCGGCCCAGCTCGGGCCTACTCACCGCTACTGAGAACGTATCGGTTCAGCAGGTGAACGGCCCGAGCGGGGGAGGCCACGATGACCACCCGCCCGGGCCGAGCGGTACGGCCGCCCAACCTCCCAGGCCCGCCGAATCTCCCAGGCTCGCCCGGCCTCGGATGGTTCCGCCTGGGCTCAGGCGGTCTCGTCCGGCCTCAGATGGTCCCGCGCGGCTCAGGTGGTTCCGCCCGGCTCAGGCGGTCTCGCCTGGGCTCAGGCGGTCTCGCCTGGGCTCAGGTGGTCCCGTCCGGCTCACGCGGTCCCGTCCGGCTCAGGCGGTCCCGTCCGGCCTCAGGTGGTGTGCCCGGCCTGGCCGGAGGGGTGGCGGTGGGTCAGGCGGCGTGGCCGCCGTCGATGGTCAGCGCGGTGCCGGTGACGTATCCGGCCTCGTCGCCGGCGAGGTAGGCGACCATGCCGGCGATCTCGTCGGGGCTGCCGAAGCGGCCGACGGCGGTGAGGGACCGCTGTCCCTCGGCGAACGGGCCGTCCGCGGGGTTCATGTCGGTGTCGACCGCCCCGCAGTGCAGCGCGTTGACCGTGACGCCGCGCCCACCGAGCTCACGCGCCAGGCCCTTCGTGAGGCCGACCAGGGCGGACTTGCTCATGGCGTAGACGCTCATCCCCGGGCCGGGCACGTGCGAGGTCAGGCTGGTGCCCATGCTGATGATCCGGCCGCCGTCGCCGAGGTGCCGGGCGGCCGCCTGCGACGCGAGGAACACGCCTCGGACGTTCACGGCGAGCGCCTGGTCGACCTGCTCCAGCGAGAGGTCCTCCAACGGGCCGATCACCCCGATGCCCGCGTTGTTCACCAGGATGTCGAGGCGGCCCAGCTCGGCCGCGACCCGGTCCACCGCGCCCACGACCGCCTGCGGGTCCGCCGCGTCGGCCTGGACGGCCATCCCGCGCCGACCCGTCGCCTCGATCTTCGTCACCACCTGCTGGGCCTGCTCGTCGGAGCTCACGTAGGTGATCGCCACGTCGGCGCCCTCGTGGGCGAGCCGGTAGGCGACCGCCGCGCCGATGCCACGGCTGCCGCCGGTGACCAGAGCGACCTTGCCGGTAAGACGGGACATGCTCATCCTCTTTCTGTTCCCGGTGGGTGGGGGAGTCGACGTCACGCCGTGACGCCGGTGGACACGGCCGTCCGCAGGGTCTCGTTGACCGCGGCGGTGTCCCAGTAGAAGGGGCGGATCTCCGTGATGAGGTGGTCGCGGACGGTGAAGACCTGGAGCACAGTCGTCTCGATCGACCGGCCGGTGTCACGGGCGGTCAGCCTGCCGTGGTTGGAGACGATGACGGTGTCACCGTCCGTCCACTGCCGTCTTTCGAGGAACTCGAGCGACCGCCAGGCCCGGCTCATCGCGGCCATGAAGCGCTCCGTGCCGTCGTGACCACGCCACACGCCGCCGTAGGCAGCGTGGGTGCCTGGTGCATCACGACGTCGGGGTCGAGATGCGCGGCCATGCCGCCGAAGTCGGCGACGCCCGGACCGCCCGCGGAGATATAGGCGGCCTCCGCCGCGAAGAACTCATCGAGCACGGCGCGAACGTCTCCGTGAGCGCTCATGGGACCCGGACCCTTCTTTCGCATCAGCGCCGGTGCACCCTTCTGGTGCACCGGTCGTGCGCTGTCGTCTCAAGAACCCCAGCGGGCCGGATCGGTTGCACCGTCGGTCGGCCCGGAGGCGGACACGAATCTCGGTGAAGCGGTGCCGATCGGCGGCGGTGCGCCGGAAAACGCCCGATCCGGTGGTCTTTTCACCGAGCGTTTCGCTCGGCCACGACACGGGGAACGGCTCGCGGCGGCAGGACAGCGGCCACCGGCTCGCCATGTGGCCGTCGCCAGGGGTGGTCGCCACCTGGGGGTTCATCCGGGCCTCGGGTGAAACGTGGACGTTGCGCGCGATCGCGGATTATCGTGATCGACGATCGGCCGATGCGCGCTGAACGCCGCCGGTCGGAACAGGGCGGGGCGGACGGCCGGCGGGGGTGGGCGTGAATAGCCACACCGGGCTCCGGCGACGGCTACTGACGCTACTGGCCGGGTTCTTCGGCTTCGTCATCACCGTCGTGCTCTCGGCGATCCCGGGAACCGCCGTCGCCGAGGTCATCCGCGTCGGGGAGACTGCCAACGCCGCTGGGACCGGTGGGTCGGCGGCGACCGTGGCCGCCCTCGACCGGAGCCGGCGCTCCAAGCACTCCCGCGCGGCCCCGGCGGACACGCCGGGCGACCGAGGAACGAGGGTCCCCTCAAGTACGTCGAACGCCGGCGTCCTCGCCGTTCCGGACGAGGACGGCACGGCGGACACGACGGGGCGGCGGCCGGTCACCACGGCGGTCGCTCCCGGCTCCCCGGCGACGGACCACGCGGAGGGCGGGCACCGGGCCGCCTCGGGACGTTCTCCGTCCGGTGCCGCGCCGACGACCGCCGGCGGGGGTCGGCTGGGCACCGTCTCGGCGGCCGTCGGATGGGGGCGTCCGGACGTCGTCTCGGCGAAGGCGGGCGGGGCGGGTCCGAGCGCGGCGGTACCGGCGGGCGAGGAGCACGTCCGCGCGGTTCCGCGCGCGATCATCGCCGTCGTCGCGGTGCGTACGGTCACGCCGTCGGCCGTCTTCCTCTCCGCGGTCAGCCTCCGCGGCCCTCCTCCGCACACGGGTTCCTGACGTTCCCGTTCGTCGACCGCGGCGTCCTTCGACGGCCGCGGCGTTCCCGTGTGGAGGCATGTCATCTCTCGTACAACCCTGCGGCGAGCGCGTTCGGTGCTCGCCGGATCACTCGCGTTGCCCCGATCGTCGTCCGCCCGCCGTACCGGCCATGGGACCGTCTCTCCTTGGGAGGGCGGATGCTGACCCCCTTCCTGCGGGCCTGCCGGACCCCTGACCTGCGCCGGAAACTGCTGTTCACGCTCGGCATCATCGTGGTGTTCCGGTTCGGCCAGAACCTGCCCGCGCCGGGCGTCGACGTATCGGCGGTGAAGGCGTGCGCGCAGGCCGCGGCCCATGGCGACCGCGCCGACGTCTTCAGCATGGTCAACCTGTTCAGCGGGGGCGCCCTGCTCAAGCTCTCGGTCATGGCCCTGGGCATCTACCCGTACGTCACCGCCAGCATCATCCTGCAACTGCTGACGACGGTGATCCCGCGTCTGGAGACGCTGAAGAAGGAGGGACAGGCCGGCACCGCGAAGATCACCCAGTACACCCGCTACCTCACGGTCGCGCTGGCGATCCTGCAGGGCGCCACGGTCGTGGCGATGGCGGCGTCCGGCAACCTCTTCCCCGGCTGCGGGCAGCGGATCCTGCACGACATGGGGGTCCTCACCGTCGTCACGATGGTGACCTGCATGGTCGCCGGCACGGCCGTCATCATGTGGCTCGGCGAGTTGATCACCGAGCGGGGCATCGGCAACGGCATGTCGATCCTGATCTTCACTCAGGTCGTCGCCGTCTTCCCGACGGAGTTCTGGAACATCTACACCGGGAAGGGCGGGTTCACCTTCGCCCTGGTGACGCTGACGAGCCTGGCGGTGATGGCCGGAGTGGTCTTCGTCGAGCAGGCGCAGCGGCGCATCCCGGTGCAGTACGCCAAGCGGGTGGTGGGCCGGCGGTCGTACGGCGGGACGTCGACCTACATCCCGCTGAAGGTCAACCAGGCCGGCGTGATCCCGGCGATCTTCGCATCGTCGCTGCTGTCCGTACCGACGCTCGCGGCGCGGCTCTGGCCCGGGAACGCCTTCCTGAACCGGACGCTCGCCCCGCTCACCCGGCAGGACGATCCCTGGCACATGGTCACGCTGTTCGGGCTGATCGTGTTCTTCACGTACTTCTACGTCGCGATCACCTTCAATCCGACCGAGATCGCCGACAACATGAAGAAGTACGGCGGGTTCGTTCCCGGCATCCGCCCGGGACGGCCGACCGCCGGATACCTCGACTACGTCCTCACCCGGATCACCGCGCCCGGCGCGCTCTACCTCGGGCTGATCGCGCTCATCCCGATGCTCGCGCTGTCGCTGTTCGGAGCCACGCAGGACTTCCCGTTCGGGGGGACGAGCCTCCTGATCGTCGTCGGCGTCGCGCTGGACACCGTGAAGCAGATCGAGAGCCGGCTGCAACAGCACTCCTATGAGGGGTTCCTGCGCTAGCCGCCGTCCGGGCGGCGTACGCGATGCTCGGCGAAGGAGCCGGCCGCGGCGGAGATTCGCGAAAGAATCACCGCTTCGGCCGCTCCTTCGCCGAGCCTTCGCACCTCTGGGAGGGCGCGTCAGGTGGCGGAGTGGAGGCGGTGGTCGAGGGCGGTGTGACGGCGGCCGGCGCCCGCCGTGCGGACGGCGGCGGCCAGGGCCCTGGGGGAGCCGGCCAGCACGACCAGCTTCTTGGCGCGGGTGACGGCGGTGTAGAGCAGGTTGCGCTGGAGCATCATCCAGGAGCTCGTCGTGAGCGGGATGACCACGGCCGGATACTCGCTGCCCTGCGAGCGGTGGATCGTCACCGCGTACGCGTGGGCGAGCTCGTCCAGCTCGGCGAAGTCGTAGTCGACCTCCTCGTCCTCGTCGGTGCGCACGCTGAGCGTCTGCTCCTCCAGGGACAGGCCGGTCACCACGCCCACCGTGCCGTTGAAGACCCCGGCGGCGCCCTTGTCGTAGTTGTTCCGCAACTGGGTGACCTTGTCGCCGACGCGGAACACCCGCCCGCCGTACCGCCGCTCGGGCCGCCCGTCGCGGTGTGGCGTGAGCGCCTCCTGCAGGAGCGTGTTGAGGTTGCCCGCGCCGGCCGGGCCCCGGTGCATCGGCGCGAGCACCTGGACGTCCCGGCGCGGGTCCAGTCCGAACCTGCGCGGGATCCGCTGCGCCACGATCTCGACGGTGAGCTCCGCGGTCGCCTCGGCCTCCTCGCACGGGAACAGGAAGAAGTCCGGGAAGCCGCGCGTCTGCGGGGACTGACCGGCGTTGATCCGGTGCGCGTTGACCACAATCCCGGACTGCTGCGCCTGCCGGAAGATCTTGGTGAGGCGTACGCGGGGGATCGCGTCCGCGGCCAGGAGGTCGCGCAGCACCTCCCCGGCGCCCACGGACGGAAGCTGGTCGACGTCGCCGACGAGCAGCAGGTGCGCGCCGCGCGGGATGGCCTTGACCAGCTTGTTCGCGAGGATGACGTCGACCATCGAGGACTCGTCGACGACGACCAGGTCCGCGTCGAGCGGGTTGTCGCGGTCGAACTTCGGGTCGCCGCCGGGCTGCAACTGCAGCAGCCGGTGCACCGTCGCAGCTTCGTGGCCGGTCAGCTCGGCCAGCCGCTTGGCCGCCCGTCCCGTGGGTGCGACCAACACGACCTTCGCGCGCCTGGCCCGGGCCAGCTCGACGACGGACCGTACGGTGAAGCTCTTCCCGCAGCCGGGGCCGCCGGTCAGCACGGCGACCTTCTCGGTCAGCGCCAGGCGTACGGCGTCCTCCTGCTCGGGGGCGAGGCCGGTGCCGGTCCGCTGCCGCAGCCAGCCGAGCGCCTTGTCCCAGTCGACGTCGCGGAAGCCGGGCAGCCGGTCCGTGCCGGCGCGCAGCAGCTCCAGCAGCCCGGCGACCAGGGAGCGTTCGGCGCGCTGGAAGGGCGGCAGGTACACCGCCGGGATCTCGCCGTTCTCGGCCGTGACCCGCTCGCGGATCACCTCCTCGGCCGCGACCGCCTCCTCCAGGCACGGGCCGACCAGCTCGCGCGGCACCTCCAGGATCTTGGTCGCCTCGGTGATCAGGTTGGGCTCGGGCAGGTAGCAGTGCCCGTTGTCGGCCGCCTGGGACAGCGTGTACGCCAGCCCCGCCTTGACGCGCTCCGGGCTGTCGTGCGGGATGCCGACGGCCTGCGCGATCGTGTCCGCGGTCTTGAACCCGATGCCCCACACGTCGGCGGCCAGGCGGTACGGCTCCTTCCGCACCACCGAGATCGACTCGTCGCCGTACTGCTTGTAGATCCGTACCGCCAGCGACGTGGACACGCCGTGTCCCTGGAGGAAGACCATCACCTCCTTGATGGCCTTCTGCTCCTCCCACGCGGCGGCGATGCGGCCCGACCGCTTCGGGCCCAGGCCGTACACCTCGACCAGGCGCTCGGGTTCCTCCTCGATCACCCGCAGGATGTCGGTGCCGAAGTGCTCGACCATCCGGTCCGCCATCACCGGGCCGATGCCCTTGATCAGGCCGGACCCGAGGTACTTGCGGATGCCCTGGACGGTCGCGGGCAGCACCGTGGTGTACGACACCGCCTCGAACTGGCGGCCGTACTTCGGATGCGAGGTCCAGCGTCCCGTCAGCCGCAGGCTCTCCCCGACCTGCGCGCCCAGCAGCGGTCCCACGACCGTCAGCAGCTCCGAGCCGCTCCGGCGTGTTTCACCCCCGTGGCTACGCCCCACCGCCCCCGACGGGGCGACGCGGGCGACGGTGTACCCGGTCTCCTCGCTGGCGAAGGTGATCCGCTCGAGCACGGCCTCCAGCACCCGCGTTCCCGGTGAAGCCGCCGCTGCGTCCGCCACGTCGTCATACTGCCTGAAATCACTGACAGGTCCGGCCGACCCGCCGAACGATTCTCCGGTACGTTCTGTAGCACACCAATCACAACGAGTCGTATAGAGGGATACGGGGTGTCGATTTCGTTCGCGGAGCATTGCGGCCGGTGGACCGTCGAGGACCTCCGCCGGCCTGCGGAGGACGATCTCTACCGGTACGAGATAGACGACGGGGTCCTGATCGTCAGCCCTCCTCCCGCGTCCCCCGACCGGGCGGCCCTGCTGCACCTCGCCTTCGTCCTCCAGGCGCCCGCCCGGGCCGCCGGATACCAGGTCCTCCCGGCGGTGGAGGTCGTCACTCATCGGCGGGACGACTGGCTGAAGGTCCCCGACCTCGTGGCGGTGACCCTGGACGCCTTCGAGGCCGAGCCGGAGGTGTACGACGCGGCCGACGTGGCGCTCGTGGTGGAGATCAGCGGAAGCAGGCAGAGCCGCAACCGTGACTTCGGAGAGAAGCTCGAGGCCTACGCCGAGGCGGACATCCCGCACTATTGGATCGCCGAGCTCGTACCCGTCCCGAGGCTGAGCGTCTTCGAACTGGCCGACGGCGCGTACCGGGAGGTCGTCGCCTCGCAGGAGCCGGTCAGGCCGGTCCGGCCGTTCGCCGTGGAGATCGATCCGGCCCGGTTGCGGAGGGTGCGGGTCCGCTGACCGGCCGTCCGGCGGCGACACCGGGGGCGGTGGCTGCTCGAATCTCGCGCCGGAGCGCATAGGCTCGGCGTGTGAACCGTGCTCCTCGATGGCTGTTGCCGACCGTTCTGGCCGCGCTCGTCTTCGCCGTCGTACTGGGCACGCTGCTCCATTGAGACGGCCGCGCCGGGGCGGGTCCCCCGGACGAGAGGTGCGCGCACGTACGCTCGCCGCCGTCGTCGCGGCGGGCGGTCCGCTGCTGTGGGCCGTGCCCGCCCAGGCCGACGCGCGGGCGGTCGCCGAGGGCGCCAAGCGGCTCTGCACCATCGACGACCCGCGCATCGACGAGTCCAGCGGCCTGGCCGCGAGCCGGCGCCATCCGGGCATCGTCTACACGTTCAACGACTCGGGCGGGTCGGCTCGGCTCTTCGCGCTCGGGATCGACGACTGCCGGGTCCGGGCCGCGATCACCCTCGGCGGGGCGCGCAACCGCGACTGGGAGGCGATGGCGATCGGCGCCGACGGCGATCTGTACGTCGGCGACATCGGCGACAACCTCAGGGACCAGCCGTACTCCACCGTCTACCGCATCCCGGAGCCGAGGACGATCCGCACGCAGACCGTGCGCGCCACCGCGTACCGGATCAAGTTCGAGGACGGGCCGCACAACGCCGAGACCCTGATGATCGATCCGCGGACGAACCGGCTCTACGTCGCGAGCAAGGAGTTCGGCGGATCGCTGTACGAAGGGCCGAAGAAGCTCAGCACGAGCGGCTTCAACGTCATGCGCCACGTCGGTGACGCCCCGCTGTACGCGACCGACGGGGCGTACGCCCCCGACGGGCGGACGTTCGTCATCCGCGGCTACTGGGACGCCGAGATCTACACCGCGCCCGGCAAGGAGCTGGCCGGGGTGAAGGTGCCGGACCAGAAACTCGGCGAGGGGATCACGTACACCGCCGACGGCCGGTCGCTGCTGTTCAGCGGCGAGGGCGTACGGCAGCCGCTGTGGCGGGAGTCCGTGCCGAAGGAGGCGCTGCCGTCCCCGACGTCGAAGTCCAAGGGGCACGCCGGACCCGCGGACGGGACCGGGGACGGAATGAAGCCGGGCCGCAAGATGCTGGGTCTAGTGGTCGTCGGGGCGCTCGCCCTGGCCGGTGTTGTGGTGTTCGCTCGCAGACGAGCGTCATGACGAATGGGACGGTGACGTGTCACGATCTCTTCTCGTGGACCTCGAGCTGATCGGCCTTCGGGCCCCCGTACGGCGGTCGCGTCCGGTCGCCCCCGGCCCGTTCGCGCTGTTGTCCCTGCTGGTGGCCCTGTTGCCGATCTCCAACCCCGCCGTGTGGGCAGGCGCCATCGTCGCCTGCAACGCCATGCCGTGGCTGCTCGGCCTGCGGGCGCGACGCGCCGGTGTCTGGCGGCTGTCCGCGGCGGGCCTCGAACGTCTCGCGGCCGACGGCTCGGTGGTCGAGGCGTACGAACGGGACCGGATCGAGGAGTTCAGCGTCACCGCCGACGACGAGATCCTGACGATCTTCCATAAGTTCGGCTCGACGACCGCCGGCACGCTCACCGACATGGGCTTCGACCCGCTGACGTTCTACATGACCGCCCGCCGGCTGGGCATCACCACCCACGTCATCGACGGTGACCGTTCGGTGTTCGACGAGGGCGACCTGCCCGCCGAGGAGGACGCGCCCCGCGCGCTCGGCCGCCGCGCCGAGCAGCGCCTGCGCGACCAGGAGGCGACGCTGCTGGCCGTCGCGCACGAGCCGCACCCGGCCGTGCAGACCACGCCCGCCACGCTGGGCAACCCGGTCACCGGCCGGCGCCGTGCGGTGGCGCTCGGGTTCCTCCTCGCACTGCTGGCCCTGACGATGCTCGCCCGGATCGCGCTCGACGGCGCGCTCGGCCTCGGCGACCGGGTCATGGGCGGCCTGTGGGCGGTCGTCGGCGCGGTCGCCGTCCTCGGCGCCCGCCGCCGGCGGCTGACCAGCGCGCCGCTGTCCTGGTCCATCAGCCCCACGGAGCTGCGGGTCCGGCACGCCACGGTCGCCGAGTGGCGGGTCCGCGCCGACCACGTCGCCGCCGTCGTCGTCGGCCCGGGCACGGCCGTCGACCCCGTGTCGGGCACGCTGACCGGACGGCACACCGTCGTGACCGTGTTCGGCCACCGGCTGCAGGTGCTGGCGCGGCTCCCCGCCCAGGGCCTGGACGTCTTCCAGCTCACGCACGCGCTCAGCGAACGCGGCTACCAGGTCGTCACGCCCGACCAGGGCGCGCGCCGCCCGTCGCAGTACGGGCTGGCGGGCCTGCCGGACATCTTCGCGCGCGTGCCCGGCGGCCGCCTCGTCGTCGACGAGGACGGCATCGGCTGGGCCGACGGGGCGGGCGACGTCATCCTGCGGATGCCGCGCGACCGCATCGGCGGCATGGAGCTCCTCACCGTCGACGGCCACGCCTGGCTGCGCATGTACGACGACGACGGCGACGAGTTCCTCGCCGCGCCGCTGTCGATGCTGCGCATCTCCCGCACCGACCTGCGCGAGTCCGCGCGGCGGATGCGGTTGCCGATCACCGACGCGGAGTACGACGCGTACGTCAACGCGGCCTTCCACGGCTCCATGACCCAGATCGAGGCGGCCCTGGACCCCTCGATCACGCTCACTCCGGAGGAGAACGGCACCCTGCCGCCGGTGCAGCTCGACGTGCCCCGGCGCACCCGCGTCCTCGCCTACGCCGTCACCGCGACGCTCTGCGAACTCGTCGCCGTCCTCGGCTCGATCTGGCTGCGCGGCGACCTCGGCGGCTTCTGGACCTCGCTGTCGTGGGCCGCGCCGACCGGGCTCGTCCTCGGTCTCGCGGGCACGTGGCTGTACGACCGCAACCGGCCCCAGCTGCGCATCTCCGCGTCGGGCATCTCCTCGGTGACGCGCCTGGGACGCACCGAATGGAGCGTGACACGACAGGCGCTCGGCGGCGTGGGCATCGACGAGTCCGAGGCGCCCCGCCTGGTCGTGTGGAGCCCGGTCGGCCGGGTCCTGCGCCGGGTGTCCTTCCCGCCGGACCTGGCCGAGCTGCGCCGCGCCTGCGAACGCCACGGCCTCCCCTGGGGCCCGCCCGACGTCGGCCACGGCGCCGCCCCACCCCCGGAGCTCTAACGCAATTCTCCCGCACCAGGCCCGGTGTCGCCGGTGACGGGACGGTGCCGACGTCGGCGCCCATGATCACTGGTCATCGCTGCTCTCTATCGGCGGCGGACGCCAGTGATCATGGGTCGGTGTCCCGCCCCGGCCCGGCGCGCGGTCGGCCGGTTCCTCGAACATCGCCGTAACTCTCGTCGTTCTGCGGCCACTTCGTCGTGAACAAGCCCCCAGTCACGGGAGAGCGAGTGGATGACGACAGAGCACGGTTCACCGAACTGTACGACGCGTATCGGATGCGGGTGTGGGCGTACGCGGCCTCTCGTGTCGGCGGTCAGGCCGCCGATGAGGTCGTGAGCGAGACGTTCATGGTGGCGTGGCGGCGTTTCGCGGAGATGCCGGCGGCCTCGCTCCCGTGGCTGCTCGGCGTGGCCCGGAACGTCATCCGCGACTCCGTACGGGCGCAGACGCGGCGGGACTCCCTCGCAGCCGAGCTGCGGACCTGGACGCGAGACGCCGAGTCGGACGTCGCCGACGGCGTCGTCGACCGCATGACGATGCTGCGCGCGCTCACCGAACTGTCCGACGGCGACCGGGAGGTGCTCACTCTCGTCTCCTGGCACGGACTGAGCCCCCGCGAGGCGGCCCGCGTCGTCGGCTGCGGCACGGCCACGCTGCGCGTACGGCTGCACCGGGCGCGCAGGCGCTTGGCCGCGGCGATGAGCGCCCCGGCACCGCAGCGACAGCACCGGCAGACCACGGCGATGGAGATGGAGTGGCGTTGACGTCCTCCCCCGCTCGAGGCGAGGGATTCCAACCCGATCTACCCGGAGGTGAGAGCAGGTTGAGGTTCGCGGTTCACGGCCCCGCCCAATGGCTGGAGGGCTCCTCGCGCTGTCACCGTCCGTCCGACGGCGATGTTCTTGGCCGCGTTCACATCCGCGTGATCGACGTGCCCGCAGGCGCGACAGCGAAAGACCGCTTGGCTCTCACGGCTCTCCGCAGCGCGATGCCCACAGGCATGACAGATCTGAGACGTGTACGCAGGGTCGACCTTTTCCACCCGGCCCGGTGCCTTCTGCTCCAGTCGGGTCATCAGCAGGCCCCAGCCGGCCGCGTGGATGGAACGGTTGAGCCCGGACTTGGCACGCACGTTCTTTCCCGGCGCGTCCAGGGTGCCGCGCACGGACCGCACCATGTTCTTGATCTTCAGATCTTCCATGCGAATGACGTCATATCGGCGGGCCAGAGCGGTGGAGGTCTGCTCCATCCAGTCCTTACGCCGATCAGTCTGACGCGCCTTGATCCGGGCGATCGCGGTCTTGACCCGCGCCCGCCGGTTAGACCCCGGCTTCCCGCGCGCCAGCCGGCGCTGCAGCCGCCGCAGGCGGATGGCCTCGGTATCGCGCAGGCCGGGCACGGACAGCTTTTCGCCGGTGGACGGGGCGGCCGAGACGACTACCCCACGGTCCACGCCGACGACCTCTCCGGTGCCGGGGGCGTCGACGGGTGGCGGGATCACTGCGAAGCACACGTGCCAGCGGCCCGCCCGATCCCGCCTTACCCGGAACGACTTGGCGTCGTCGGTGACCTCGCGGGACCAGCGGAACTTCACCCAGCCGACCTTCGGGACCCACGCCTCACCCGTCTTGCGGGACAACCGCCGTACGTCCCAGTGCTTGCCACGCTTGCCGACGATCCGGAATCCCTCGTGCACGCCCGCCTTACGCCAGGTCGGCCGCCCGTGGGTGCCGACGAAGAAGTTGCTCATGGCTTGGGCGAAGTCACGCAACGCCTGCTGCTGCACCGTCTGCGACCCGGTCGCCAGCCAGGGGAAGGCTTTTCTAACTTCGGTCAGCTGGCGGGACTGCTCCGCGTAGTCCGGCGCGTTTTTTCGGCCTGGCCGCCAGGCCAGGTGCTGCTCGACGGCGAGATTCCATACATATCGGGCGTGCGAGCAGTGCTCCAGCAGCGCCTGCTCTTGGGCGGGCGTGGGCGCAAGCCGGAACCGCATGTCCGCACCCTAACCATCACCACCGACATTCGAGGGAGGGAGCGGCGTTTCCTCCCCGGCCTGAAGGCCAGGGTCTCCACGCCGCACAACAGATGAATGATTTCATGCGGCGGCTGACCGAGGTCCGGCCCGCCCACCTCGGCGGCGACGGACCGATCGACGACGCGGTCAGGACCGCAGAACTGAACCGGGCGTTCACCCAGTCGCGCGAGACCGCGCACAGGCGGCGACGCGGACGGGTGCTGATCCCGGCGGTCCTGGCCGGCGCGGCCACTGTCACGGCGGCCGCGCTGGTGGCGGGCATCGGCGGGCACACGCCCGCGCCGGGCGGGCCGAGGTCCATGCCCCTCGACGGCCGGTCCGTCCTGCTGGCCGCCGCGGACGAGGCGGAGAAGCTGCCCACCGGGAACTACTGGTTCACCGATCAGATCTCCGGCCAGTCCTACATCGTCAAGGGTGGTTACGCGATCACCGGCGCGCACTTCGAAACCTTCGAGTGGACCGCGGCGAAGGCCGGCGGAGGCCACCTGTTCTACGGCCGCGACCTGCCCGCTCGGCCGCTGACCGAGGAGGACGAGGCCGCCTGGCGCCGGGCGGGCGCGCCGAAGAGCTTCCGGGTCTGGTCCAACGACCACTACGGGACGTACACGACGAAGGCAGGCTCGTGGAGTGCGGACCGGCCGCACGAAACGGGCGGGAAGTTCTTCGTTCCCGGCACCGGCCATGAGCTGAGCCCGGCGGAGCTGCAGAACCTGCCGACAGACTCGGCCACGCTCAAGAAGACGTTCCTGCCTACCGTCAACCCCATGCGGGCGAAGGTCAACCCCGCTGCGGCGAAGTGGTTCGCCGACCCTGCCCACGTGGTCCTCCAGGCCGGCGAGGCCTTCGCCAACGCTCCGTTGCCGCCGAAGGTGCAGGCCGCCCTGATGCGTACCGTCGCCGCACAGCCCGGCGTGCGGAGCCTCGGAACGGTCACCGACCCGCTCGGGCGGCGTGCCATCGCGATCGGCGCGGACTGGACCGACAGCCGTCCCGCGGGCCTCGGCAAGGACGGAAAGCCGCGCTGGGAGAAGATCGGCTACATCGGTCGCGAGGAACTGCTCTTCGACCCGCACACCGGCGCGTACCTCGGCGACCAGCAGGTCCTGGTGAAGGCGGGCACCGAGTACCGCACCCGGAAGCCGGGATTCGTGATCAACTACTCGTTGGCGCGGAGCTCCGGCTGGACGCAGAAGAAGCCCTCTCCGCCGGCCTCGCTGCCCTTCAAGTGATCTGCGGACGCCGCCCTGAGGCTCACGCCGCGGGGCGGCGCCACGCCACACGTCCGGAAGAGGAGGTCCGGAGAGCCGCCGTCCTCGGCGGCCCTGACGAGGCCGTCAGGGCCAGTCCGCGGGCGGCCGGACGTAGGTGCCCTTGCCGGGGACCGTCCTCAGGTACCCGATCCGCTCGAGATGCGACAGCGCCTGATCGACGGCCCACCGGTCGACTCGGAGGATCGGTGCGAGTTCGTCGCCCGAGAGGATCTTCCGACCGGGCGGCCAGTCGCCGCCGACGATGCGGTCCCGCATCGTCTCGGCCGCCTGCCGGGCCGCGTCGTCCGCGCGACGTCCGGGGGTCCTCGCGGCCAGCTCGACCTCGCCGATCCGCCGCAGCAGCCCGGACACGGACGCCTCATCGATGATCACCGGGTCGGGACTGATCGCGGAGAACGCGGTGAACGCCCGCCGCCAGGGCGACCAGATGATGACCCATCCGCCGTACGTGCTCTGCAGACTCGTCGCGACCGCCTCCGCACGCGGGTTCCGGCCCGCGCCGCCCGACACCCGAGAACGCCGCCGGGCACGGGCCGCCGCGCGCGTCACCGCTCCTCCTCCCGCGACGGTCCGCCGAGCCGCAGGACGCGGGCGATCCTGTCCGCCGCGTGGGAGATGTCGTCCGCCGCGCAGAGCGGCTCGTATTCCGGCGGCGACTCGCGAGTGGGGCCGGACCACTGCCAGAACCACATCAGCCGCCCGTCGCGGTCGGCCCCGCACACCACGGTCTGCCGCAGTCCGGGACTCAGGATCTTCGCGCGGTGGTCGTCGTCCGGCGGGTCGCCGGCGGGATTGCTCGCCAGCACCCGGGCGCCCCGCCCGACGCGGGCGCGCAATCCGCGCGCGGTCAACGCGTCCGCCAGCCGTTCGGTGAGCTGCGCCGCACGCGCGTCGACGGACGCCGGCGTCACCGGACCCGCAGGGGGAGAACTCGACATCATGCGTCACCTTTCGTGTTCGCCGATGACCTTGAGTGAAGACAATGCGCTGATCCGCCAGAAGACCGATACTGGGCGACACGGGGTGGACACTGAGAGTGTCCGAGGTGGGTCGGAGGGCGGGGTCATGGCCGGTGAAGAGGCGCTGCCGTGGTGGGCGGATCGGTTAAGAACCGAGCGGGAGCGACGTTCGTGGAACAAGCACGAGATGGCGCGCCGGCTGCAGAAGGCCGCCGGCGTGCCGTATCCGCCCGTGACCTCGCTGGTCCGGCAGATCCTCGGCTGGGAGAAGGGCGAACACTTCCCCCGTGACTGGACGGCGGCCTACGCCACGGCGTACGGCATGACCGAGGAGGAACTGTTCGGGCATCCACCGCATTTGGGTCTGGCCGGGAGCGGTGAGGGCGGCGCAGGCTCAGGGTGGGAGGTGGATGCCACGAAGCGCCGCGACGCCCTGCGCGTCGGTCTCGCCGCCACGGTGGCACCGGCCGCGCTGGCGGCCGTGCTCGGTGAGTCGGCGGCCGAGGCGATGGAGTTCACCCGGCTCGCCGGGGCTTCATCGGTCGGGACCGGGACCTTCGACCATCTGCAGGCGGCGGTCGCCGCCATCGACCGGTCTTATGTGACCGAGCCGCCCGCCGAGGTCTTCGCCGTGGCACGCGCCTACCGGGTCCGCGTCCAGGAGCTGATCCGTGGCCCGCACACGCTCAAGCAGGGTCGTGAGCTGTACGTCTGGGCGGCCTGGTTGTCCGAGCTGCTGGCCTGGCTCGCCCATGACCTGGGCCACCCGCTGACCGCCGAGGCGTACGCGATCGATTCGTTCGAGCACGCCGACCAGGCCGGTCACGACGAACTATGCGCCTGGGCCGCCGACGCTCTTGCCTCGATCGCCACCTACACCGACCGCCCCGACAGGGCCGTCGCAGCCGCCCACAAAGGCATCACCAGAGCCCCCGAAGGCCACCCCATCGCCGTCCGCCTGCGCGCCAAGGCGGCCCGGGCCCACGCCTGTCTCGGCCAAGGGGCCGAGTGCGCGGACCTACTCCGAGGAGCCGAAGAGCTGCACGATCGCCTGCCCGCCAGGCCGCCCACCCGCTTCGGCACGGACACCGGTCCGCTCGCCGACTACGCCGTGACGGCCTATCCCGCCTCGGCGTACATCTGGCTTGAGGACTACGAGCAGGCGAGACGTCACGCGGAACGCGCGGTGGCCGTGCACGCGTCGACTCCGTCGACGGACCCGTCCCCGGGCCACGTGGCCATCGCGCGGATCGACCTGGGGATCGCGCTGTGTCACCTCGGCGCCCCGGACGAGGCGGCCGCAGCCGGCGCGACCGCACTCGCATCCCCGCGTGTCTTCGAGTCACTGCGCTCTCGCGCCGGGGACCTGGATGCGGTGCTGACGGCCCGATACACCGAGACGGGGTACGCGCGGGACTTCCACGAGCGATACATCGAGCTGAGACGGGCGTCGGCTGCACGGTCGGCCTGATCACTGGCATTCACTGCTCTCTATCGGCAGTGAATGCCAGTGATCACGGGAACTGCCCCTCCATGGGGTCGGTCGGTGAAGGCCCTGAGTGCAGGCCGGGTATCGGGGCGAATCGCCCAGCAGGGGAAGCCTTCCCCGAGTGTTGCGCGCGTCTCCGGGTGCACGGCCTGCTTCATGAGGTCGCGGAGCCCGTGGTGCCTGAGTCGCGGAGTCCTGTGCCCGGCTCGACCAGCCGCTTTGACGCCAATATCGACGTAGCAGAATCGGCAAACCGGTCACCTATCCGTCGCCATCGACGGCAACGTGGCCATGACGACGGCGAAGTCATCGCAGACCCGGAGCTGAGAGGGGTGTCGGCGACCTGAAGACCGAGAGAGTCCAGTAATACTTCCACCGCTGATACTTCCATCGTTGGAAGTATCATCGATGTGTGGATGACTTCATCGGGCGTCAGCGTGAGCTTGCGGTGCTCGATCGGATGCTGGGGCGGGTCGCTCGCGGGGGTCGGGCCGGGCGGCCGGGGCGGGCGTTGCTGATGCGCGGGCGACGGCGGGTCGGTAAGTCGCGGCTCGTCGAGGAGTTCGTGGACCGCGCCGGAGTGCCGTACGTCTATTTCACGGCCTCGGCTCAGCCGAGCGTCGGGGCCGATCTGGCGCTCTTCGCCGAAGCGGTCGCGGGCAGCGACCTGCCGGCCGCCGCGCTGTTCGCCGACCAGTCGCCACGGACCTGGGACACGGCCCTTCGCCTGCTCGCCGGGGGGCTGCCGGACCGGCCCAGTGTGGTCGTCATCGACGAGATGCCCTACCTCATCGCGAACGATCCGGGTTTCGAGGGCACCCTGCAGAAGATCTTTGATCGGGAGCTGGCTCGGCATCCGGTGTTCCTGATCTGTGTCGGATCGGATCTGGCGATGATGGAGGCGCTGAACGAGTACGGCCGTCCCTTCCACCAGCGGGCGACCGAGATGGTGGTGCCGCCGCTGAGCCCGGCGGACACGGCCACGATGCTCGATCTCCCGGCGGCGGAGGCGTTCGACGCGTACCTCGTGTCCGGGGGGCTGCCGCTGATCCTCGACGAGTGGCCGAGCGGGCTCTCCACACTCGACTACCTGGCCGAGGCCGTCACCGATCCGACCTCGGCGCTACTGGTCAGCGGCGAGCGGTCGCTGGCCGCCGAGTTCCCCGCCCACTCGCAGGCGCGGCTGGTGCTGGGCGCGATCGGGTCGGGGGAGCGGACCTTCACGCAGATCGGCCGGGCGGCGGGTGACCTGGCGCATGCCTCGCTGACCCGGGCGCTGGACCTGCTGGTCACCAAGCGCATCGTCGATGTGGACGTCCCGCTGTCCGTGAAGCCGTCTCGGGAGAGTCGGTATTCGGTCGCCGATCTGCACTTGCGGTTCTGGCTGGCCCACCTCGGTCCGCACATGGCGGAGATCGAGCGGGGGCGCGGGGACCTGGTCATGGGGCGCATCCGCCGGTCGTGGACGACGTGGCGCGGCCGGGCCGTCGAGCCGGTGATCCGGGAGGCGCTGCGCCGCCTGCCGGACCGTCTGCCCGAGGGGACGCAGGCCGTCGGCGGCTACTGGACGCGGACCAATGACCCGGAGATCGACGTGGTGGGCGCCGACCGTGCGCCGGTGGCCAAGGCCGTCACCTGCGTGGGGTCGATCAAGTGGCTCGAGAACCGGCCGTTCGGTGGCGCGGATCTCGGCCGGCTGATCGTGCATCGGTCGAAGCTGCCGGGCGCCGACGACTCGACGCCCCTGCTGGCGATCTCCCGGAACGGCGTCGACGCGGCTGTCACGGGAGTCTCGGTGTTCGGCCCGGACGATCTCCTCGCCGCGTGGCGCCCTGGCATGGACGCGACTGAGGAGTGATGCGCGTCATGCCGTCCTGGCCGGGCGTCGGCGCTGGCCGGCGTAGAACATCGTGGCGCCGGTCAGGGCGAACAGGCCCGCCGCGATCCAGACCGTCACACCCAGTGGGGGCTGGTTCGGGCCGTCGGGCAGGCGCGGGTCAAGCAGCCCCAGCGGGTCCTTGCGGATCGTGACGCGCTGCCGGGGCTTGATGTGGTCGAAGCAGTTCTCCTGCTGGGAGACCACGTGCACGGTGCCCGTCGGCTCGGCGATGGTGCAGTGCAGGTTCGCGCCGTGCCTGTTGCCACGGTCCTCCACCTTGGTGACGGTGGCGGGCGCCCGCGTGCCGATGGTCTTCATGTACGCCTCGTAAAGGCCGGATCCGGCGAACAGCGTCAGCGCGAAACCGGCGCAGGAGACCAGGACGGCGGCGCCGGCGTGGTGCCAGATCCCGCCGGCGAGGATGGCGGCGACGGCCCAGGTCGCGAGGGCGATCACCACGCCGACCACGATCAGGCCGTGGGGATACTGGGCGAGCCATGCCCCGAGGACGAACCCGACGGGGATCGCGCAGGCCCAGACCGACGAGCCGAGCAGTCGGCGGGCGGGAGACAGGGGCCGCTCCGCCGCGGTGGTCACGGGCGGAGCGGTGTCAGGTGCTCCCGTCGGTGGGTCAGAGGCGCTCGACGACGTGGTCGACGCAGGCGGTGAGCGCCTCGACGTCGTCCGGGTCGATCGCCGGGTACATCGCGATGCGCAACTGGTTGCGGCCGAGGCTGCGGTACGGCTCGGTGTCGACGATGCCGTTGGCGCGCAGCACCTTGGCGACCTGGGCGGCGTCGACGCTCTCGAAGTCGATCGTGCCAACGACGTTCGAGCGGTGGGCGGGGTCGGCGACGAACGGCGTGGTGTAGGAGGTCTTCTCCGCCCACGTGTAGAGGCGGCGCGCGGAGTCGGCGCTGCGCCCGGTCGACCACTCCAGGCCGCCGCGCTCCAGGAACCACTCGATCTGCTCGGCCATGAGCAGCAGGGTCGCCACGGCGGGGGTGTTGTAGGTCTGGTCCTTGCGGGAGTTGGTGATCGCGACGGTGAGGTCGTAGAAGTCCGGAATGTAGCGGGCGGACGCGGCGATCTCCTCGACCCGCGCGAGCGCGGCCGGGGACATCAGCGCCAGCCAGAGGCCGCCGTCGGAGGCGAAGCCCTTCTGCGGCGCGAAGTAGTACACGTCGGTCTCGGCCACGTCGACCGGCAGGCCCGCGGCGCCGCTGGTCGCGTCGACGAGCACGAGGCCCGAGTCCGCCGGCCGTTCGATCGTCATGGCGACGCCGGTGGAGGTCTCGTTGTGGGTGAAGGCGTACGCGTCGACCGTGTCGTCCGCGACCGGGGCCGGGTGGGCCCCGGGCTCGCTCTGGATGACCGACGGGTCGGACAGCCAGGGCGCCTTCTTCGTGACCTTGGCGAACTTCGAGGAGAACTCCCCGAAGACCAGGTGCTGGGACCGCTCCCGTACGAGCCCGAAGGCGGCGGCGTCCCAGAACGCCGTGGTGCCGCCGTTGCCGAGGACGACCTCGTACCCGTCGGGCAGCGAGAAGAGCTCCGCCAGCCCCGTACGGACCCGTCCCACGAGGGACTTGACCGGCCGCTGCCGGTGCGAGGTGCCGAGGTAGGTCGAGCCGGACTCCGCCAGGGCGGCCAGTTGCTCGAGGCGGACCTTCGACGGCCCGGAGCCGAAGCGGCCGTCGGCGGGCTTGAGGCTGTCGGGGATCACGATGTCGGTCACGTGCAGCAAGCCTAGTTCAGGCCTGCGGTTTCGGAGCGGACCTTCCAGGACTTGAGACGCCGGGCCGGTGCGGTCGCCAGGGCCCAGCGGCGGCGGAGCGACCGAGACGTCGGGCCGGACCGCCCCGGCTCAGCGGCGGCGGAGCGACTGAGACGTCGGGCCGGACCGCCCCGGCTCAGCGGCGGCGGAGCGACTGAGACGTCGGGCCGGACCGCCCCGGCTCAGCGGCGGCGTAGTGTCCGAGACGTCGGGCCAGTGGGGACGGTCCCGGCTCAGCGGCGGCGGAGGGTCCAGGCGATCAGGGCGAGCAGGCCGAGGGTGCAGGCCGCTGAGACGGTCGCAGGGTAGAGCCATGGCCGGCCCGCCCGGTGGGCGTCCAGGGCCGCGCCGCCGGAGTCGTACGCCAGCAGACCCAGGGCCCCGGCCATCACCCAGGCGATGATCCGCCAGGAGGCCGCGTCACGCCGCCGGGCGCGCTCGCGCCGCTCGCGTTCGTACCGGAGCAGCTCGAGGTCACGCTCGTCGGGTTCCTCGTCGCGGGGGCCGGTGTACATGGCCTGATCCTCCCTCCGCGCGAAACGGCCCGTGGCGCGGGGAGCATCACGGGCCGTACGGAGCGGGACTTCTTCAGTGCTTGTCGAGCACCTCGGAGGCGCCTTCGACGTCGGTGACCGGGCGGGACGCCGGGCCGACGTAGTGGGCGCTCGGACGGACCAGCCGGCCGGTGCGCTTCTGCTCCAGGATGTGCGCGGCCCAGCCCGCGGTACGGGCGCAGGTGAACATGGCCGGCATCATGTGCGGCGGAACCTCGGCGAAGTCGAGGATCACCGCGGCCCAGAACTCCACGTTCGTCTCGATCGGACGGTCGGGACGACGCTCCCGCAGCTCGGCCAGCGCGGCGTCCTCCAGGGCCTTGGCCGCCTCGTAGCGGGTCGCGCCCAGCTCCTTGGCCGTACGACGGAGCACGCGGGCACGTGGGTCCTCGGCGCGGTAGACGCGGTGGCCGAAGCCCATGAGCCGCTCGTGGTTGTCCAGGATGTCGGTCACGACCTTGCGGGCGTCACCGAGCTGCTCGACCTTCTCGATCATCGGCAGGACGCGCGCCGGGGCGCCGCCGTGCAGCGGGCCGGACATCGCGCCGATCGCGCCGGAGATCGAGGCCGCCACGTCGGCGCCGGTGGAGGCGATGACGCGGGCGGTGAAGGTGGAGGCGTTCATGCCGTGCTCGGCGGCGGAGACCCAGTACGCGTCGATGGCCTTCACGTGCTTGGGGTCCGGCTCACCGCGCCAGCGGATCATGAACCGCTCGGTGATCGTCCTGGCCTCGTTCACGCGGCTCTGGGGGACCATCGGCAGGCCGAGGCCGCGGGCGCTCTGCGCCACGAACGACAGGGCGGTCACGGACGTACGGGCCAGGTCCTCGCGAGCCTGCTCGTCGCTGATGTCCAGGAGCGGGCGCATGCCGTACGCCGGAGCGATGATCGGCAGCGCGCTCTGGACGTCGACGCGCACGTCGCCGGAGTGCACCGGCAGCACGTGCGGCTCGGCCGGAGTCAAGCCGGGGGTGAAGCTGTTGTCGACCAGCAGCCCCCATGCGTCACCGAAGGAGACGCGGCCAACGAGATCTTCGATGTCCACTCCCCGGTACCGGAGAGCCCCGCCCTCCTTGTCCGGTTCAGCGATCTCAGTCTCGAAGGCCACAACACCCTCGAGGCCGGGTTTGAAGTCGGACATGTTCTGTCCTGCCTTTCGTCCCCTTGATGTACAGACGCCAACTGGTAATTGAACCGCTTCATCCTCCGTGAGCCGTACCCGGGGGGGTGTGAGATGCGCAATTCTTTCCGTTTGAGCAACTCTCGCGGGAACCTTGTCTCGTCGTCCATGGTCTCTCGCGAGAGGATGTCCTGTCGTGGAGCACCTTGATGTCGCCGCCCTCCGTGAGTCGTACTCCGGTGTGGGCCTACATGCCCGCGACCTCGCGGCCGACCCGCTGACGCAATTCGGATCTTGGTTCACCGACGCCGTCGGAGCCGGTCTTCCCGAGCCGAACGCGATGATCCTTTCCACCGTCGACGCCGATGGGAGGCCGAGCACGCGGACGGTCCTGCTGAAGGGGTACGGCCCGGAAGGTTTTCGCTTCTTCACCAATCATCGGTCCCGCAAGGCGCGGGCCATCGCGGCGGACCCCCGGGTGGCCCTGCTGTTCCCGTGGCACCCGCTGCGCCGGCAGGTGATCGTCGAGGGCGTCGCCGAGCGCCTGTCGCGGGAGGAGTCGGAGGAGTACTTCCGCACCCGGCCGCACGGCTCGCAGCTCGGGGCCTGGGCGAGCGAGTACCAGTCCGCGGTCGTCGACCACCGCGACGAGGTGGAGAGCCGGTTCGCCGAGTTGGCCGCGCGCTGGCCGGACGAGGTGCCCATGCCGGACTTCTGGGGCGGTTACCGGGTGCTCCCGGCGACCGTGGAGTTCTGGCAGGGGCGTACGAACCGCCTGCACGACCGGCTGCGCTACCGCCGCGCACACCCGGGCGAAGGGGGCGAATGGGTCATCGAGAGACTTAGACCGTGAGTCCGAACCCCGATCCCCCCTCCGAGCTCGACTCCCACACCGAGGAGGCCCCCTCTCCGGCGCCGCCCCCCGCCCGGTCCTCGCGCCTGGGCGGACTGGCGCGACGGGCCGCCATCGACACGCGTCCGCTCGCCCACTCGGCGTACCGGCGGCTCTGGCTCGGGCAGGCCGTCTCCTTCACGGGCTTCCAGCTGACCTCGGTGGCGATCTCCGTCCAGGTGTACGACCTGACGAAGTCCTCGTTGTGGGTCGGGCTGCTCGGTCCCGCCAACCTCGTCCCGCTGATCGTGTTCGGGCTGTGGGGCGGGGCGGTCGCCGACGCCATGGACCGCCGGCGGCTGCTCGTCCTGGCCTCCCTCGTCACGTGGGCGTCCACTCTGGGCCTGCTGATCCAGGCGCTGCTCCACATCAGGAACGTTCCACTGATCATCGGGCTGGTCGTCGTGCAGTCGGTCGGGTTCGCGATCACCTCGCCGACCCGTGGCGCGGTGATCCCGCGTCTGCTGCCGATCACGCTCGTCCCGGCGGCCAACACCCTCAACTTCACCGCGTCCCAGACCGCGACCTTCATCGGCCCCGTGCTGGCCGGCGTCGTCATCGGGAACGGCCGGTACGCGCTGGCGTACGGCATCGACGCCGTGCTCTTCACGGTCGGGCTGTACGCCGCGATCCGCCTGCCGGCGATGCCGCCCCTCGGCGACGAGACCGGCCGTCCGGGCCTGCGCTCGGTCATCGAGGGCCTGCGGTTCCTGGTGACCCGGCCGGTGCTGATGATGTCGTTCGTCGTCGACATCATCGCGATGGGCGTGGCCATGCCGCGGGCGCTGTTCCCGGAGGTGGCCGACACCCGGTTCGGCGGCGAGCAGGCCGTCGGCTGGCTCGTCGCGGCGATCGCCGTCGGCGCCGTCGTCGGCGGCCTGCTGTCCGGCTGGATCGGCCGCATCCGCCGCCAGGGCGTCGCCCTGATCGCCGTCATCGCGGCCTGGGGGCTCGCCGTGGCGGCGGCCGGGCTCGCGCACGCCCTCTGGCTCGCCCTGCTGTTCCTCGCCCTCGGCGGCGCGGCCGACCTCGTCTCGGCGGTGTTCCGGCAGACGATCCTGCAGACGTACGCCCCCGACGAGATGCGCGGCCGCCTGCAGGGGGTGTTCACGGTCGTCGTCGCGGGCGGTCCCCGGCTGGGCGACCTGCGCGCCGGCGCCGTGGGCGCCGCGGTCGGCGCGACCGCGTCCTGGGTCGGCGGCGGCATCGTCTGCGCGATCCTCGTCGTCCTCGTCGGACTGGCCGTCCCGTCCTTCCTCCGGTACACCACCGACGGATGACCGGGCGGCCGTAGGCCGCTGGGGCCCGTGGCGACGCGTCGCCGTGCGGGATGGGCGTGCCAGGAGGGGACTCGCGGCGGCGGGCGTCGCGCGTGCGGGATCGGCGTACCAAGAGGGGACTCGCCGTGGCGGGGCGTTGCCCGTGCGCGACCGGCGCACTACCGTTCGCACCGCCTAAGTGATCTTCCGACCCGCCCGGAACCGAGGACCCTCATGCAGCGACGCCTGCGAGCGGCGATGACGCTCGCCCTGATCGGCCTGTCCGCGGCGCTCGGCACGGCCCCCGCCCACGCGGCCGTCCGTACTCCCGGAGTCGCCGACTTCGACGGCGACGGCCACGGCGACCTGGCGATCGGGGCGCCGGCCGCGAGCGGCGGCGGCCGGGTGACCGTCGTGTACGGCTCACGGGACGGCGTCGACCTCGGGCACCACCAGGTCCTCGCCCCGCTCCGGTCCGGAGGGGCGTTCGGGACGGCGGTCGCGACGGGGGACTTCGACGGGGACGGGCGTACGGATCTGGCGGTGGGCGCGCCCGGCCGCGGCACGATCGAGATCTTCACCGGGAGCAGGGCGGGCCTCAGCCGCCGGGCCGTGCTGACGCCCGGAGACGGGGCGGGCCGGGCCCTGGCGATCGGCGACGTCGACCACGACGGGCGTCCCGAGCTGCTCGCGGCGGGGAACTCCGCGCTCCTGGTCATCGGATTCGCCACCGGCGCCCCGAAGGTCGTCGCCACCGTCAGGGGCCGGACCGCCCGGCACGTCGCGATCGCGTCCGGGGACCTGAACGGCGACGGGTACGCGGACGCGGCCTGGAACGCCGACGGGGTCCTCCGCCTCCTCCACGGCTCGAAGACCGGCCTGCGCGCGGTGTCGGGGACGGCGAGCGTGGGGTCCACCGGCGGCCTGGCGATCGCGGACGTCGACGGGGACCGTCGTGGGGACGTCGTCGCGGGCGACCCCGCCGGGGCCCACGGGGGCGTCGTGAAGATCTACCCGGGCGGGGACCTGCGGCACCCGCGGGCGTACGGGCAGGACACCAAGGGCGTGCCCGGCAAGGGCGAGCGGGGCGACGAGTTCGGAGCGGCGGTCGTCGCCCGCGACCGGGACGGCGACGGGCGCGCCGAGGTGGTCGTCGGCGCACCCGGCGAGGACATCGGGAAGCGTCGGGACGCGGGGGCGGTCACCGTCCTGCATGGCGACGCCCACTGGAACCTCGCCGCGGGCTCCACCTCGTTCAGCCAGGACACCGAGGGCGTGCCCGGCGTCGCGGAGACCGGCGACCGGTACGGCGCCGCGCTGTCCCTGGCCGACCTCGACGGCGACACGAAACTCGACCTCGCCGTCGGCGCACCCGGCGAGAACGGCGGCGACGGGGGTGTCTCGATCTACCCCGGCCAGGGCATCGCGGGCATGATGGTGTTCGGCGGCAGGTCCGCGGGCCTGTCCGCCGCCAAGGCCGCCTTCGGCGCCGCCCTGTCCGGCTGACCGGCCCGCTCCGCTACCGGCCGATCAGTCGGGTCGCCTCGCTCGTACGGGCCGCCGGGCCGAGGGTCAGTGCAGGACCTGGGCGACGACCTCGAGGTCCGAGACCAGGCCGGCGAAGGCCGCGTCGCGGTCGTCGGCGCGCAGGACGGCCGACGGGTGGATCGTCGCGACGTAGAAGCCGTTCTGCGTGGCGGACTCGTCGTCCAGCGGCGGGCGCGGGATGAGCTGGCCGCGCTGCTTCGTCACCCGGAACGAGGGGCCCAGCAGCGCCTTGCCGGCCGTCGCGCCGAGCACCACGATCACTTCGGGGTCGATGATCCGCAGTTCGGTGGTGAGCCACGGCCGGCACGCCGAGATGTGGGCGGCGTCCGGCGTCTGGTGGATACGGCGCTTCCCGGGCCCGGACTGCTGGAATCTGAAATGTTTCACCGAGTTGGTGACATATGCGTCGCCCCGCTCGATGCCCGCCTCGGCCAGCGCCTTGTCCAGCAGCCGGCCGGCCGGGCCCACGAACGGCGCCCCCTGCCGGTCCTCCTGGTCACCGGGCTGCTCGCCGACCAGCACCACCCGCGCCGCCGCGGTGCCCGACCCGAGCACCGCCTGGGTGGCGCTCTCGTACAGGTCACAGCCCCGGCAGTCCTGAACGGCACGCCGCAGACCGTCGAGATCCACCCCCGCCGGGACGTAGCCCTCGGCTCCTTCGAAACGTGTCATGGCGCGCTCAATCTACCCAGGGTGGGGGGCCTGAACCCGGTGGGAAGACCAGGTCCGCAACGGACGTTCTTCACCAAAGAGAGTATGTGGATCGCCCCTCGCCGTCTTCGGTTCCCCAACCGTCGCTGATCCGCCGTAGCATGGGGCGAGACTGGAGGAAGCCTTGACCGCACACGGCTTGATCGACACCACGGAGATGTACCTCCGGACGATCTTCGAGCTCGAAGAGGAGGGCATCGTCCCGCTTCGCGCGCGTATCGCCGAGCGGCTTTCGCAGAGCGGTCCGACGGTCAGCCAGACCGTCGCGCGGATGGAGCGCGACGGCCTGCTCAAGGTCGAGGGCGATCGCCACCTCGAGCTCACCGACACGGGCCGGTCGCTGGCCGTCCGGGTCATGCGCAAGCACCGCCTCGCCGAGTGCCTGCTCGTCAACGTGATCGGCCTGCCCTGGGAGGACGTCCACGTCGAGGCGTGCCGCTGGGAGCACGTGATGTCGGAGGAGGTCGAGCGGCGGCTGGTCACCCTGCTCGACGGCCCGTCGACGTGCCCGCACGGCAACCCCATCCCCGGCCTGGCCGAGCTCGGCGCCGACGTCAAGGCGTGGGCGGACGCGCGGACGGCGGAGCCGCTGGCGGTGATGACCGACGTCGCGACCGCGGGCGGCGTGCCGGTGGTCGTCCAGCGGATCAGCGAGCAGGTGCAGGGCGACCGCGCGCTGATGGTGCAACTCAAGGAGATCGGTATCCAACCGGGACGAGAGGTGACGCTTGCGGCCGCCGACGACGGTATCCGAGTGACGAGTGACGACACAGCCGACCGCAGCTCCGTCGAGATTCCGCGCCGTGTCGCCTCTCACGTCTTCGTATCGAAGCGCTGAGTTGCCGGTTCGACGTATCCCGGCGCGGCGTTCGTCGTTCAATAGTGCGGGGGGACCACATCCGGGGGGCCGAGTGAGCGACCGCAAGGTGACACGCCCATGAAGCGCTGGGGTGACCTACCCGCCGATGCGCTCCTGCCGCCGAAGACCGTGCTGGACGCCGTCGAGATGGCGGTCATCGTCTGTGACCGTTTCGGCAACGTCCTCTACACCAACGCCTTCACCGAGGCCCTGCTCGGATTCGGCGGCCCCGAGTACATCGGCCGGTCGTGGCTGTCCCTCGGCGTCGCCGAGGAGGACCACGAGCAGGCCAAGGACCTGGCCCGGCGGGTGCTTCGCGGCGCGGTGTGGGAGGGCACCTTCTGCAACGTCCGGGCCGACGGCAGCACCATCTACACCCGCGCGTACGCCGTCCCCCTGCGCCACCCCTCGGGCGGCATCGAGGGCATCGTCATCTTCGGCCGGGAGGCACTGCGCAGCAACCAGCGCGACCAGGAACGCTACGGCCTGATGGAGCGCGTCGGCGAGCGGCTGGCCGCCTCGCTGGAGCTGCCGCAGACGCTGCGCCGGGTCGCCGACACGCTGGTCCCGCAGTTCGCCGATCACTGCTTCATCGACCTGTTCAGCGGGGACAAGCTCGTCCGCCGGGTGTCCCGGCACGCCGCCGGCTGGGCCCCGCCGCCGGGCACCTGGGCCGACCCCGGCGAGGTCGTCGAGTATCCCCCTGGCCACTTCAACGCCAAGGCCATGGCCCGCCGGGACGCGGTGCTGGTCGAGGACGTGATCGCCGACTACATCAAGGCGCCGAATCCGGCGAGCAAACGGCTCGCCGAGGAGGTCGGCGTGACGTCGATCATCTCGGCCCCCCTGCTCGCGCGCGGGGAGCTGCTCGGCGTGATGAGCCTGGCCCTGTCCGGCGTCACCGTCCGGCCCGATCCGCACTACGACGGGTTCGACCGTGACCTCGTCGGCGCCATCGCCAGCCGGGTCGCGCTCGCGATCGACAACGCGATGCTGTTCGAGGAGGAGCGGGAGACGGCGCTGGCGTTCCAGAAGTACCTCCTGCCGGGCGACCGCCCGCCCGCGCTCGACGGCCTGGAGATCGCCTGGCGCTACGAGCCGGCCCGTCCCCTGGAGTCGCACGGTCAGGGCATCCAGACGCAGGTCGGCGGCGACTGGTACGACGTGATCCCGCTGTCCGCGGGCCGGGTCGGCCTGGTCATCGGCGACGTCGAGGGCCGGGGCGCCCGCGCGGCCGCCGTGATGGGGCAGCTGCGGGCGGCGCTGCGCGCGTTCGCCCAGGACGACAAGCCGCCGGCCGACATCCTCACCAAGCTGGACGAGTGGGTGCGCACGATGAGCACCCCGGTCCGCTCCGGCGCCCCCGAGGGCCAGGAGACCCCGCTCGTCTCCGTCACCTATTTCGTGTACGACGCGTGGTCCCGGATCCTGTCCTTCGCCAACGCCGGCCACCAGCCGCCGCTGCTCGTCCTCGACGGCGAGGTGGGGGAGCTGGAGGCCACCGGCCAGGGCGCCATGCTCGGCGTCCGTCAGCCGGGTCTGGGCGGCGACATCCGGTACGAGGAGGAGACCCGCGAGCTGCCGCCCGGCAGCACCCTCGTGCTCTACACCGACGGCCTGATCGAGCGCCGCCCGAAGGAGGACGGCGACCACCACAGCCGCGAAGAGGCCCGCGAGCTCCTGTATGAAGCGGTCCGCAGGGCGGCGCGCGGCGGCGTCGAGGCGATCGCCAACGCGGCGTACGAGGCCGTGCCCGGCGACATCGACGACGACGTGGCCATCGTGGTCGTGCGCACCGCGCCGAGCCGGCTGTACGTCGAGGAGCGCACCTTCCCCGCCGAGCCGATCATGGTGTCGGAGGCGCGCCGGCTGGCCGCCGAGACGTTCGCCGACTGGGGGATGCTGGACGAGCAGTCCGAGCTCGCCTGCCTGTTGGTCTCCGAGGTCGTCACCAACGTCGTGCTGCACGCGGCCAACACCCCGGCGCCCCGGCGCGAGTTCGTGCTCGAGGGCGCGCTGGGCCTCGACGGCCCGGGCGGCTTCGAGGACACCTGGGACCTGCCCGACCTGCGCCGGCGCGAGCCCGCGACCAAGGAGTTCACCCTCCGGCTGCGGCGCGGCGAGAAGGCCGTCTGGGTCGAGGTGCTGGACAAGGACATGCGCCTGCCCCGCATCCGGAGCGCGGGGGAGACCGACGAGGGCGGTCGCGGCCTCTATCTCGTCGACCAGCTCGCCGCCCGCTGGGGCTCCCGCCCCACCAGCGACGGCAAGGCCGTCTGGTTCGAGATTCCACTGAAGTCCTCCTGACCCACGGGCCTGGAGAACCGTCCAGGACGGCCTCCAGGCCCGATGGGCCGGCCCCTAGGGTCGGTCGAACGGGAGCTCGGCCGACGGCTTCGGCGCCGTGTCCGTCCAACCCGCCGAGCGGACGACCGAGTAGTTGATGACGAAGCCCGGCTTCATCTCCGCGTACGGGCCGCCGGGTTTGGTCAGCTCCTCCTGCCTGCCCAGCAGCGCGCCGGTACGCTCATCGAAGATGGCCACGGAGCGGGAGCGGTAGGTCCCCTGCACGGCCTTTGGCGCGCCGTACTCGCCGGTGACCGTCACGGGGCTGTAGTCGGTGGCCAGCGCGACGCCCCGGCGGCCCAGCGCGTCGGTGTCGTGGCCGATCGAGTGCACGCCCGGCTGGTCGGCCAGCGCCTTCATCAGGCCCGCCCGGACCTTCGAGGGGAGCGGGCCCCCCAGGAGTCCCGCCACCCTCGCGAGTTTCTGCTGGGGCAGTACCCGCCAGGTCTTCAGGCGACGCGCCATCTCCGGGGTGATCTGTGCGTCCGGCGGGATGCCCATCGCGAACCTGCTCATCGCCGTCTGGCTCAGGAACCTCTCGGCGAGCTTGGCCGGGTCGGTCGGCAGGTTCTGCAGGTCCTGCGCCGTCAGGCGGCCCGGGAGCTGCCCGGCGCGACGGCTGTCCGTGCCGTCCAGGTGCCACTTCGTCACCCGTTCGGTGCTGTAGGTCCAGTAATGATCGTTCGACCAGACGCGGATCTTCGACGGCGACCCGGCCTTGCGCCACAGCGCCGTGTCCTGCGCGGTCGGCGTACGGGACGAAAGCTCACGGCTGTAGAAGGCGTTCCCCACGCCGGGCTTCGTGCCCCACCAGTCGAACCCCTCGGTGAGCGCACCGGTGATCGTGTAGGTCCCGGTCTTCGCGCGGATGACGTAGGACTGGCCGGACACGTCGTCGGAGTGCCAGTAGTTCCCGACCGGCTGCTGCGCGGCCTTCTCCACCGCCGCCAGGAACGCGCCCCTGTCGTCCAACGTCACCGTCCGGGTCGGCGCGGGCGTGTTCCCCCCGCCGGGCGTGTTGCCTCCGACGAGCGTGATCGCCACGGTCGCGGCCGTGCCCGCCGCGACGACGCCGCCGAGCCCCCACCACAGGCGGGGCGCCGTACGGCGCGGCGGCTTGGTCAGCAGGGCCTTCGCCCGGGCGATGTCCCGGGCGGTGGGTGGAGCGGGCTCGGGATAGGCGTCCCGGACCATCCGCACCTCATCCATGTTGTTCCTCCAGAGTGAGCATCGGATTGGTCCCGCCCAGCGCCTTGCGCAGCTTGGTTCGGGCACGGTTCAGTCGGGATCCGACCGTGCCATAGGAGATCCCCAGTGCCGCCGCGACCTCCTCGTGGCTGAGGTCGGCCAGGGCCACGAGCAGCAGCACGTCGCGCTGCCCGTGCGGCAGCGCCGCGATCGCCCCGGCGAGCTCGCCGCGCAGGCCCTGGGCGCTGACCCGCGTGTCGACCCGTTCGGTGTGCTCCTCGGCGTCGCGGCCGGGGCCGAGGCGGGCGCGCGCCCGCAGCGCGCGCGTCTCGGTCCGCTGGTGCCTGCCGACCACCTTGGTCGCGATGCCGTACAGCCAGGTGCGCACGCTCGCGCGGATCGGGTCGTAGCGCCGACGGTGCCGGAACGCTTCCAGGAACGTCTGCGCCGCGACGTCGGCGGCGGCGTCCGGGCCGAGCCGCTTGGCCGCGTACCGATGGATCTCGGCGAAGTACGCGTCGAAGACCTCATCGAAACGCTCGGCCGGGTCGGGCGGGGGGTCCCCTGTCATGTGGTGCCTTTCCGTGGCGCGGATGGCGGTCACCTAGGTATCACCCGCTCCCGGCCGCCGCTTTCCCGCTCCGCGAAGAAGCTCAGCGGCGGGCTCCGCGCGGTGGAGCCCGCCCTGATCGGGGATCAGTCTTCGGCCGGTCCCGCCGTCTCGGTTCCGAAGCCGTCGAGCGACCGGCGCTCGTCCTCGGTGAGCGTCTCCTGGAACACCGTGATGTGCAGGCCCGCGGGCGCGTCGAACCGGGCGTTCAGGGATTTCCACGGCGTGAGGGTCGGCGGTGCCACCTGTTCGGCGCCGACGGTCACCAGGCGGTCCGCGGTGGCCCGGGCGTCGTCCACCTCGAACGCCACCCGGATCTTCGGCGCCACCTGCCGGCCCACCTCGACCTCGTCGATGTACTGCTTGTGCGCCGGGTTCGCGATCTCCAGAGTGGCCCGGCCCACGTCGAGGATCACCACCCGGGCGTCTCCGTTCTCGGAGAAGGCCGCCTGCTCGGGCAGGCCGAGCGCGTCGCGGTAGAAGGCGAGTGCCGCCTCGTAGTCCTCCGCCTCGACGACCAGGCGAAGCTGACGGACGGGCGACGGCCCGCGATTCTCGGTCATGATGGCTCCCATCGGATCGGCGTGATCTCTATCCGAACCGGCGGGCCGGCCATGCCGTTCCCCGTTTCCCCGTCGATCTCGTGCGGTGACCGGGGGCGGCGAATCGGTGCTCGAGCGCGGTCCGCGTTTACGGCGGCGGCGGGCGTCCCTAGGGTGGAGGGGTGCTGGCGTGGGAGGTCCGCGCGCCCGGGCCGATCGGAACCGGGCCGCTGCGGGCGGTGGACCGGCCGGTTCCCGAGCCGGGGCCCGGCGAGGTGCTGCTGCGCGTCCGCGCCTGCGGCGTGTGCCGGACCGACCTGCACGTCGCCGAGGGCGATCTGCCGCCGCACCTGCCCGGCGTGACCCCCGGCCACGAGATCGTCGGCGAGGTCGTCACCCCGGGTGACCGGTTCGCGGCGGGGGACCGGGTCGGCGTCGCGTGGCTGCGCGGCACCTGCGGCGTGTGCGCGTACTGCCGGCGTGGCGACGAGAACCTCTGCCCCCGCTCGGTCTACACCGGCTGGGACGCGCACGGCGGGTACGCCGAGTTCGCGGTCGCCCCGGAGGCGTACGTCTACCCGCTGCCCGGCGACCGGCCCGACGTGGAGCTCGCACCGCTGCTGTGCGCGGGGATCATCGGCTACCGCGCGCTGCGCGGCGCCGCGCTCCCGCCGGCCGGCCGGCTCGGCATCTGGGGCTTCGGCGGGTCGGCGCATCTGGCGGCGCAGGTCGCCATCGCCCAGGGCGCCGTGGTCCACGTGTTCACCCGGGCGGCGGCGGCCCGCGAGCTCGCCCTCGACCTCGGCGCGGCGTCGGCGCAGGACTCGTTCGACCCGAGCCCGGAGCCCCTCGACTCGGCGATCATCTTCGCGCCCGCGGGCGAACTCGTCCCGGCCGCCCTCGAACGCCTCGACCGGGGCGGCACCCTCGCGATCGCCGGCATCCACCTCACCGACATCCCGGCGCTGAACTACCAGGCCCACCTGTTCCAGGAGCGCCGGCTCCGCAGCGTCACCGCGAACACGCGGGCGGACGGCGAGGAGTTCCTCCGGCTCGCCGACCGGCTCGGGCTGAAGGTCACGGTGACGCCCTACCCCCTGGCCGAGGCGGATCGCGCCCTGGCGGACCTGGCCGGCGACCGCGTCAACGGCGCGGCGGTGCTGCTTCCGCCCGCGCCCGGCTGACGGGCTCGGCCGCGAGGTACGCCCATGACTGGGTGAACCACAGCTCCCGGCCGATCAGGCGGGGGCGCGCGCCGGTCTTCGGGCCGCCGTCCAGCTCGGCGGTCAGCTCCGCGCGCAGGTCGTCGCAGCCGCCCGCCTCGGCGAGCCACGGCTCGACCGGCCGTTCGATGGTGAACACCTCGAGGCGGCGCGTCTCACCTCCGGCCTGGCGCACCAGGTCCACCAGCTCGTCGAAGGTGCGCGTCGCCGTACGGGCGGGGTCGCGCACGCGCTCGACGCGACCGCTGTCGCCGGCCCGGGTCCGTACGACGTCGGCGATGACGAGCCGTCCGGCGCAGACGCCCAGGAGCCGCCGGAGCAGGGCGACGGGGTCGGTGCCGAGCGTCGGCGTCAGGCTCGCGGTGATGAGCGTGAACGGCCCCTCGGGCACGGAGGCGGCGTCGGCGCTGGTCACCCGATGGACCCACGGCTCGAGAACGTCCGAGGCGCCGCAGCCCAGGTCGAGGCAGGTGTCGTCCGGCCGGGGCTCGGCGAAGTCCACAAGCCTGCGCAGGTGACAGGCGGCCTCGCTGGCGTGCGCGCTGGCTTGTGGCATGAACGTCTCCCGGCGAAAGAGTGCTTCGTACGCGGTAAGACGCCCCAGGGGCCACTTCGGTTCAGGGCGGACGCTACTTTCCGCCGGTCTTCTGCCCCCACACCATCAACACCACGATGACGAAGACGACGATGAGCCCGATCACGCGGTCCCGGGACATGCCCAGCCCGACCTTCTTGGCGACGCGGCTGACGATGAACGCCACCAGGATCGCCAACAGGGCGAGCGTTACGACCCCACTCACGCTTCTCTCCTCCGGTCCGACCCGCGTCAAGCGTAACCCGGTGGAAGCCGCCCTTGCATGACGCCGCTCATCCGCGGGTACGGCGAGGAACGTCACTTAAGGTGACGCAGTGACTACCGACAGGGGGCACGTCAATGCAGCGTCATCCGTACCTGCTCGCGCTTTCGGCGGCGGCCGTCATCGCCGCGGTGGGCACGGCGTGCGGCACCGGCGGCGCCCAGCCGACGGTGACCGTCTCGCCGACCACCTCGCCGACGGGTGAGGGCCGACTGTCCCAGCAGGACCGGAGCTGGCTGACCGAGATCCACCAGGTCAACCTCGCGGAGGTCGAGCTCGGGAACCTGGCCGAGAAGAAGGGCGCCACGTCGGCGGTCCGTTCCGTGGGCCGGAGACTGGCGAACGACCACACCCACCTCGACGACAAGGTGACCAGTGTCGCCCGCCGGACCGGCGTCTCCCTCCCCGGGTCCGTCGCGCCCGCCGACGCCGAGGTGGCGAAGCGGCTGAAGGAGGAATCGGGGAAGGCCTTCGACCAGGACTACCTCGCCACGATGGCGAGCGGGCACGAGAAGGCCATCGCCGACACCAAGACGCAGATCTCCCAGGGGTCGTCGCAACAGGTCATCGCCCTCGCCAAGCAGGCGCTGCCCCACCTGCGCGAGCACCTGGCGATGGTGCGCAAGGCCCAGTCCTCCGGCTGACGGTCCGCCGGCCGGGCCGGTCACCGGTTCGCGTCGGCGGGGCCGGTCACCGGTTCGCGTCGGCGGGGCCGGTCACCGGTTCGCGTCGGCGGGGGCGGACTCGCCGAGCAGGTCCTCCACTGCGGTGAGGAGCCGGTCGATCGGGATGCACAGGGCCTCGTCGACCGCCCGTCCCTGCGGGCTCATCGTCCGCTCCGTTCGGACGAGGAGCAGGGCGGCGGCGATCAGCTGGATGTCGTTGCCCAGTGAGGTGATGAAGGTGGCGGGGATCAGCAGGCGCTGAGCCCGCGCGTCGTCGGGGGTCACGGCGTCCTCGGTCGGTACGGTCGGCGGCCGCTCCGATCACGACCCCGCCCGGCTGACACCTCCTGTCAGGATTCGGCGACCTGGACGTACTCGCCGTCCCTGCGGGTCGGCCGCCGTCGCCTCAGCGGCAGTGATCCTCGTCGCAGGCGTCCGACTCGGCGGCGGACGCCGCCCGGGCCGCCGTCTCGGTGAGCAGCCGCCGGGGGCCGGGGCCCTGCTCGCCCAGCTTGTCGAACGGGTTCGACAGGCGGCACCGGCTCAGCGACAGGCAGCCGCAGCCGATGCAGTCGGTCAGGTCGTCGCGCAGCCGTTGGAGCTGTTCGATGCGGGCCGTGAGCTCGCTCTGCCAGGAGGCGGACAACGCGGCCCAGTCCTTCCGGGTCGGCGTCCGCTCGTCCGGAAGCCGGGCCAGGGCGTCGCGGATCTGGTTCAGCGGGATGCCGACGCGCTGGGAGACCCGGATGAACGCCACCCGCCGCAGCACATCGCGGGTGTACCGGCGCTGGTTGCCCGCGGTGCGGCGACTGCGGATCAGGCCCTTGGCCTCATAGAACCGCAGCGCGGAGACGGCGACCCCGCTCCGCTCCGCGACCTGGCCCACGGTGAGCTCGCAAGCGTCCCATCGGGGATGTTCCATGCGCGCCACTCTAGAACCTCGACAATGGTTCAGGTGTAGGGCCGAGCCGGGCTCCGCACACGTGGACGTCGCCGCGCCCGGCGTCGAACCGATGGCCGCCGCACTCGCCGAGATCCGGCAAGGGATGAACGAGGCGGCGGTGGCCGGTCACGGCCTGAGCGGAACGCTCGGGGAACCGGCCGTCCGACCGGCGACACGCGGCATCCGCCGGGGCCGGTGGCCGCGGTGACCGAGCGTTCGGTACGCGCTCATGTCGGGGAGAGTGGGCTCGGTCATATGGACGGATGAACCAGGCGAGGTAACCTCGTACTGACCGAATGTTGTTCGGTTCTTGTTGGGACGGAACCCGGGAAATACTTGGAGGCGTCGTGGCCGAGGCGTACATCGTCGGAGCGGTCCGTACCCCCGTAGGCACCAAGAAGGGCGCCCTCGCGGCCGTGCACCCGGCCGACCTGGGCGCGCACGTTCTCAAGGAGCTCGTCGAGCGCACGGGCGTCGACCCCGAGGCGGTCGATGACGTGATCATGGGCTGCGTCATGCAGGTCGGCCCGCAGTCGCTCGACATCGCCCGTACCGCCTGGCTGTCCGCGGGCCTGCCCGAGCGGGTCCCCGGCGTTACCATCGACCGGCAGTGCGGGTCGTCGCAGCAGGCGATCCACTTCGCCGCCCAGGGCGTCCTGTCCGGCACCCAGGACCTCGTCGTGGCCTCCGGCGTGGAGAACATGGGCATGGTCCCCATGGGCTCCAGCGTCGCCATGGCGCTGGAGAAGGGCATGCCCTTCCCGTACGGCGAGGGGTGGTCCGCGCGGTACGGCGACCAGGAGATCTCGCAGTTCCGCGGCGCGCAGCTGATGTGCGAGAAGTGGGGTTTCAAGCGGGGTGACCTGGAGGCGTTCGCGCTGGAGAGCCACCGCCGCGCCGTCAACGCGATCGAATCAGGCCACTTCGACCGGGAGACCGCGCCGATCGCCGGCGTGACCAAGGACGAGGGCGCCCGTCCGGACACCTCGCTGGAGAAGATGGCCGGCCTGCAGCCGCTGCGCGAGGGCTGGGAGCTCACCGCCGCGGTCGCCTCCCAGATCTCGGTCGGCGCCGGCGCGCTCCTCATCGCCTCCGAGGAGGCCGTGCGGGAGCACAACCTGACGCCTCGCGCCCGCATCCACACGCTCGTCGTCGAGGGCTCCGACCCGGTGTACATGCTGACCGGGCCGATCCCCGCCACCGAGAAGGCCCTGCGGCGGGGTGGGCTGTCGATCGACGACATCGACGTGTTCGAGGTCAACGAGGCGTTCGCGCCGGTCCCGCTGGCGTGGGCGCGCGAGACGGGCGCCTCGCTGGAGAAGACCAACCCGAACGGCGGCGCCATCGCGCTCGGCCACCCGCTGGGCGCCACCGGCAGCATCCTGATGACCAAGCTCCTGCACGAGCTGGAGCGCACCGGCGGCCGTTACGGCCTGCAGACGATGTGCGAGGGCGGCGGCCAGGCCAACGCCACCATCATCGAGCGCCTCTGACCGAGGACCGCGGGCGGCCATCGAACGAACGGGCGGGGTGCGTCCGCACCCCGCCCGGCGGCGATCAGAGGCGTCCGGCCTCCCGCAGTACACGGATCCAGGACGCTCGCGTCGTCCGGAGCACCGTCTTGGCGGACACTCGGACGAGGCGGATCTTCCGCTCGTCGTCACCGGGCCCGGTCCTTTGCCGGTGACCCTCACCGTCCGTCCGTGAGGCCGGGGCGCACGAAGAAACCGACGCGCCCCGCCCTTCGTGCGTAAAGAAGCCCACAACCTGGGCGTGTACGGGGCATCCGAGCGGTGTGCCGTGCCCCACGATGGCTCGCGTCATGGTCCTCACTGAAGAAGAACACCGGCCGCTGTACTCCGTCGGGCAGGCCGCCGAGATGCTCGAGACGCGCCGCCGGTTCCTGCACCGCCTCGACCGGTACGGCGTCGTTCAACCCCGGCGCACGCCGGGCGGCCACCGGCGCTACTCGGCGTACGAGATCGGCCGGATCCGCCGCGTCATCGAACTGGCCGACGAAGGCGTCACACTGGTCGGCATCCGCCACATCATGGGATTGGAGAAACGCGTCCGGGAGCTGGAGGCCCAGCTCGACGCCGCCTGGGACCGCGTCTTCCAGGTGGAGAAGCGCCCGGTGATCCCGCGGATGCGCCGCGAGCGGATCCCGCCGCTCTGACGGCCCACCGGCGGAGACCCGACCTCGACGGTTCACCCGGAGCGATCTCGCCGGTTCACCCGGAGGACGCGGCGGGAACTCGGCCTCGACGGCTCAGCCGGCGGGACGCGGGGGCCCGGTCTCGGCGGCTCAGCCGGCGGACCAGGGGCGGACCTCGATGTCGCCGAGCCGGGCGAGGTCCGCGCGGTCCTCCTCGGCGAGGACGCGGATCAGGTCCTCGGCCTCGGCCGACGTGACGTGGCGGCCGCGCGAGCTCTGCGTCGCGACGTCCGGGCTCTCCAGCCAGAGCCGTGGCCCGTCCTCCCAGATCATCTGCACGATGGCGCCGGACCGGCCCTCGAACGTCGCGAAGTTGCCCTTCCGCGGCGGCAGGTCGAGCAGCACCTGACGGGCCGCGGCGAGCGGCATCGGAACCGCGTCGTCCTCCCCACGCCCTCGCGCGTAGTCGCGGTAGGTCACCTTGAGCGGGCCGGCGTCCTCCGGCTCGGGACCGCCGGGCCAGGCGGCGAGCCGCCCGAAGCGCCGCCGCCGCCACGTCAGGGGCACCGCGATCCGCCGGCCGGAATCGCCGTTCCAGTCCGGCGCGAGGCCGTGGCGGCGCAGCACGGCGACGGTCTCCTCACCGATCCGGACGGTCGCGGCCTCGTCCCCGCCGAAGGCGCCGTACGACAGGTACACCCCGTGGCCGTCGACGGCGGCCTGGACGTCCTGGTGGTGGCAGAAGACGTAGCCGCGGGGCTCGGCGCCCTCCGGCGCCTCTCCGCCGATCTCGGCGGTGCCGCAGCTCTGGCAGCACGTGAAGTTCTCGCGGGCGATGACCCCGGCCGTCTCCAGCTCCCGGAACGCCCGGATCAGCCGGTCGGATTCGAGGACGTCCGGCCAGGTCTCCTGGTCGGACCGGTAGGCGGCGAACTCCTCCGCCGCGATCTCGGTGGCCGCCGCGCGCACCGTGTCGGCCTCCGCGACCCCGTGGAGGTACTCGACGCACTCCTCGATGATCGCGTCGAAGTCGAGATCCCCGATGGCGAGGGCCTCGCGGATGGTGTTCCGGAGTTCGTCCTGGTCCGCTGTGTCGATCACGAGGGCGATCATCGCAGAGCGGGACGACATCTCCCGCGCTCAGGACCTCATGCGGTCGTAGTGCCGGCGGGCCTTGTTCCGGTTGCCGCAGCGCCGCATCGAGCACCACTGGCGGTTCCGGCCGGGGGAGCGGTCCACGAACCGTACGCCGCAGTCGGGCGCCGCGCAGACGCGGAGTAGGTCGTCGCCGGTCAGCAGGCCGATCGCGTCGACGGCGAGGCGGGCCGTCGCGGCCGCCGTCGACTCCTCGCGCGGCGCGGCGACGGGACGCCCGGCGTCGTCCAGGGCCAGCCGGGGGACCGGCGGCGCGACCGCGATGGCCGCGTTGACGACGTCGACCGCCTCCCGCGCGGTCCGGGGGAGCGCGTCGTCGGCCTCCGTCACGGCCCCCCGGCCGGCCGCGCTCACGTCCGGGAACGCGAGGAGGTCGATCGCCTCGCGCAGCCGCCGTACGGCCCGCAGGTCGGCGTCGTCCGGATCGCCGGGCAGGCCCGCCAACCGCAGCCAGGCGGCCAGGTCGGCGGGCGTGCGCAGGGTCTCGCGGCCGCCGAGCCTGCGGTCGCGGATCGTGTTGACCAGGTCGACGCTCGGCCGGCCGCCGTCCCAGAGCCATTCCCCCATAACCCCATCATATGGTTAGATCGGCTCTAACCGTATAAGGGGGTTAGAGATGGCGATCGCGACGGTCAACGGCATCCGCATGTACTACCGGCAGGCGGGCGACGGGCCCCTGCTCGTCCTGCTGCACGGCTGGCCGCAGACGGGGCACTGCTGGCGGCACCTCGCCGGGCCGCTCAGCGAGGCGTACACGGTCGTCGTTCCCGACCTGCGCGGCTACGGGCGCAGCGACCTGCCGAGGGACGGGCACGACAAGCGCACCCGCGCCGAGGACCTGCACCGGCTGATCCGCGCCCTCGGCCACGAGTCGGCCACGGTGATCGGCCACGACCGGGGCGCCCGGGTGGCGCACCGCTGGGCGCTCGACCATCCCGGCGACGTCGAGCGGCTCGTCCTCATGGACATCATCCCGACGCGCGAGATGTGGCGGCGGATGGACGCCGGCCTGGCCCGTGGCACCTGGCACTGGCTGTTCCACCTGCGGCCCGACCTGCCCGAACTGCTGGCCGGGGCGAACCCCGAGGCGTACCTGCGGTACCTCATCGACGACTGGGCGCACGTGCCGCTCCCGGAGGAGGACATCGCGGAGTACGTCCGGACGTTCTCCCGGCCGGGCGCGCTGCGGGCCGGGTTCGACGACTACCGCGCCGCCGACGAGGACGCCGAACACGACGAGGCCGACGCCGGCCGGCGGATCCCGATGCCGCTGCTGGCGCTGTGGGGCGAGCACAGCTTCCTGCAGACGATCGACACCGTGGCGGTCTGGCGCGACTACGCCGAGGACGTCACCGGCACGATGATCGAGGACTGCGGCCACTTCCTCGCCGAGGAACGCCCCGAGGCCGTCCTGGCGGAGCTCCGCGGGTTCCTGCCCGGGCTCTGACGCCCGCCGTGGCCACCTGCTCCACCCGCGACGGACCGCGAATCGATCAACGGCAGAGCTCCGTCACGGCAGCTCCTGCCGCGCTGCAGGTCCTCCAGGACGGCGCCCCCAGACCCGTACGCCCGGCAGGGCGGTCGGGGGCGCCCGGACGACTCAGCGCGGAGCGGAGTCCGTCCAGCCCATCTCGAGGAAGAGCTGCTCCGTGTAGACGGTGCCCGGCTTGATCCCCGCCGTCTCGGCACCCCGGCCCGCGACCAGCACGGTCTGGGTGCCCAGCACGCGGTAGGTGCCGGGCTGCAGCAGAAGCTGGGTGTCGAACATGCCACTCGAATCCGTGGCGCGTGCGGTGAGCGCGATCGCGGTCCGTCCCCGAAGGTCCGTCACCGACCCGGCGTTGCGGATGCCCGGCGTGTCCGCCAGGACGCGGAAGACGGCCGCGTTGAGCTTCGGCGAGCCGGGCTGGGCGAGGAAGTCACCGGCCTGGGTGAGGACGTTGCTCGGACCGCCCTTGCCCGAGGTGGTGAGCAGCCGCTGCCGCAGCGCCGCAGGGTCGTCGGCGAGCGCCTCCCGCTGGGCCTGGGTGAGCTGCTGCTGCGGGCAGCCCTGCGGGTGACCGGCGCACTGCTCGCGTACGCGGGCGACCAGCTTCTCGTAGCTCCTCTTCTGGGCGGGTGTCATCCGGACGAGATCCCACCGGTCCGGAGTGGCGGTCTGCTGGATGTACTGGCCGTTCGAGAGAACGCGCCAGGCCTTCGGCGACCCCGCCCGCCGCCAGGCCGCCCGGTCGGCCGCCGTCTGGGGGACCGCGCCGGCGAACCGGCTGCGGAAGACGTCGGAGTCCTCGGCGCTGCGCGCGGTCCACTGGTCGAGCTCGTGCCGGGCGCCGTCGATCACGTAGTCGCCCTTCGCGACGTGGTACGCCTGGCCGCTGATCACGTGAGTGTGCCAGTACCGTCCGACCGGCTCGCTCGCCGCCTTCTCCGCGGCCGCGAGGAGCACCTGCCGTGCGCTCATCGGCTTCGGCGGCGCCTGCTCCGGCGCGGGCGGCGGGCCGCCCGCGGTGACGGCGACCACGGCGGCCGCGGCGGCGGCCGCCAGGCCCAGCCCGGCGAGGCCGAGCCGGGGTGCCCGCCACCGCCGCCGGCGCGGCGGCTCGGTGTACAGCCGGCGCCGGCCCTCGGCGACGACGTCGGCGGACGGCGGCGCCTCCTGCAAGAGGCCGCGGATCATGCGTGCGTCATCCATCGTTGTCCTCCCCGAGTGCGGAGCGCACCTTCTTGCGGGCCCGGCTCAGCCGCGAGCCGACCGTTCCGTACGAGATGCCGAGCGCCTGGGCGATCTCCTCGTGCGAGAGTTCGGAGACCGCGCTGAGCAGCAGGACGTCGCGCTGACCGTGCGGCAGGGCGGCCAGCGCCGTGGCGAGGCGGGGCTGGAGGCCCTCGGCGCGCACCCAGTTGATCACCCGGTTCTCGTGGCTGTCGGTGATCTCCTCGCGGCCGACCTTGGCCAGGGCGCGGTACCGGCGCGTCTCCTGCCGCCGGTGCTGCGCGACGAGCCTCGTCGCGATGCCGAAGAGCCAGGGCCGTACGGCGCCCCGCTCCGGGTCGTAACCCCCGTGCTTGCGCAGGGCGATGACGAACGTGTCGGCGGCGATGTCGTCGGCCACGTCGCGGCCCAGCCGGCTCGCGACGTAGTTGTAGATCGACGGGAAGTGCTCGTCGTAGAGCGCGGCGAACGCGTCGGGTGAGCGTTCGGCGGGTTCGGCGACCCGCACGCCCTTCATGGTCGGTCGTCCATCGTGGGCACCTTCCGGTGAGCGAGATCTGTCACCGGTACTCCGACGAAGTCCCGAACGCTTTCCCGCCACATGATCGATCCCCGGTGGCCGCCGCATCGTACGCGCGGCGGCCGGCCGGGGATCTCGGCGGATGCCCTCAGGCGACGGGGTGGTGGACGTTCGTGCGCCGGCTCGGGCCGGGTTCGGGCTCGGCGATCCACGGGCCGGGGATCGACGGGTCCAGCACGCCCTCCTCCATCCACGTGTAGCGGCCGTCCATGACCTTGCGGGCCAGCCGGCCGTCGAGGGCGTCGGTGTTGTGCCACAGCCGGTCGAACAGCTCGCCGATCCGGACGCGCGCCTGGGCGCAGAACGCCTCCGCCAGCTCGTACGCCTCGGGCCGGTCGTCGGCCTTCGCGCGGACGCACACGGCGCTCATCGCGAACAGCTCGGCGCCGATGTCGACCATGCGGCCGAGGAAGCCCTGCCGGCGTTCGAGGCCGCCCTGCCAGCGTCCGGCGGCGTAGAACACCGAGCGGGCGAGCTTGCGGGAGGAGCGCTCGACGTAGCGCAGGTGCCGGGCCAGCGGGCCGAACTCGGCGTACGACCCAGGCCGCTGCCCCGCCCCGGCGAGGAGCGTGGGGAACCAGGTGGAGTAGAAGCCGCCGGCGCGGCCGACGGCCTTGGCCTTGGCCTTCAGGTCGGCGTCGGGGTCGATGATGTCGCCGGCCACCGACAGGTGGGTGTCGACCGCCTCACGGGCGATGAGGAGCCGCATGATCTCCGAGGAGCCCTCGAAGATGCGGTTGATGCGCAGGTCCCGCAGGAGCTGTTCGGCGGGGACGCCGCGCTCGCCGCGCGCGGCGAGGGACTCGGCGGTCTCGTACCCGCGCCCGCCGCGGATCTGCACGAGCTCGTCGGCCACCCGGCAGGCCATCTCCGAGGCGTACAGCTTGGCCAGCGCGGCCTCGATGCGGATGTCATTGCGCTCGTCGTCCGCGAGGGCGCTGGACAGGTCGACCATCGCCTCCAGCGCGTACGCCGTCGCGGCGATGAAGGAGATCTTGGCGGCGACGGCCTCGTGCTTCCCGACGGGAAGGCCCCACTGGACCCGCTCCTTCGACCACTCGCGAGCGATCATGGTGCTCCACTTGGCCGCCCCGGCGCACATGGCCGGGAGGGACAGGCGCCCGGTGTTCAGCGTGGTCAGCGCGATCTTCAGGCCCTGACCCTCCTTGCCGACGCGGTTGGCCGCGGGCACGCGGACCTGGTGGAAGCGGGTGACGCCGTTCTCGATGCCGCGCAGGCCCATGAAGGCGTTGCGGTTCTCGACGGTGATGCCCTCGCTGTTCGCCTCGACGACGAACGCCGTGATCCCGCCGCGGTGGCCCTCCGACTCGGGTACGCGGGCCATGACGACGAGCAGGTCGGCGATGACGCCGTTGGTGGTCCAGAGCTTGACGCCGTCGATGACGTACTCGTCGCCGTCCGGGACGGCCGTGGTGCGCAGCCGGGCCGGGTCGGAGCCGACGTCGGGCTCGGTGAGCAGGAACGCGCTGATCTCGTTGCCGCAGCGGGGCAGGAACGTCCGCTTCTGCCGGTCGGTTCCGAACAGCTTGATCGGCTGCGGTACGCCGATGGACTGGTGGGCGGACAGCAGCGCGCCCAGCGCGGAGTGGACCGACCCGGCGAGCATGAGCGCCTTGTTGTAGTAGACCTGGCTCAGGCCGAGGCCGCCGTACTCCTCGGGGATCTTCATGCCGAAGGCGCCCAGGGCCTTCAGGCCCTTGATCACGTCGTCCGGGATGCGGGCCTCGCGCTCGATGGTCCGGGGGTCCACCTTGGTCTCGCAGAACTCCCGGAGCCGGGCCAGGAACTCCTCTCCCTTGCCCTGGGCCTCCTCATCCGCCCGTGGATGGGGGTGGATGAGGTCGAGCCGGAAGTCGCCGAGGAAGAGCTGCTTGCCGAAGCTGGGCAGACGCCACGCGGTCTCGCGGGCCTCTTCGGCGACGCGGCGGGCGGTGCGTTCGTCCACGTGCGCCATGAGGAATCACCTCCGTAGGAAGTTACTCCCTGGTTCTACCCGCCAGTAGGCCCGGTATGCGGGGGGTTGTCCGCAGCCCCCGGGACCGGTGCCAGCCGCGGCAGCTCCACCCGTACGACCGTGCCGGCCCCCGGCGCCGAGCGCAGCGCGGCATGCCCGCCGTGCGCCGCCGCGATCGCCGCGACGATCGCCAGGCCCAGCCCGCTGCCGTCGCTGCCCCGCGCGTGGTGGAACCGGTCGAACGCGCGCGCGGCCTCCTCCGCCGCCATCCCCGGCCCCTCGTCGGCGACCTCCAGGACGACCGTCGTGTCGGTCGGCGCCAGCCGTACGGTCGCCGGCGTGCGCGGCGGCGTGTGCGCGCGCACATTGGCCAGCAGGTTCGCCAGGACCTGCCGGATCCGGGCCTCATCGGCCACGGTGACCAGCGAGTCCGGCGCGTCGAGGGTGATCGGCCGGTCCGGCTCGACGACCGCCGCGTCCGCCACCGCGTCCCGCGCCGGCACGGCCAGGTCGACCGGCGCCGTGGCCAGCGCCGACCCCTTGTCCAGGCGCGCCAGCTCCAGCAGCTCGTCGACGAGGCGTCCCATCCGCGCGGCCTCCCCGGAGATCCGCCGCATCGCCTCCTCGGCGCTGACCGCGCCCTGCTCGTACAGGTCGGAGTAGCCGCGAATGGTCGTCAGCGGCGTGCGCAGCTCGTGCGACGCCTCCGCGGCGAACTCCCGTACCTTCGCCTCCGACCGCAGCCGCGCGAGGAACGCCTGCTCGATCCGGCCCAGCATGACGTTGACCGCCCCGGCCAGCCGGCCGACCTCCGACGGCGACTCCTCCATCCGGGCGCTCAGGTCGCCGCCGCTCGCGATGCCGTGCGCCGTGGCCGCCATCCGCGACAACGGCGCCAGTCCGCGCCGGACCAGGCCCCGGCCGAGCAGGGCCACCAGGCCGAGCAGGACCACCCCCGTGGCCGCCTCGACGACGAGGAGGCCCGCGAGGGCCGCGTGCACCTCGGTGAGCGGATCGACGACGACGGTGAGGTTCCCGCGCGCGTTGACGCGGGCGATCGCGCGCATCCCCCCGAAGCCGAACGGCCTGCCCCGCCGCCCCTCGGCGAACAGAGGGCCGGGGCCGAGCCGTACGGCGCGGTCGAGCGCGCGCGCCGGGTCGGGCCCGCCGGCGGCCGCGCGGACCCGGCCGTCTCGCGTCGCCGTGAGGACGATGTACCGGCCGGGGGCCACCGTGTCGGCGGCGTGCGCGGGGGCGGGCCGCCGGCGGACGTCCTCGAGCTGATTGTCGGCCCGGTGCAGCAGGTAACCGCGCAGCACGACCGCGCTGACCAGGCCCATCAGCGTCAGCCCCACCGCGGTCACGGCGAGCAGCCCGGTGACGAGCCGGGTGTTGAGCGATCTCATGCCCGCGGCCTCATGCCGGCGATCTCATGTCTGCGGCCTCATACCGTCGGCCGCAGGGCGTAGCCGACGCCGCGCTGGGTGTGGATCAGATCCGAGCCGAGCTTGCGGCGCAGGTAGCTCACGTAGGTCTCGACGACCGGGGAGCCCGCCGAATGGTCCCAGCCCCAGACGTTCTCCAGCAACTGCGCGCGGCTGAGCACCCGGCCCGGGTTGCGCATGAAGTAGGTCAGCAGCCGGAACTCCGTCGGCGACAGCTCGATCTCGGCACCGGCCCGGCGCACCGTCCAGTGGGCGACGTCGACCTCCAGGTCGGCGACGCGCAGCACCTCGTCGGCCGAGGAGGACGCGGCCGGCGGCCGGGCGCGCCGCAGTACCGCCCGCACGCGGGCGACCAGGGCGTCCACCGCGAACGGCTTCGTCACGTAGTCGTCCCCGCCCAGGGCCAGCCCGGTCACCGTGTCCGACGAGGTGTCCCGGGCGGTGAGGAAGATGACCGGCGTCTCGTCGCCGGCACCGCGCAGGCGGCGGCACACCTCGAAGCCGTCCAGGTCGGGCAGCATGACGTCGAGCACGATCAGCGTCGGCCGGTCCTCGCGCACCCGGCGCAGCGCCTCGTCTCCCGTCGCCGCCGTAACGACGGCGAACCCGTGGAAGCGCAGGGCGACTTCCACCAGATCACGGATGTTGGGCTCGTCGTCGACGACGAGCACTCGGGGATCGTCCATCGGCTCCATCATCGCGCCATGCCCGTCCCCGCACGGCCCACGGCCGTGCCCGCGGCCCGGGGCAGCAGCCATCCTCGTCCGGGGAGTGCCCACGGCCGTGCCGGGCCGCGCCTGCGGCTCGGGGGCAGCAGCCATCCTCGTCCTGGGGGTGCCCACGGCCGTGCCGGGCCACGCCTGCGGTCCGGGGGCAGCCGTTCCCGGCTCGGCGGACGGCCCCGGGCCGGGCGGGCGCGCGCCGCCGTTCCGGCCCGGGGCGCCGGTTCAGCCGTGCGAGGGGGTCGGCGAGGTCGTCGCCTTCGCCGGGACCTTCTTCGGCACGACCACCCGATTCGCCGTACGGGCGCCGCTCGCGTCCCGGCCGAGGATGACGACGAAGTCGCCCGAGGCCAGCTTCGACACGGCGGACTTGGCGCCGTCCTTGCGGACCTTCGTCGTGCCGTCGGTCTTCCACTGCCAGATCGTGCCGTCGACGCTGCGGACGCTGAGCGTTCCGCCGCTCGTCGCGGTCAGCGTGCCCCGCTGCCAGTCGACCTGCGCGAAACCCTTCTTCGTGCGGACCGTGGCCTGACCGTGGATCCCGCGAACGGCGCGGACGCGACGTGCGCGCTGCCCCGGATGCTGCTTCGCCGCCTTGGCGGTGGTGCTCGGCGACGAACCGGCCGACGCCGGAACCGCCAGGTAAACACCGGTGCCGACGACTCCGACGGCCAGCGCGGACACACCGCCCAGAATCTTCTTGTTCAACTCGGCCTCCTTCCAGGTTGCCGTTATCCAGTCAAAAGGAAGACCTTGAAGAACCTGGGGGAGGATTCTGGGAAATCCGTGGGAAGTGGCCAGGAACGGTCCAAGAGTGAGAGATTGAGCGAATCGCTTGACCGAGAGGTCAAGGCGGGGTTCGCTGTCCGTGATGAAAGAGACACGGAGGCCGACTCTCATCGTCTCGGTGCAGCGCGCGCTGCATCTCATGGAGGCGGTGGCGTCGCATCCCGGCGGCGCGCCCGCCAAACAGCTCGCCCGTCAGGTCGGACTGCCGCTGGCCACGACGTACCACCTGCTGCGCACCCTCGTCCACGAGGGATATCTGGTGCGCACGGCGGAGGGGGTCTACCTCCTCGGTGACCGGGTGGACCCCCTCCAGGACGACCGGCGCGCCCAGGACCGCGTCGCCCGCATCCGCGTGGAGCTGCGGACCCTCCGCGACGAGCTCGGGGTGGCGGCGTACTTCAGCCTGTACGAGGATGGTGAGATCCGCGTCGTCGAGGTCGCGGACGGTCCCCGGACGCCCCGGGTCGACCTGTCGGTGGGCCTCAGCCAGACCGCGCACGCCACCGCGATCGGCAAGTGCGTCCTGGCCCAGCTCCCGCCGCTCGCCCGTCGTGACCACCTGTCCCGGCACCCGCTGATCGGCCTGACGCCCCACACCATCACCCACCGGGGCGAGCTCGAACGCCGGCTCGACTCGCCACTCGCGCTGGACCGCGAGGAGTACCTCCTGGGCACCGGATGCGCCGCGGTCCCCGTGACCGACGCGGCCGGGGAGACGGTCGGAGCCGTCGCGGTCTCCTGCAGCCCGGCGAAACTGGTGAAGGTGGAGGCGTTCGCGCCGCGCATCCGGGACGCCGCCGCACGGATCAATCTGGCACTCACCATCTGAAAACAGTCATCTTGCGGCTATCGCCCGTTATCGTGAACCTTTGTGCAATGAGGGCGGCGGCCCCCCATAGATTCCCGTCCCGGGTCATGGTCCGACCTCGATGTGCTCATGGCCACGGCTGTCGAAGGGTCACGGCCTTCCGGCCATCATGGCCCGGGGCGGGGTACCTCCTCGACCGGTTCACGGTGCTCGGATGAGTACCGGCTGTGGATAGACTTCTCACCCACCTGGGCCCGTCGTCGACATTCAGCGAGTGATCGCATGCCACCAGTGCAGAAGAATTCCATCGCACGTTCCCTGCTCGGCCTGCTCGGCAGCGGCCGGCCGGCACCGGAGACCTTCGACGGTGACCAACCGGCCGCCGGCGAAGGCCAGTTGGAGAACCACCTCGGCGGCGATGAGGCGAAGAACTACCGCCAGTACGAGTACGACACGGTGGCCCCCCACGTCGGCCGGTCGCTCCTGGAGGTCGGGTCCGGCCTGGGCCACTTCTCCGAGCAGTTCGCGGGCCGCCTCGACTACCTGGTCGTCAGCGACAACGACCCCTACTGCGTCGAGCAGCTGACCAAGCGCTACCAGGGCAACGACGACGTCGAGGTGCTCGACCTCGCGCTGCCCGCCGAGATCAAGATCAAGCGCAAGGTCGACACCGTCGTCATGATGAACGTGCTCGAGCACATCAAGGACGACGTCCAGGCGCTGAAGGACCTCGCCGCCGTGGTCGAGCCCGGCGGGCGCATCGTCATCTGGGTGCCGGGCTACATGCAGCTGTACGGCGACTTCGACCGCAAGGTCGGTCACGTGACCCGCTACACGCCGAAGACCCTGGCCGCGACCGTCAAGGGCGCCGGGCTCGGCATCGACGTGCTCAAGCCGATCAACTTCCTCGGCGGCATCGCCTGGTGGGCCGCGGTCCGCCGCGGCGGCGCCGGCTACCCCGACCCGAAGCTCGTCAAGATCTACGACCGGACGGTCGTGCCGACCACCCGCCTCATCGAGCGCGTCGTCCGCCCGCCCTTCGGCCAGACCGTCTTCTGCGTCGCCCGCGTCCCGGAGTAGTTCGCAGCGCCTACGCCCAGGATTCCGGTCATTCTGACGACCGGAATCCTGGGCGTAATTCTTTGAGTGGCGGAAGTACGAATATCTGTATCCGTTGAGCGCCCCGAACGGGTGATCTACGTCGCATGGGGCGCTGGTTGCCGCCCGCGTTGCCCCCTGCACAGTCACTAACGATTGCCGGGCAGTGTCTCGAAAGGTCTCTGCCCCGAGATGAAGGCCCGGGCCCAACGCCGCTAAAGCGGCGGTAGGAACCAAAAACCAGAGAAGGTGAAAGATGAGCGTGGAGAATAGGCGCAAGCGCTCTTTATCGCTTGTGCAGAGTCGATTGCGCGGTCGAGTGTTCGGATGGGGAATCAGCCCCCATTCGACGGCGTGACGGAAGGTGCTTGCCGCAACGGGCCTGTTCTTTGCTTCTGCGGTTCTCCAGCGCACCGGATGGTTTCAGCTACAGCCGTTCGTTGCGTCGCACTACCTGACGCCGCTTGAGGCGAGTTCGGTGTCCGGAGCGATCTCCTGTATCGCCTACTGGGTGACATCGATAGTGGGGTACAAGAAGCGCGATGACGGATCGCTCGCAACAGCGGAACCAGGGCCCGGGCTACGGGAATTCGCGCTTCCCGTGCTGGGGAGGTTCCTGCCGGGAATCGTCGGCTTCGACCGGCGGTACCGTTGGATCGGAACCGTCGCTTCGGTGACGCTTCCCCTCTTGCTCTCGGGTTACCTCTCCCAGGTGTATCTGGCACGGCTGCCGGCTGCGACCGGCAGCTCCATCACCGCATTGGGAGCGGTGGCGTACGGCGTCACCGTGCGATCGAGGACCAGCAGAACCAGCCTGACGCTGCCGCTGTTAGCGGTTCTGGGGGTCGTGGCGATGATTCCGTGGGGGCGCGGCTACGATTCGATCGGCTTGGTCGCTGCTGTCGGCGGAGCCTTGTGCTCTGCGGCTACCGTGCGAGCCGTACAACGGCTCAACGTGGCGGGGATCCTCGTCAAGGGAATGGGTATCTCCCAGCTGGTCGGGTTGGGCGTGAGCCTCCCGATGCTTCTAAAGATCGGCAGTCACTGGAATGGTGCGATCGTCATTCACGGTCTAGTTGCCGGATTGCTTGCCGTACTCGGGACCGTCCTATACAACACGGCCATCGGGGCCTTCGGGCTGTCCCGTGAGATGGAGGGTTTTCTGGGTGCTTTTGGGTCGTTGTTGAGTGGGGTGGTGGCGTTCTTCGTTCTCCATCAGACTCCTAGTGGCCTCAGCCTTGCGGGGATGCTGACCGTACTCTGCGCGTTACTGCTTCTCGCTCTCCAGGGCAGCAAAGAAGAGCAACAAAAAAATAACGAACCCGACTGAAGCGTCACCGATTGGTGACGCTCTCGATCGCGGTGAGGGAGGCCGTGTTCTCCCTCACCGCACCACCCCAAGACCCTCCGCGTACGAGGGTTGTGACAGCCCGGCGACTAGCCCCTTCAGCGGTCCCAGGGCTCCCACTCGTCGGTCGGAATGTCCAGTCCGAACGGTTCCCGGAGCGTGATCGTCTCCCCGAACTTCCAGGCGGTCAGCACCTCGTACGTCCCCGCGTGCACGTCCGGGCGGGCGTACAGCGTGATGCGGGGCGTCCGGGGGTCGCGGTCGACGAGCAGGTAGTACGGGATTCCCGTCGCGGCGTACCCGCCCCACTTCGTGGGCTTACGGCCCAACCGGCCCGGTTCTCGGTCGTTGGCGGCGTTCGATGGAGACGTGACCTCCACGGCCAGGTCGACCTGCGGCGGCAGGAGGTAACGCGCGCCGGTCTGCCGCGCCTCACGCGCGACGTCCGCGTCGATCACCAGGAGGTCGGGCACGTATCCGTCACCGAGCCGGATGAGATTCAGGTCGGTCGTCTGCACGCAGCGCCAGGTGAATCCCGGCCGAGTGGCGCGGACCTCCGCGAAGCGATCACTGATATCGCTGACGATCAGGTTGTGCGCCAACGTCGGTCCGGGCGACACGACGATCTCCCCTCCGATGACCTCGACCCTCGTGCCGTCGTCAGGGAGGTGCAGGAAGCCGGCCAGCTCGCCGCGCACCCACAGGTCGTATGGGGTGTCCGGGAGCGTGTAGTAATGGGCCACAGCGCTCACGTTGTGTGACTCCTCCCTCACGATCAGCTCCGGTCATCGTAGGGAATCCGCTTACTGTCCGTACGCAGAACCGTACATTCTCTGGCGCTTCTTGTCGGCGGGCGGCGCGAACCTGCCGTGAGGTAACGACGGCGCCGCCCAGATCGTCCTCGCCCTGGCGGACGGCGTCGGCAGGAGTACCGAATGCCCGGTGATTGCGACCGTCGGCCCGGGCGAATGTCGCATACGGCGGGCCGAACGGCCGGTTCACCGAGCGTTCTGCTCGGGCGGTGGCCGCCATCACCGTCCCGCTCAATCCGGTCGCCGGATTTCGGCGAGTTCGGCGGTCGTCAGTTCGATGCCGGGCGCGACGACGACCACGTGCACGGTCTTGCCGCGTTCGACATAGGTCACCCACCGGGCGGTGGCCAGGTGGTCGACGATGGACAGGCCGCGCCCGTTCTCGGCGAGTTGCCCGCCTTCGTCGCTGCCGGGCATGGGTCGGTGGTCGGGATCGGTGACGGCCAGGTGCGCCCATCGGGCGGTGACGGTCATCTCCACGCCGATCGGCCAGAGGTCGTCCGGCCAGGTGCGTAGTGCGCAGGCGGCGCGGATCGCGTTCGTGACGATCTCGCTGGCGATTAAGCCGATCTCGTAAGCGTCGAAGGGGTGGCCGAAGACGGCGGTCGAGGCGAACGAACGCGCCTTGGCGACGCATTCGGGTCGGGCGCGCAGTGCCAGCCACGACGGCCGGGGCGGCGCGATGGGGGATGCGGCGGCGACGGTCGCCGCCGGTTCGGGTGTCACAGGGCGATCACTCCCTGTAGTGAGCGCCGGGCGTAATGACTCGGCGCACGGGTTGCGTGTCGCCTCAGCATGGACCTGCCATTCAGATTCTTCAAGCTGAAGAATCTTTTCTGAACGCTATGGCGCTAATGTCTGGTTCCACGGCGCCCGTCCCGCTGTCCCCCTACGATCGACCTCATGTCTCGGACCAGCCCCACCCTGCGACGACGTGAATTGTCGAAGCGGTTGAAAGAGCTTCGCGAAGCGGCCGGCGTTACCGCGCCCGAGGCCGCCGAGGCGCTCGGCTGTTCGATCGACAAGATCCACTGGATCGAACGGGGCGAATGGAACCGGCCGCGCTGGCGAGATGTCCGGGATCTGCTTGATCGGTACCGCGTCACCGACGAACGGCTCCGCGAGTACCTCATGCAGCTCGCCCGTGAGGGCGGCCAGAAGGATTGGTGGCATCCGTACCGGAAGATGCTGTCCGAGGCCTACTCGACGTACATCGCCTTCGAAGGTGACGCCGATGAGCTGCTGACCTTCGAACTCGCCGTCATCCCCGGCCTCCTCCAGACCGAGGACTACGCACGCGCCCTCATCAGAAAGGGCCCGGCAGAGCTCGACGATGCCGATATCGAGAAGCGTGTGCAGATCCGGACCGAGCGCCAGCGGATCCTCGTAGGCGATGATCCGGCCAGGCTGTTCGCCGTGATCGACGAGGCGGCGCTGCGCCGTACGGTGGGTGGACCGGACGTCATGCGCGCTCAGTTGCAGCATCTGATCAAGATGGCCGCCCAGCCGAACGTCACCCTGCAGGTGATCCCCTTCAGTGTCGGACCGCATCCCGGAACCGGCGGCCGGTTCACGATCATCAGCTTCCCGGAAGAAGGCTCCGACGCCGTCTACATCGAAACGATCGCTGGAGAGCTTCTGATCGAGAGCGAGGGTGTCGGCAGCTATCGCCGTGCCTTCCGCCGCCTGAACGCCGAGGCTCTGTCGTCCGAGGATACGATCGCGCTGATTGGCCGAATGGTCGATTCATGACCCCCATCGATGGGAGACGTGCACTTATGACCCAGCGTGAGCTTTCTGCCCTGGACTGGCGCAAGTCCCGGCGCTCGGATCAGCAGGGCGCATGTGTGGAAGTCGCCGTCGTCGACAGCTGAATTCGCCCGATGAGGAGGCCCCCGGTCGGTGACCGGGGGTTTTCCTGTTATTCGGTGAGGCGGAGGCGGTGGGCGGCGGCTGCGGCGGCACCTCGGGTGGGGACGTTCAGTTTGGCGAGGATGTTGGAGACGTGGACGCTGGCGGTCTTGGCGGAGATGAACAGCTCCTCGGCGATCTCCCGGTTGCTGCGTCCCTCCGCGAGGAGGCGCAGCACCTCCTGTTCGCGGGGCGTGAGGCCGAGCGGTGCCTGACCGGCCGTTCCGCCGTCCAGCCGGAGCCGGGCGCGCCGGGCGACCTGGTCGATGTCCGCGCGCAGCGGCCTCGCCTTCAGGCGGTCGGCGAGGTCCGCCGCGCGGCACAGGAGGATCGACGCCTCGTCGCGGTCCCCTTCGGCGACGGCGGCCTCGGCGGCCCGCAGGAGCGCCTCCGCCAACGGGTACGGCCGGCCGAGCGCGTCCCACGCGGCCACGGCGGCCGTCCACGCCGCCCGGTCGAGCACGCCGGCGGCCCGCGCGGCCTCGGCCTCGAAGGTCGTGCGCTGGGCGGCCGTCACCGGGCCGTGCCCCGGCGTCGCCGCGGCGAGCTCGCGCAGCCGGGCGGCGAGCGTGTCGGCGGGGTGCAGGGCGCAGGCGCGAATGCCCGCGAGAAGGATCGGCCAGCCGTGCCGCGGGTCCCCGGTCGGCTCGTGCTCGGTGACGGCGCGTTCGGCGGCCGCGACCGCGCCCGGGCCGTCGCCCTCGGCGAGGCGCCACTCGATCAGCAGACCGGCCAGCGGAAGGACCTGCTGCGGGTACGGATCGCCGACCGCGCACAATGCGGTCAGCTCGGTGACGATCGGGGCGACCACCTCGCGGTCCCCACGGGCGATGGCGATGCGCGCGCGGCTCAGCAGCAGTTGCCCGCGCAGGCCCGGGACGGGGGACAGCTCCTCGGCCCGCTCCAGTGTCTCGATCGCGTCGTCCCAGCGGCCGAGCGACACCTGCGACTCGGCCAGGTTGCCGGCCGCGAAGACACCCTGGGTACGGGCCCGGCCGAGGGATTCGGCCGTCGTGAGGGCCTGCTGCGCCGCCGCCACCGCGTCCTCGGACCGGCCCTGGGCCTGCAGGGCGTCGGAGACGTTGACCAGTGACCGGAGCCGCGCGTCATCGTCTCCGACGCGTTCGGCACGGGCGGTCGCCTTCCGCAGAGTGTCCGTTGCCTCGGCGAACCGGCCCTGATGGGCTTCGGCGATGGCCAGGTTGTTCAGGGCGTCTGCCGCGGCGCAGTCGTCGGCGAACCGCTCGGCGAGCTGCAGTGTCTCCTCGACGACCGGCCGGGCCTCGTCGTCCCGGCCCAGCAGCATGAGGATCCTGCCCAGGGGGGCGAGGACCGAGGCTCGGGCCGGCGAGGGCTCGGGGACCAGGCGCTCGGCGCGCCACAGGTCGTCCAGGCTGCCGGCGTGTCCCCGGTCCTGCTTGAGCCGCGCCCGGCGCAGCAGGATGAGCGCGACCTGCTCCGGGTCGCGTTCCTCGTCGACCTCGGCGAGGGCCGCGCGGACGAACGCCAGGCCACGGTCGGGTTCGCCGCTCGCGTCGGCCGCCTGGGCGGCCTTCCGGAGCACGCCGACGTGGTCGACGCCCGTCCGCTCCGCCGCGTCGGGCACCCGCTCCCACAGCTCCAGGACGCGTTCGAGCATCTGCAACTGCTCGGCGTAGGCGAACGCGGCCTCGGACTCGCGGGACGCCTGCCAGGCCGCCCGCAGGGCGCGTTCGGGGTCGTGCGCGTTCGCCCAGTGCATCGCGATCTCGACGGTGGGCCGGTCCCCGACGCTCCGCGCCGGGTCCGCCTCCAGCGCCTCCGCGAACCGCTGGTGGGCGCGGGAGTGCTCCCCGGGGAGCAGCTCGTCGTGCAGGGCCTCCCAGATCAGCGCGTGCCGGAAGGCGTACGCCCGCTCGTCGGCCACCAGGACGTTGCCGTCGACGGCCGGTCGCAGCAGCGATGACAGCGCCCCGTCGTCCAGCCCGGTGACCGCGGCGAGCAGCGCGTGCCCGAACCGTACCCCCGCCGTGGAGGCCAGCCGGAGCAGGTCCTGCGTCTCCTCGGGCAGCCGGTCGACGCCGACGAGGACGAGGTCCCGTACGGACTCGGACATGCCGCAGTCGGGGGAGTCGGCGGTCGCCTCGACGAGCAGGGGGATGCCGGCGCTGCGCTCGTACACCGCGTCGACGACCCCGGCTTCGGGCTCGCGGCCGAGGATGCCGGCGAGCTGCCCGGCGGTCTCCGTACGGGTCAGGCGGGGCAGGTCCAGCCGGACCACGCCCTCGATGCGCTCGAGTTCCGCGATCACCGGGCGCATGGGGTGGGAGCGGTGCAGCTCGTCCGAGCGGAAGGTGATGACGAGGAGTACGGCGGTGTGCCGGAGGTTGCGCAGCAGGAAGGTGAGCAGGTCGCGCGTTGACCGGTCGGCCCAGTGGGCGTCCTCGACGATGAGGACGAGGGGGCGGCGGTCGGCCAGCCGTTCCAGCAGCACCAGCATCTGCTCGAACAGGCGGACCCGTGCGTTGTCGGGGTCCGGGTCGGCGGCCGGCTCGCCGAACTCCGGGAGCAGGCGGGCCAGGTCGCGGGCGCCGTCGCGGGGCATGAGCGCGGCGATCTCCGCCGCGCCCGCCTCTCGTACGAGCTGGCGGAGCGCGGCGGTGAACGGGGCGTACGGGAAGCCGACGGTGCTGAGCTGCAGGCACGCGCCGCTGAGGATGAGGGCGTCGCGGCGTACCCGGTCGGCGAACTCGCCGACGAGGCGGGTCTTGCCGCCGCCCGCCTCACCGCCGATCAACACGGCTCCGGGAGTCCCGGCCTCGGCCCGCCGGAGGGCGTCGGTCAGAACGGCGATCTCCGGCTGCCGCCCGACGAAGGCGGGGCTGACCTCATGCGCGCGCACGCCGTCCAGAATGCCACGCATGTCCGAATCTCAGGCAGCCTTGAGGGTACGCGGCCGCGGCGTCCGGAGGGACAGCCGCCGGGCGCGGGGGAGACGCCGGACCCGGCGCTCCCGCGCCGCCTCGTACTGCCGGTCCCGCGAACGCTCGGTGCTGAGCGCGTACATGATGTCGGGGTGCATGGTGTCCTCCTGCGTGAGTCGCTGACACCATCCAGGTTCGTTCTAAGACGGGACCCGGCACATCGGGTGAACGTCCTATCCGGCCGCCCGCACCCGCCTATCCGGCGCAGACCCTTGTCCTAAGCCGTCCTAAGAGCCTCAGACGCTCAGACGATGCCCAGGCGGTGCGCGGCCGCGGCGGCCTCGCCGCGGCTCGCGACCTGCAGTTTCGCCAGGATGTTGGACACATGGACGCTCGCGGTCTTGGCGGAGATGAACAGCCGGCCGGCGATCTCGCGGTTGCTGCGGCCGTCCGCGACGAGCCGGAGGACCTCCAGCTCCCGTGGGGTGAGGCCGAGCACGGGGGCGTCGGTCCGGCCGCCCAGCGCGATCCTCGACCGCCGGGCCTGCGCCTCGATCCGCTCCCGCAGCGGCCGGGCGCCGAGGTCGTCGGCGATCTCGGCCGCCTGCCGGAGTCGCGCGGCGATGTCCTCCCGGCTGTCGCCGTCCTGCGGATCGCTCGCCTCGGCGGTCCGCAGCAGCGCGTACGCGAGGGGGTACGGCTCCTTGAGGGCTTCGAAGGCGTTCGCGGCGGCCTCCCACGCCGTCCGGTCGAGCACACCCTCGGCGCGGGCCGCCTGGGCTGCGAAGCGCAGCTTGTACGCCTGCTGGACGCAGCCTCCGTCGGGGGTCTTCTCGGCGGCCGCCCGGATCCGGGTCAGCAGGCCGGCGGCGCGCTCGCCGCCGGCCTCCGCGCATGCCCGCGCCGCCGAGCACAGCAGCGGCAGTCCGTAGCGGGCGCTGACCGACGGCCGCAGCTCCGTCAGGACGTACTCGACGGCGTCCAGGGCGCCGTCGAGGTCGCCCTGGGCCACCCGCAGGTCGATCCGGAGGCCTTCGGAGGGGAAGAGCTCCTGGGTACGCGAGAACGTGGGGGCGAGGACTGCGTCGAGGGTGGCGATGGCGCGGGCGGCGGCGTCGAGGTCGCCGCGCGCGACCGCGATGACGCCGATGATCTGGTGCAGCGAGGCGCGGGTGAGCGGTGGCGGAGAGAGCTCCAGCGCGTGCTCGACGACCTCCAGTGCCTCGTCCCAGCGGCCGAGCGACACCAGCGGCTCGGCCAGGTTGATGCTCAGGAACGCGCCGGAGGTGCGGGCCACGCCGTGCTTGCCGGCGAGCGCGACGCCGCGCCGTGCCACCTCGACGGCGCGCTCGTGCTCGCCCATCCCCTCGAGGACGTGCGACTCGTTCGTGGCGATGCGCAGCATCGCCGAGTCGTCCGCCCCGCCCCGCGCGTACACCGCCTCGGCCTTGGCCAGTTCGGCCAGGTGGCGTTCGCCGTCCGAGTCGGAGAAGTCGATGCCGGCGATCGTCGTCAGCGCGTGCGCCTCGACCGTGACGTCGCCGACCGCGCGGGCGGTGTTCAGGGCCTCGACGGCGAGCGCGCGTGCCTCCTCGGCACCGGTCGGCAGCAGGTAGAGCTGCTGGGCGAGGGTGGAGAGGACCCGCGCCCGCGCCCCACTGGGCGGGTCGGCGGGCACGAGCCGGGCCGCCTCCCGCAGGTCGTCCAGCGTCTTCGGATGGCCGAGGCGGATCTTGAGCCGGCCGCGCTGCTCCAGGACCCCGGCGGCCCGGATCGGGTCGTCGATCTCCTTCAGCGCCGCCTTCGCGAAGGCCACGCCGCGCTCGGTCTCCCCGGCGAGGTCGGAGGCGTCGATCGCCCGCTCCAGGACCGTGACGTGGTCGACGCCCAGCCGCTCGGCGGCGTCGGGCACCTTGTCCCACAGCTCGAGGACGCGGTCGAGCATGCGCAGGCACTCGGTGTACGCGGTGGCCTCCTTGGCGACCTGCGCCGCCTTCCACGCGCTGACCAGCGCCCAGGTGGCGTCGTGCGCGGAGTACCAGTGGTGGGCGAGCTCGGCGGCCGCGCGGCCCATCGGGACCAGCGAGGAATCCTTCTCCAGCGCCTCGGCGAAGCGGGTGTGCGTGCGCGTGTGCTCGCCGGGCAGCAGGTCGCCGTGGACGGCCTCGCGCATCAGGGCGTGCCGGAAGCCGTACGCCTCACCGTCGACGACCAGGACGTTCGCGGCGACGGCGGGCCGCAGCACCCGGGACAGCGCGCCGTCGTCCAGGCCGGTGACCGCGGCGAGCAGGGCGTGTTCGACGCGGTCGCCGCCGGCGCTGGCGACGCGCAGGACGTCCTGGGTCTCCTCCGGCAGCTTGCGCACGCTGCCGAGGATCAGGTCCCACAACGACTCGGGCAGCTCGCTGTTGATCTGGCCGTCGCAGCTCAGCAGGGCCTCGACGAACAGCGGGTTCCCCTCGCTCCGTTCGTAGACGGCGTCGAGGTTCGGCTGGTCGAGGTCCCGGCCGAGGATGCCGCGGACCTGCTCGGCCACGGCGCGGCGGGGGAGGCGGTCCAGGTCGAGCCGCCGGACCCAGTCGACCCGGCCGAGCTCGGCGAGCAGCGGGCGGAGCGGATGGTCGCGGTGCAGTTCGTCGGAGCGGTACGTCGCGATCACCAGCAGGCCGGCGGGGAGGTTGCGGATCAGGTAGCTGAGCAGGTCGCGGGTGGAACGTTCCGCCCAGTGCACGTCCTCGATGACCAGGACGGCCGGGTCCTTCTCGGTGAGCCGTTCGAACAGCAGCAGCACGTGGTCGAACAGCCGGATGCGCGCCTCCGCCGTGCCGCTCTCGGTGTCGGGCCGGCCGAACTCCGGGAGCAGCCGGGCCAGCCCCGCCGGCGTTCCGCCGGGCAGCAGCGCGGCGACGCCCTCGACACCGATCTCCCGGACCAGGCGACGCAGCATCGCGCTGAACGGAGCGAACGGCAGACCCTCCGCGCTGATCTGGAGGCAGCCGCCGCAGAGGGTCCGCACGCCGGGGTTGGCGTCCAGGAACTCCCTGATCAGCCGGCTCTTGCCCACGCCCGCCTCGCCGCCGACGAGCACGGCGCCGGGCGCCTCCCGCAGAGCCCTGTTCAGGAAGGCGAGCTCATCCCCTCTTCCGGCCAGGACGGCGCTGACCCCCTGCTGACTCTGCACTCCCCAAGAATGCCATCAGGGCAGGACAAAACAGACGCCATTTTTCCCTTGGCGTAGCCGAGACCGTCGCCGGCGCGTCGTGGCCGCCGCTGGGACGCAGGGCGCTCAGACGCGTTCGGGCGGCGGCTCCGGCCGCGCCCGCGCCCACCCGCGCGCGCCACCCAGGTCCGGAGCGCGGCCCGGGGGCGGCGGCGGGTCGAGCAGCGTCCGTACGGGAGTGCCGTCGAGGACGCCGCGCTCCCGGAAGTGGTCGACGGTCCTCATCTCGGCGGGGGACAGCACCGGCGCGACCGGCGCGCCCGCCTCGGTCAACCGGGCGACGACCGCGTCGCGGGGCAGCTCGGCGATCCGGCCGGCGAGGTCCCGGTCGAGCTCCCCGGCGCGACGCAGCCGCTCGGCGAAGGGCAGGCCGGCGTGGTGGTCGAGTCCGAGGGCCCGGCAGGTGGCCGCCCACAGCCGATCCTCCGACACGACGCCGAGACTCACCCGCGCGCCGTCCCGGGCCGGATAGACGCCGTAGCCCGGCACCGGTCCCCGGGAACCCGGTGCCTCCGCCGCCGTGGAGACCGGGACGGTGCTCATCCAGTTGGCCAGCACGTCGGCCATCCCGAGGTCGATGCGCTCGCCCCGCCCCTTGTGGCAGGCGGCCACGATCGCGAACGCGGCCATCATCGCGGCGGCCATGTCCGCCACCGGGAACTCGTGCCCGCCGTCGTCCGGCGGCGCGGTGCCCGCGTACGCGCGGTAGTTGACGTCGTGGCCGGGCAGCGCGGCGAGGGGGCCGCTCGCGCCGTACCCGGAGATCGAGCAGTAGACGATCCGCGGGTTGACCGCTCGTACGGCGTCGTAGCCCACGCCGAGCCGGTCGGCGACGCCGGGACGGTAGCCCTCGACGAAGACGTCCGCGCCCGCCGCGAGCTCCAGGCAGCCCGCCCCGCCGGCCGGCAGGTCGATGACGGTGCTGCGCTTGTTCCGGTTCAGCAGCTCGAAGTGGCTCGGGAAGGCGCGCATCGGCTCGCCGCCCGGCGGCTCGACCTTCAGCACGTCCGCGCCGAGCTGGGCCAGCAACTGCGTGGCGTACGGCCCCGGGCGCCATCGCGTCAGATCCAGCACCCGCAACCCGTCGAGCAGACCCATGAAACCGTTATACCAAGCACTTGCTCGGTTCGCTGCCCGGGGGTTTCGATGCACGCCGAATACCGTCGCCGTGAATGGTCGTTTCGCGTAGGTTGTGATCTCGCTCCGGCCTCCCCCTCTCGATCGGAAGGCTCTGCATGCGACGCTCCCTCGTCGTGGTCGGTACGGCCACGGCCCTTACGGCTGCCTTCACCTCGACGGCCGCCGCCGCGCCCGGCTGGCGGATCGCGGGCAGCCACGCCGACGCCGCGCTCCGCGCCGTCGCGACCGTCAGCGCCAATAACGTCTGGGCCGTCGGCAGCCAGACCGTCTCCGGCAAGAACCGCGCGCTCGTCCGGCACTGGAACGGCAAGACGTGGAAGACGGTGGCGGTCCCCTCCGCCGTCAAGGGCATCCACCTCGACCACGTGGCCGCCACGTCCGCCACGTCCGGCACGAACGTCTGGGTCACCGGCACGGACGGCCGCGACAAGGCCTACGCCCTCCGGTGGGACGGAAAGAAGTGGCACACCGCCCCCACGCGTACGACCTTCGAACCGGCCGGTGACGCGATCGCGGCCATCGGCAAGAAGGACGTCTGGCTCCTGGGCATGGGCGCCGGCGGCCTCGGGGCGGGCAAGGCCCGGCACTTCGACGGCAAGCGCTGGAAGACCGTCGCCGTGCCCGGTTACGTGTCCGACGTCAGCGCGGTGTCGAGCCGTGACATCTGGGCGATCGGCCTGGTGCACGGGAAGACACAGTACGAATCGGCCGTGATGCACTGGAACGGCAAGACCTGGCGCAGGGTGTCGATCCCCACCGACGACCCCATGCTGGGCGGCGTCCGGGCGCTCGGCGCGAAGGACGTCTGGGTGTCCGGAGCCATGAGCGGCGTGATCCTGCACTGGAACGGCAAGAAGTGGACGTCCGCCTCGCCCGTGTCCGGGGTCGGGCGCATCGGCTCCATCGTCTCCGACGGCTCGAAGGGCCTGTGGGCGGTCGCGGACGGGACCCGGCTCCTGCGCTACCGCGCGGGTCGCTGGAGCCTCGCCAAGCTGCCGCAGCGCACCGGCTACAAGACACAGATCAACGCGCTGGCCCAGGTGAAGGGGACGACCTCCGTCTGGGGCGTCGGCACGCTGGCCGTTGGCGATGACATCGACAAGGCCGACGTGATCGTCAAGTACGGCCGCTGATCCCGTCCGGATTCGGGGGCGTCCGCCGGGTACGGCGGGCGCCTCCGTCGGTTCGAATACCTACGGTCGGTGTGTGGATGGTCGCCGATTGTGGAATGCATCCCTTCGTACCTGATCAAAACCGGGGGGATGGATCAGTGCCCACGAACACCACGAAGCGGTCGACCGCCCGCCGTTCCACGGCGAGCTCGGGTCGCACCGCGAAGACCGGCACGGCAAAGGCCGGCGCCACGAAGACCGGCAGGGCCAAGGCCGGTGGCGCGAAGACCGCCGCCGCCAAGAAAACGGCCACCGGCAAACTCGCCGCCAAGAAACCCGCAGCCAAGAAACCGGCCACCAAGAAGCCCGCGCGCACGGCGAAGAAGCCTGCGCACAAGGCGAAGAGGCACGCGAGCGCGGCGAAGAGGAAATCGGCCACGCCGACCGCGAAGGCGTCGTCCGCCGCGTCGAAGATGACGACCGCCGCGGCCAAGGCGGTGGTCACCGTCGCCAAGTCGCCCGTCACGGCCATACCGGTGCGCGTCGTCGGGTTCCTGACCGGACGGGTCGGCGGTCGCAAGCGGCGGTGACCGGCCGAAACGGCGCAGCCCCCTCCTGAACACCACCGGCGACGCGGAACTGCCAAACTGTCGTCGAGAGGTGATGCAGGAATGCAGGACAACGAGATTCTCGGTCATATCAACGACCTGGTGGTGGAGGAGCACACGCTCCGTGAGCGGCTGCAGAAGGGCGAGCTGACCGCCGACGAAGAGCACCAGCGGCTGCGCACGGTCGAGGAGCAGCTCGACCAGTGCTGGGACCTTCTGCGCCAGCGCAGGGCGCGGCGGGACGCCGGAGACGATCCCGACGGCGCCCAGTCCCGGCCGCCCGGCGAGGTCGAGGGCTACCTCCAGTAAGCGGTCAGTCCTCGATCGGCCAGGTGTGCACGGGCGCGTTGGTGTGCATGTGGTCGACGTAGCGGCGCGTCATCAGCCGGAGCGCCTCCTCGCGGTCGCCGCCGGCCGCGCGGACGGCCGCGACCTGCCAGGTCGCGCCATTTCGGCCGGTGGCGCAGCGCTGTTCGATGATCCGGAGCAGCCGGTCGCGGACCACCGTGTCGACGCCCCATCCGTCGAGGCCGGCGGCGGCGAGGGGCAGCAGGTGGTCGAGCACCAGCTCGGTGACCGGCGCCTCGCCGACCCCGGGCCAGTAGAGCCGGGCGTCCAGGCCGTACCGCGCCCCCCGGCGCGCGTTGTCGGCGGCGGCCGCGAAGGACATCCGCTCCCAGACCGGGTGCTCCTCCTCCGCCAGGGCCCGTACCAGACCGTAGTAGAGGGCGGCGTTGGCCATGATGTCCGCGACGGTCGGGCCGGCGGGCAGGACGCGGTTCTCCACCCGCAGGTGCGGGCGGCCGTCGACGACGGCGTACACCGGGCGGTTCCAGCGGTAGACCGTGCCGTTGTGCAGCGACATCTCGGCCAGTTCGGGGGTCTCGCCGCGGGCGAGCGCCTCCATGGGATCCTCGTCCTCGCACATCGGCAGCAGCGCGGAGAAGTACCGCGAGTTCTCCTCGAACAGGTCGTACACCGAGTCGATCCAGCGTTCGCCGAACCACACCCGGGGCCGTACGCCCTGCGCCTTCAGCTCCTCCGACCGCGTGTCGGTCGACTGCTCGAACAGCGGCAGCCGGGTCTCCCGCCACAGCTCCTTGCCGAACAGATACGGGGAGTTCGCGCCGAGCGCGACCTGCACGCCGGCGATGGCCTGGGCGGCGTTCCAGCACGCCGCGAAGTGCTCCGGGCGGACCTGCAGGTGGAACTGGACGCTCGTGCACGCCGCCTCGGGCGCGATGCAGTCCGAAGAGGTCCGCAGCAGCTCGACGCCCTCGATCTCCAGCGGCAGGTTCTCCCCGCGGGCCGCGAGGACCTGCTCGTTGAGGAGCTTGTACCGCGGGTTCGAGGACAGCGTCGCCTCACTGACGTCGGACTCGCGCAGCGTCGGCAGAATGCCGATCATCGCCAGTTCGGCGCCCACCGCCCGCGCACGCCCGTCGGCGTGGTTGAGGTTGTCGCGGATCCTCTGCTCGAGCATCGCGAGGGACTTGCCGGCCAGTGACCCGGGCGGCATGTTGATCTCGATGTTGAACTGCGCGAGCTCGGTCGCCCACGAGCCCGGATCGGCGATCGACTCCAGCACCGGCGCGTTCAGCATCGCGGGCCGACCGGTCTCGTCGACGAGGTTGAGCTCGACCTCCATCCCGATGCTGGCACGGTCCTCCTCGAACCGGCCGTCGCGCAACATCGCCGACAGGGCCTCCAGACAACGCCGGACCTTCTCCCTGTAACGCCGCCGGTCTTCCTTGGTGATGGCGACCGCCGCCACGTCCCTGCCCATGCCAACCCTCCGGGCGTGTTCGTCCCACCATTCCCGAAGGAGGCATACCCCTAGTCGACGAAGGTATGGATCGACTCCTGGTCTTTCGCGGCAGACGTGGCGAGAGTCTCATACCGGGACCGATGCTCCCGAAGGGCGTCGGCGATCTGCCGCGCCTCGCGGACGAGGCGGTCCTTCTCCCGTACGGCGCCTTCCACGGCCGTTCGGCGAGCGAGCCGCTGCGTGATCCACAGGACCGTCCCGCTGACGGCGACCACGGCGGCGACGACCGCCAGGACGCCGAGACCGGCGGCGATCGTCCCGATGACGACCAGGACGCCGGCGCCGGCCAGGGCCAGGCCGGATCGTTCCGCCGTCGGGCTGGTCACGTACTGGGCGTCGATCCCGGCCTCGGCCTCCGCCGTCGAGTCCGGCCCGTCCGGGCCGATCGACAGGTCCCAGCCGCGCACCCGGACCTGTATCCGTGCGGGGAGCGGACGGGACGCCTTCTCCGCCAGGTCGTCGGCCACCTCGGCGATCCAGCGGCGTCCGGCGTTCAGGGCGAGCAGGCGCAGCGCCGGCGATCTCCCGTCGAACATGTCGCCGCGCAGCAGCGCCCGGGTCTCTCCGCCCGGGGCGTCCCATGCCTTCGGCGGTGCGGCCGCGCCGTTCTCGATGATCTGCCGCAGCTCCCGGGCCCGGGCGATGAGCGGCGCCTCGTCGGGGCTTCCCTCGTCGACGAGCGTGACCAGCAGCGCGGCGAACTCCGCCGAGCCGGCGTCATCCGCCGTACGAGGTGGGGGTTCGGCCGCGGGGAGGGTCTCCTCGATCCGGGCCCGCAGGCGGGCGAGGCGCGCGGCGTCCGCCGGCGGTGCGGTCAGGGCCGTCTGGTCCCGCAGGAGCCGCGGCAGCCGGGAGGTCTTCCCGCTCCCGTCCGCGGAGGACATCTTCTCCGCCCACGCCCGGCCCTCCGCGGTGGCGGCGGCGGCCGGAAGGCCCTCGACGAACTCGGCCAGGCGGCGTTCGACGTGGGACCGTCCCGGCTCGCCGAAGATCCCTTCGGCGCAGGCGACCCACAGCCGTCGCTGCACGTGGGTGACGGTCTCGCCGAGGGGCGGCAGGGTCCGCGCCAGCCACGGCACGACCTCGGCGTCCCGGCCCGCGACCGCGAGCGCCAGCGTCAGGAACAGGGCGGTCCGCGCCTCGTCGCGCCGGCTCGCCTCGGCGGCGTGCGTGCCCGCGGTCACCTCGTCCCCCCGGAGCAGGGCCGACAGGGCCTCGGCGGCCGGCCCCAGCCAGTAGCCGGGGCAGTCACCCGGGTCGAGGCGGGGCGGGTCGGCGGCGTCCCGAGCGAGCGAACGCAGCAGTCGCCGCGTCTCCTTGCGGATGGCGGCCTCCCGGTCGAAGGCCGCCATCTCCATCCGCAGGTCCGAGAGCTCCACGAACGCGTCGAACGACCGGGCCAGCCGGTCGATCCGCCGTTCGAGCGTGCCCTCCACCTCCGTGAGCTTCGACTGCAGCGTTCGCGACCTGCGATCGGCGTAGTGGTAGGCCTCGCTGACCTCCTCCTGCAGGCCGCGGATCTGCCGGGCCTGCCGTGCGTCGATCCACCAGTCGCTCACGCCGCCTCCCGCGTCTTCGAATCCCGTCGCCCGAAGTCCGACGTACGGCACCGCCCGCCCGTTCCTCGCGAACGAACGGGCGGGAGGAGAGGACCGCTACATTCGCTCCGGAGTCGCCACGCCGAGCAGTTCGAGGCCCTTGGTGAGGGTGCGCAGGGTCAGCGCGCACAGCGCCAGCCGCGACGCCTTCGTGGCCTCGTCCGGCGCCCGCAGCACGTGGCAGTTCTCGTAGAAGGTGGTGTACGCCGAGGCCAGGTCGAACAGGTACGCGCACAGCCGGTGCGGCTCGGTCGCCTCGCCGGTCTGCCGCAGCGCGGTGCCGAACCCCAGCAGGTGCAGGGCGAGCGCCCGCTCCGCCTCGTGGTCGAGCGCGATCGGCCCCGCCGCCTCCTCCGGGGACAGCCCGCCCTTGCGGAAGATCGACCGGATCCGCGCCGTGGCGTACTGGAGGTACGGCCCGGTGTTGCCCCGGAAGGAGATCATCCGGTCGAAGTCGAAGATGTACTCGCTGCCCCGGGCGACCGACAGGTCGGCGTACTTGACCGCGCCGATGCCGACGGCCTCGACGATCCGCCGCCGGGTCTCGTCGTCGAACTCTCCCTCGTGCGGCACCTCGTCGAACGCCGCGCCGGCCCGCTCGACGGCCTCGTCCAGCAGCTCGGTCAGCTTGACCGACTTGCCGCTCCGGGTCCGGAAGATCTTCCCGTCGGGGCCCAGGACGTTCCCGATCTGGGCGTGCTCGGCACTGACGCTCTCCGGCAGCCAGCCCGCCATCCGGGCCACCGCGAACACCATCTGGAAGTGCAGCGCCTGCTGCGAGCCGACAACGTAGATCATCCGGTCGACGTCCAGCTTGTCGACGCGGTACCGGATCGTGGCCAGGTCGGAGGTGGAGTAGTTGTAGCCCCCGTCGCTCTTGCGGATGATCACAGGCAGCGGGTCGCCCTCCCGGCCGGTGAACCCGGGCGGGAACACGCACAGCGCCCCTTCGCTGATCTCCGCGATGCCCTTGTCCCGCAGCTCGTCCGCGGTGAGGCCGAGCATGTCGTCGTAGAAGCTCTCGCCCCGGATGTCCTCGTCGGTGAGCGTCACGCCGAGCCGGCCGTAGACCTTGTGCAGGTAGATCTTTGACAGCTCGACCAGCCGCTCCCAGTGCCGGATGGTGTCCGGGTCGTGGGCCTGCAGCGTCACGACCCGCTCCCGGGACCGCTGGGCGAACTCGGGCTCGGAGTCGAACCGCTGCCGCGCCATCTGGTAGAAGGCGTTCGGGTCGGTCTCCAGGAGCCTGGCCTCCGCCGATCCCTCACCGACGTCGAGCAGCAGCTCGATCAGCATGCCGTACGGCGTGCCCCAGTCGCCGATGTGGTTGTCCCGGATCACGTTGTGCCCGAGGAACTCCAGCACCCGCGCGAGCGCGTCGCCGACGATCGTGGTCCGGAGATGACCGACGTGCATCTCCTTGGCGATGTTCGGCGAGGAGTACTCCACGACCGTGGTCTGCGGCGCCTCGGTCCGCTCCACCGACAGCCGCTCGTCGCCGTGCATCTCCTGCGCCTGCCCGGCGATCCACTCCGGGCTCAGCGTCAGGTTGACGAACCCCGGACCGCTGATCTCGACCTTCGAGCAGACGTCGGACACGTCGAGGTGCGCCACGAGCTCGGCGGCGATGTCACGCGGCTTGCGGCCGAGCCTCTTGGCGAGCGGAAGCGCGACGTTGGCCTGGAAGTCGGCGAACTGCGACGGGCGGATCACCGGGTCGGCGTCGGGCTCTCCGAACGCCGCCCCGAGGGCGGCCTGGACGCGGGCGGCGAGAACGTGCTGCGGGTCGGACATCGGGATCCTCATGGAGTACGGCTTCGGCAGCTGTGGCTGCGACGTCTTCAAAGCCTATCGGCGAGCGACCGCAGCCCCATCCGAATATCCCCTACGGCCGGGTGGCGCGTCGGTGATCGTGCGACCTGCGCCACAGTCGGCGTGGGCCGCTTCACGAAGCCCGGCGCGCGCGGTAAGCAAGCAGGTACGTCCGACGGAGGGAAACCCATGGACCGGCCGTACGACATCGTCCTCTTCGGTGCGACCGGGTTCACCGGCGCCCTCACCGCCGAGTACCTCGCGGCCCACGGAACCGGGACGTGGGCGGTCGCCGGGCGGAACCCGGCCAAGCTGGAGGCGCTGCGCGACCGCCTCGGCGTAGACCTGCCGCTGCTGCGCGCCGACGTGACCGACCCGGCCTCGCTCCGGGAGATCGCCGCGGCCGCCCGTGTGGTGATCAGCACGGTCGGCCCGTACCTCACCTACGGCGAGCCGCTCGTGGCCGCGTGCGCCGAGGCCGGCACCGACTACGTCGACCTCACCGGGGAGCCGGAGTTCGTCGACCTGATGTACCTCAAGTACCACGCGCGAGCGGTCGAGACCGGCGCGCGGCTCGTGCACGCGTGCGGGTTCGACTCGGTGCCGCACGACCTCGGCGTCTACTTCACCGTCCGGCGGCTCCCCGAGGACGTCCCGCTCAGCGTGCGCGGGTACGTCCAGGCCGGCGGCGCGCCGTCGGGCGGAACCGTCCACTCCGCGATCACCGCGATGGCCCACCTGCGTGAGGCGGCCAGGGTGCACCGCAGACGGCGAGCGGCGGAGCCGCCCGTGCCGGGCCGCCGGATCCGCGCCGTCCAGGGGCGCCCGCACCGCAACGCCGGGCTCGGCGCCTGGGCGCTGCCGTTGCCGACCCTGGACCCCGACGTGGTCCGGCGCTCCGCGGCCGCCCTTGACCGGTACGGGCCCGACTTCTCCTACAGCCACTTCGCCGCGGTACGGCACCTGGCGTCCGCCGTCGGCCTGGCCGCCGGGACGGCGGGGGCCGTGGCGGCCGCCCAGATCGGGCCCGTACGGGATCGGCTGCTCGACCGCTTCACCCCCGGGGACGGGCCGTCGCCGGAGAGACGGGCCAGGAGCTGGTTCAGTGTGCACTTCGTGGGAGAGGGCGGCGGGCGGAAGGTCGTGACCAAGGTCTCCGGCGGTGATCCCGGCTATGACGAGACCGCCAAGATGCTGGCCGAGTCCGCCCTGTCCCTGGCCTTCGACGACCTGCCCGAGACCGCCGGCCAGGTCACCACCGCCGAGGCGATGGGCGACGCCCTCCTGGGCCGCCTTCAGCGCGCCGGACTGGAGTTCACGGTCGTCGGCTCGACCGGCTGACGAAGCGCGAAGACCGCAGGCCGCAGCGCCGGCCGCCGATCCGGCGTGCGAAACGCTCGGCGAACGACCCCACACGAGCCGCCGAACCACCCGAAAGCGGCCTGGAACCACGGGCACCACCGAGCATCGTGCTCCGGAAGGCCCTGGGCCCCGGCGCCGACGGTGGCGTCGCACGAAGTGCGACCGACTGACAACCGGCGCGCTGTCGCGGGCGTCCTGTGTCGCGGACGGTCGGTTCGCCCGGAGGAGGCGCACGGTGAACGAGGTCGTACTGCGTAGGCGGGGACTCGGGTTCTCGCCGGACCGGCCGTTGCAGCTCGCCGGGTACGCTCTCGCCTTCGTCGGGGTGGCCGGCCTGGCCTACCTCATCGGCGGGCGGAGCGGACTCCCCATCATCCCCGCCTGGATCGTCGTGATCGCCGCCTTCTCGCTCTATCCGCAGAAGGTCCTCACCGCGGACCGCGACGGCGTCTCGATCCTGAACCGAAGCAGCCTGAGCTGGGACCGGATCACCCAGATCGTCGTCTTCAGCGGGAACCGAGGCAGGGCCACGGTCGGGATCCGCGCCGAGCCGGACGACGCGCCGCGCGCCCGTACCTGGCCCCGGTTGCCGGAGTCGCTGCGGCGGATCACGCCGGTCCCGCGGCTGCGGGTCCCGGGCCGCGACGAGCCGTTCGCGTTCGCCTTCGAAACAGCCTGCGGGGGAACGCCGGCGGGCGAACTGGCCGACCGCTTCCGGAGCCTGACGTCGGTGCCGGTCGTCGAGGTCCGCCGCGGAGACGCAGAGCCCTACGCCGTACGCGCGCCGTTCCGGTCGGTAATGCCGGGCGCCGCCTTCCTGCTGGTCTGGAACGGCGTGATCGGCGGCGCCTGGGCCGCCCTCATGGTGCGGCAGGACCCACGCGCCGGGATCCCGCTGGGCGTCATGCTGGCCGGGTTCTGCCTGGTCCTGGCCGACCAGCTCATCCCGCAAGCGGCCCTCACGGCGGACGGAGCCGGCCTCCGGTTCAAGGAGGAGTTCCTGGCCTGGAACGAGATCGAGGCCATCGGGCTGACCGCCGCGCCGGACGGCACCGACCTGATCATCCGGACGGCCGCCGCTGCGGCGTTCGTGGAACCGGAGGTGCGGCGCCGGCTCGCCGGAACGCGCGTCGACCCGGCACGTCTGACGGCGATCGCACCCTCCCACGTCACCGTCGCCTGACCCGCTGCCGAGCTCCCCGATTCAGCTCTGGCAGCGTGCGAAACGCTCGGCGAAGGCCACCACGCGAACGGTCGAACCGCCCGAAACTAGCCCACGGCCACGGACATCGCCGAGCATTGTGTCCACACTCCCGCTTCTGAACGGCAGGAATCCGAACATCCGCGGATCAAGGGGCCGGATGCCCTCCGGCTCACGCGCTCGTACTCCGCCGGGACCTGCTCGGCGCGGCGCCGGGTGCGGGGCGGGTCAGGGGTCGGGGTGGTCGGGAGGGGCGCCGGGGTCCGAGTCGGCGTGGGGGCGGCGGGAGAAGCGGTTCTGGCGGGTGGCGGCCAGGCCCTCGCCGATCTGCTCGACGATGCGGTCGGCGGCCAGGTCGCGGGCGAGGACGCAGGCCGCGGCGATCCCGGGCGCGCGGGAGGCGCCGTGGGCGATGACCACGGTGCCGTTCAGGCCGAGGAGGACGCCGCCGCCGTGCGTCTCCGGGTCCAGGTGGTCCCGCAGCCGGCGCAACTGGCGGCGCTGCAGCAGCGTGCCGACGCGGGCGAGCAGGCCGGAGCCGATCGCGGAGCGCATCTCCGTCACCGCGAGCCGTACGGCCCCTTCGACGGTCTTGAGCGCGACATTGCCGGTGAACCCGTCCGTGACGACCACGTCGACCGCGCCCGCCATCAGGTCGCCGCCCTCGATGTTGCCGACGAATTCGACGCCCGGCAGGTCCCCGGACAGCAGCTCATGGGCGCGGCGGGTCAGCTTGTTGCCCTTGCCGGCCTCCTCGCCGATCGTCAGCAGCCCGACCCGCGGTGCGGGCACGCCGAGCCGGATGCGGGCGTACGCGGTGCCGAGCGTGGCGAACTGGACGAGCATCTCGGGCTTGGCGTCGGCGGTCGCGCCGGCGTCGAGGAGCACCGTCGGGCGCGGGCGCGTGGGCAGGACCACGGCGAGCGCCGGCCGCATGACCCCGGCCTGCCCGCGCAGGCGCAGTCGCGAGGTCGCCACCACGCCGCCGGTCGACCCGGCCGACACCAGCGCGGCGGCGTGCCCGCGCCGGATCAGGTGGCAGGCGACCGCCACGGACGAACGCGGCCGCCGCCACCCGGCCAGCGCGCCCGCGTCCATGGCGAGGGCGTCCTCGGCGTGCGCGATCGGGACCTCGCCCAGCGCGTCGTGCTCGCGGAGCAGGTCCCGGACGCGGCGGGCGTGGCCGACCAGGACGACGCGGACGCCGTGCTCGCGGACCGCGGCCACGGCGCCGGCCACCACCTGCTCGGGGGCCTCGTCGCCGCCCATCGCGTCCACCGCGACCCGCGGGCCCCCGGCCGGCTCGCCGGGCCGGTCGGCCCGCGCGTCCGGCCGGCCCTCGCCCGGCGCGTTCGGCCGCTTCCCGGCGCGCCCCTCGACCGGTCCCGTCATCGCGGGTCCTGGCAGCCCTGGCCGAGGCAGGGTTTGCGTACGACCTCGCGGCCGCTCACCGTGATCACGTACTCCTGACGGGGATGAGGGGAGTTCGCCTGGTAGGCGACGGCGTTCACCCGGACCGGCTCGCCGCGGTGGGTTCGGCCGACGCACTGCACCCGGACGACCGACAGCGTGTCGGCCGACAGCGTACGGCAGCGCATCCCCGCGCGGATCGTGTACCCGAGGCCGCGCAGTTCGTCGGCCGCGCCGCGGGCCGTCGCGTTGCGCAGTGAGCTCTCCGCGACCTTGCGGACGGGGTTCTCGCACGCCGCCACCATGAGGAGCGGGATGAGGGCGAGGATGACGGCCTTCACAGATCCCGGACCGCCTGTGCCACGACCTCGGGCCGGTCGATCTGCACGAGATGCCCGACGTCGGGCAGGACGACCTGCCGGCCGCGCGGGCTGAGCGCCGCGAGGTCGGCGTGCGCGCGTCGCCACGCGTCCCGGCCGCCCCGCATGTCGCCCAGGGCGGTGATCACTCGCAGCGGGATGTCGGGGAACCCCCGGTGGCACCGCAGCGTGAGCAGGTCCGCGGCCATCTGGCGGTAGACGGAGTCCTCGGCGAGGAGAGTGCCCAGGACGTGCCCGCGCGTGCACACCGCCTGGACGTACTCCGGGGGAGCGACGTTCCCGCGCGTGGTCAGCAGCCGCATCGCCAGGCGGTACGCGGCGGGGCCCGCCAGCCGGGCGACGCCGGTCGCGCCGGCGACCGTGCCGGCGAGGCGCGCGAGGGGCTCGAGGCGGGTGAGCGGGCGGGAGTACTTCGGCGGGCGCGGCTCCGCGCTGGGGTCGACCAGCACCATGCCGCCGACCAGCTCCGGGTGGAGCCGGGCGAACGCCTCGGCGTGGAAACCGGCGAACGAGTGCGCGACCAGGATGACCGGCGCCCCCGCCCACCGGGTCAGCGCGGCCAGCCGGTCGGCCTCCGCGCGGAGGGTCGCGGCGCGCCGTACGGGCGGGCTGCCGCCGAGGCCGGGCCGGTCGAAGGCGATCACGCGGTACGCGTCGCGCAGAAGCGAGACGACCGGGATCCAGTCGAACCAGGCGCCGCCGAGCCCCGCGCTGAGCAGCAGGGGAGGCTTCCCCGTACCCTCCGCGACGACGTGCAGGTGGTCTCCGCCGACGGTCATGAGATCGCCGGGCAGGCGGTCTTTCACGGGCTGGCGGCCTTCTCCCGTACGGCGCTCCGATCGTCGGGCGGCCCGACCGGGCGGAGGGCGGTCCACGCGGCGCGGGCGCGCCGCCGGCCGGTGTACAGCTCGACGGCGATGACGAACAGCCACACCGAGATCACCGTCACCTGCACGCGCTCCATGACGCCCAGCATCAGGCCGAAGTACATCAGCGGCAGCGTGCCCAGCGCGGTGCTCGTCTCCACGACCATGACGGGCCAGCTCCAGCGGGCGAGCACCGGCCAGCGGCCGTACCGGCGGGCGGCGATGGTCAGGGCGATGAGGCTGACGATGCCGCTGGTGACGACGAGCGTGCTCGTCACGGAGTGGAACTCGTGGGCGAACGACACGGTCCCGGCCCGCTCGCGTAGCGCGCAGGTCGGGTCGGAGTTCGGCGCGCAGTCCATGGCGAACAGGGAGTCGCCGATCGAGAAGACGCCGAACAGCAGCAGGGCCGTCCAGCCGACGAGCGCCCAGCCGCGGGGCCGCAGCCGGCGCAGCACGACGGCCGCGACCACGATCGCCAAGGTGCCCGCGAGGAAGTCACAGCCAGAGAAGAACCGGTGGTACGGCTGGTCGGTGGCGGACAGCTCGCTGACGTACCCGTTGACCGCGTCCAGCTTCGGGTCGATGAGGAACTGCAGGACCCAGGAGCTGTAGACGACGCCTGCGACGGCGGCGAGGACCGGCAGGAACGCCGGAATCATCGCCGGATCACGTGCAGGTGTCGCCGAAGTCACAGCTTCCAATCTAGGCGTCCCGAGCGGGTCCATGGGACTACCCAACGGCGGTGGACTTAAGCCGTAGAGCTGCAGGTTCTTACGATCCTTGCAAGATTCTGGAGAAGACTCCGGGGTCCTCGTCGAGCCCGCTGCACGTGTCGTTCTGCGCGGTGGTGTCCGCGGTGCAGGGCGTGTCCCGGGTGATCGACCACATCGACAGGCGGCCCAGGTGACGGGCGGCGGCCCACGTACGGATCTGCCGGGCGTCGGCGGGCTGCACCCCCGCGCCGGCGCCCGTCACCCCGATGACGGGCACGACGCCCATCCGCCGCCACACCGTGTCGGCGTCCTGGTGGTACAGCCGCTGGAGCTGGCCGTGGGCGGCGGTCGCGGAGGCGATCACGGTCGATCCGGTCCCGCCGGCGGGGACGAGGTTCACGATCGAGACGTCGACGCCGGCCGTCATCGCCGACCGCAGCGCGGCGAGCGCGCCGTCGGCGAGACCGGAGCGGCGCAGCGGAACGGTGAACGACACCCGCAGGCCGGGCCGGTCGTGCTGCAGCCGGGCCAGCGCCTCGGCGCGGCGGCCCGCCGCCGCGCCGTCGGCCAGCGCCTTGTCGGTGAGGTAGAAGTCGATCCGCTCGGCCTTGGTGGTGGTCAGCACCGAGCGGTACGCCGTGGTGAGCGCGTCGGTGTCCGCGCAGCCGCCGGCGAGTTCGGTGGCGTGCGGGCCGCCGAAGGACACGATGGTCTCGCCGGGGACCTTCTTGAGCTGCTTGCGGACGACCGCGTCGTCGAGCGGCGTCAGGCCGCCCCAGGTCGGCGTGCATCCCTGGGCGGCCGCGACGAACCCGAGGGTGTAGTCCCGTACGCCCGTCCGCGCCGAGGTCTTGGCGAAGTCGAGCGGCGGCCAGCTCAGCACGTCGGCGTACGGCGCGAAGGGGACGTCGGCGGCCGGAGCGGCCGAGGCGGTCGGATCCGGAGCCGTGGTGGTCCGGGAGGCGGTGGGCGCCGGGCGCGCGGCGGCCGGGCGCGGGCTCGAGCCGGGCACCTCCCTGATCGCCGCACCGGGCCGGGAGGCGGCGCGCGAACGGGCCGACGGGACCGCGTGCTGGTCCAGGTCGGTCGTCGCGGCGAGTACGGCGGCGCCGCCGGTGCAGGGAATGAGCAGGCCGGCCGAGAGCAGCGCGATCCTGCGGCTCAGCCGGGGTGCCGCGCGGCGCTTACGGTGTCTGCCCACGACCTCTCCTCGTGGGGCGGCAGGGACACCGCTGACCACGGGTGGCCCCTGTCGCTGCTGGGATTCGTCACCCGCAGTATGGCGTAGCCCTCCGACACGATCACTAACGGGGGTCGCGTGTCGGCCTGACACTTCCGCGCCTTGTCGAACGTTGATCATTTAGGGGGACCCACGCCTGCGCATCGGTAAGCCTCTCTGCGGGTATCAAATTCGTAAGAAACGGGGCTCAACAGGTTCAATGGGGGTGGGGAGCGTGGCATGCCGCGACGCGATGGCGTCGCGGTCCGACCGTGAAGGAGGAGATCTCCACCAGCGAGTCGCCTGCGGAGGGCCCTTCGGCCCGGTCCGCGCGACTCTGCTTGCGCGTTTCCCGTCGACTCGGAGGAGTAATGTCAACGTGACCTTGGTCAATGACGCGGCGCCCGCCGCGGTGAACACCACCGGCCGCAGGTTCCGCGCCTTCACGGCGAAGCATCTGGACGAGCTCACCGCTCGCGCCGGGCTGACCACCGAGCAACGCCTGGCGATCCAGGCGGTCGCCACGGTCCTGCCGTTCCGCACCAACAGCTACGTCGTCGATGAGCTGATCGACTGGTCCGCCGCCCCGGACGACCCCATCTACCGGCTCGTCTTCCCGCAAGAGGACATGCTCCCCGCGGAGGACGTCGCCCGCATCTCCGACCTGCTGCGCCGGGGAGCGCCTCGCGCCGAGGTGAACGCCGCCGCCCACGAGGTCCGGCTGAAACTGAACCCGCACCCGGCGGGACAGTTGCAGCTCAACGTCCCGACCCTCCACGAGGAGCCGATGCCCGGGGTGCAGCACAAGTACCCCGAGACCGTGCTGTTCTTCCCCAAACAGGGCCAGACCTGTCACGCCTACTGCACCTACTGCTTCCGGTGGGCGCAGTTCGTCGGCGAGCCCGACCTGAAGATGGCGGGCGATGACGTCGACCGGCTCAAGCGCTACCTGCGCGCGCACCCGGAGGTCACGAGCGTCCTGATCACGGGCGGCGACCCGATGATCATGGGTGAGCCCGTCCTGCGGCGCTACCTCGAGCCGCTGTTGGAGCTCGAGCAGCTCGAATCCATCCGGATCGGCAGCAAGGCCCTGGCCTACTGGCCGCAGCGCTGGGTCACCGACCCCGACGCGGACGACACGCTTCGCCTGTTCGAGAAGGTCGTCAACGCGGGCAAGAACCTCGCGTTCATGGCCCACTTCACCCACCCGCGCGAGCTCGAACCGCACCTGGTGTCCGAGGCGACCAGGCGCATCCGCTCCACCGGCGCGGTGATCCGTACTCAGGCCCCGCTCATCCGCACGATCAACGACGCGCCGCTGACGTGGGAGACCATGTGGCGGCGACAGCTGCGGATGGGCATGATCCCCTACTACATGTTCGTGGAACGTGACACCGGGCCCCAGGACTACTTCGCCGTGCCGCTCGCCCGCGCCTACGAGATCTTTCGGGACGCGTACAAGAACACCTCCGGGCTCTGCCGCACCGTTCGCGGTCCGTCCATGTCCGCCACGCCCGGCAAGGTCTGCGTCGACGGCGTCGTCGAGATCGGCGGCGAGAAGCTGTTCATGCTGCACTTCATCCAGTGCCGCGACCCGAAGTTCGTCAACCGGCCGTTCTTCGCCAAGTACGACCCGGAGGCCGTGTGGCTGACCGATCTGCGGCCGGCCTTCGGCGACCGGTTCCCGTTCGAGGGGCACGTCCCGGGCGGAGACGTGACGGCGCACGACGTCGTCGCTGCGGGCCCGTCCCTCTGACCGACCGGTTCGCATGACCGGTGACCAGTGACCGTGGGGCCGTACCCCTGGTGCGGCCCCACTGACAAGCCCCGCTCAGTACGCCGAGACCTCGATGAGGTTGCCGTCCGGGTCGCGGAAGTACACCGAGGTGATCGGCCCCTGCGCGCCGGTACGCCCGACGGGCCCCTCCTCGATCGGCACGCCGCAGTCCTCGAGGTGGCGCACCACGGCGTCGATCGGCGTAGCGGTGATCAGGCAGAGGTCCGCCGAGCCCGGCGTCGGGCGGGCGGCCTTCGGCTCGAACTCCGCTCCCCGCCGATGCAGGTTGATCTTGTGCGGCCCGAAGTTCAGTGCTCTGCGGCCGCCACCGAAGGTGACCGGCTCCATCCCGAGGACGCGGGTGTAGAAGCCGACGGTCCGTTCGACGTCCTCGACGGTCAGCACCAGATGGTCCATGCGCACCAGTTCGATCACGGGCCGAGTCTAGGGGGGACACCCCCTACGCCGCCGTGGCGGGCCGGGCGTGGGTGCCGGCCCGCCACGGCGGGCGCGGAGCCGTCAGCTCTCGTACTCGGGGACGATCTGCGCGCGGCCCAGGGTGTGCCCGGTGATGTTGAAGCCGACGACGGCGGGCGACGCGTCCTCGGGGACGCCGAGGTTCTCGACGTCCAGGGCGTGCACGGTGAAGGCGTAGCGGTGCGGCGCTCCCGGAGGCGGAGCGGCCCCGCCGAACTCCTTGTTCCCGTAGTCGTTACGGGCGTGCCGGGCACCCTCGGGAAGTCCCTTGAAGTCACCGCCGCCCGCACCGGCCGGCAACTCGGTCACGGACGCGGGGATGTCGTACAGGACCCAGTGCCAGAAGCCGCTTCCGGTGGGGGCGTCCGGGTCGTAGCAGGTGACCGCGAAGCTCTTGGTCTCCGCGGGGGCGCCCTCCCAGCGCAGGTGCGGGGAGCGGTTCTCGCCGTTGAACCCCCAGTCGTTGAACACGTGCGCGTTGGACAACCGCTCGCCGTGCGCGACGTCGTCGCTGGTCACGGTGAAGGACGGGACCTCGGGCAGGAATTCGTGCGGCAGCGGTGGCCGGCCTGCCATGGCAACCTCCTCGGTCGGTTCGACGGATACGCCTAAGTCCTACCAGCCATGCCCACCGAGGTGGCGATGATCCTCCCCGTACGAGACGGCGACCGGTGCCGCCCCGGCCACCGAGCCGGGGGCTATCGCCATTTTTCGCGGATTCCGGCTGATTCGGAGTTCAATCTGCGGCATGTGGCCCTGTGCCATCCGCCGCCACGTAGAGAGTGCGCAAAGGCCGCATGGGATTCGTGCCGATGTCGAGGTCAGGGGTATTCAACCTTCCGCGTGGCGATGCGACCATCACCGACAATCGAAGGAGGGAGCGGCGTTCTCTCTCCGGCTTGAGGGCCGGGCTTTCCACGCCGCGCGACTAATGAACCTAAAGGCGATCGTCTTGGCCGGCGCCGTGCTGACGGCCGTGCTCGGCACGGCCGCAGCGCCCGCGTACGCCGCACATCCGCAGCCGAACACCGGCCAGTCGGATTCAGGTGGCCTGCCGGGAACGGGGAATGACGACGGTTCGGGCTCCGGCCTCAGCGCCGTCCGGCCACCGAAAGGCGTTGACGAGTCGGCGGAGTCGGCTCGGGCCAAACGCGAGTCCGCTGTCACTAACGACGAGTTCGGCCTGAACCAGATTCGCCGGAATCGTTCGAAGATAAGCCCCGATTTCAACCCGTTCCAGGGGCGCCACACCAAGCTCCCTGAGATCGACGACGCGGGAGCCTGAGCCGATAGTGAATCGGGGGCGCATGTCCGGCGTGCCGCCGCTGCGCCCCCGATTCGGCGGCTACGTCCGGTCGGCGACGGCCGCCGACGCCGCGATGACCCTTTCCAGTACGAGGCCGGCCGCCGCCGCGAGCGGAACGGCCACCAGGACGACGCCCGACTGCAGTGCCCGCCACAGGGGCACCGTGCCGTGGTCGAGTCGGGCGGGGACGCCGGCGGCCACCGTGGAGTGCGTCCCGGCCAGCGCCCGCGCGTACACGAAGTCACCGGCCGCCAGCGTGAACGCCAAGACCGCGACGGCGGCGATGGCGGGTCGCAGCAGCGGCACGACGACCCGCAGGAACGCCGCGAGACGGCTGTGCCCGTCCACGAGCGCCTGTTCCTCGAGGTCCACGGGGACGGCCCGCAGGAAGCCGCCGAACAGCAGTACCGCCACCGGGACGGTGACCACCGGCTCGACGAGCACGAGCGTCCACAGGGACCCGCCGAGCCCGAGCGCGTCCGCGGTCCATGACAGCGGCAGGGCGAGCAGTACGGACGGCGCCAAGGCGAGGACGGCGACGATCCGGCCCACCGTGCCGCCCCGCCGCCGCCGGCTCAGCGCGTACGCGGCCGGGAGCGCGAGGAGCAGCGTCGCGACGGTGACGAGCGCGCCGACGACCAGCGTGTGCGCCACCCATGATCCGTACGCGGTCGTCCGCAGCAGGCGCACGCTCTCCTCGACCGGGACCTCCCGGGCGGCCGTCCACAGGCTCCACAGGAACGGCGCCGCGCAGAGCACCGACGCCCCGGTCGCCAGCGCGTAGAGCACCGAGCGCGCCAGGACGTGGCGCACGGTCTGGCGCCGCCGCTGCCGGGCGAGTTCCCGCGCCGCCGTACGCGCGGCCAGCCCACCGACGTTCATGGGCCCTCCTCTGTCGGGGAAGTGACCAGACGTGCTGTGCTCATGGTTCGCTCGCTCCGCTCACTCACGGACCCTCCGAATCCGCCCGCCGGCGTGCGAGCCGGAGCAGGCCGACCATTCCGGCCAGCGGTAGCGGCAGGAGCAGGACGGCGATCGCCGCGCCGCGGCCGAGCGCGCCGCCGTCGACGCCCTGTGCGAAGGCGAGCACGGCGAGTGGCCGCGGCTGGCCGCCCAGGCCGGTCAGCACGGCGCCGATCACCGCGTCGGCGCAGGTGAGGACCGCGGTCAGCAGCGCGGCCACCGTGATCGACGGCAGTGCGAGCGGGAGCGTCACCTCGAGTGCCCGCCGTACCGCGCCCGCGCCGTCGACGCGCGCGGCGTCCCGTACGTCGCGGGGCACGGCGGCGAGCCCGGCCGTCAGCACCACGGCGGCCAGGGGCGTCAGCCGCCAGACGTGCACGGCGACGACCGCGCCCAGGGCCACGGCGGGCCGGCCGTGCCAGGACGCGACGCCGGCGGCCCGCAGCAGCGGGCCGGCCGGGGAATTCGGGGAGTCCAGCAGCCACCGCCAGGAGGTCGCCGACAGCGCGGCCGGCGTCGCCCAGGGCAGCAGTACGAGCGGCCGGACCGCCCACCGGCCGCGGAAGCGGGCCGCCAGGACGTGGGCGAGGGCCTGCCCGCAGGCCAGCACGAGGACCGTGGTGACGCCGGTGATCAGTAGCGTGTCGCCGAGCGCCCGCCAGAGCGCGCCGTCCCCCAGCAGCGAGCCGAATTGCCGGACACCGGTGAACCGGTACGCGGGGGCCGCCGCCGTCACCCCGGACAGCGCCAGCGCGACCGCGAGCGCGACCGGCAGGAGGACCAGCGCCGTCAGGTAGACGACCGACGGCAGCAGGAACAGCCAGGTGAGCAGGCCCTCCCGGTCCGCGAGCGCGCCCCGCCGGCGGGCGCGCGGCGCGGTGTTCGCCGTCATCCGGCTCACCCGCCGATCCGTACGGGCGCCGTGCGGTTGCCGTACTCGGCGTCGAAGAAGCGCACACGGTCACCCGGCACGGCGAACTCGTGGGTCTGCCCGGCGGCGAGCGGAGTGGTCACGGTGGCGGGCAGCCGTGCGATCACCCGTGTCTCGCGGCCGATCCGCGTCACCGAGCCGTACACGTGCCGGTCGCCCGACAGGTGCTCGATCCGGTCGATGCGCAGCGGCATCGTGACGCGTCCCTCCGGCGGAACCTCCTCCGCGGGCAGCAGGTGCTCGGGGCGGAGGCCGATGAGCCGGTCGCCGCGCGGCACGAGGTTCATCGGGGGCGTGCCGATGAGGGTCGCGACGAAGGTGTCGACCGGCTCGTCGTAGAGGTCCTGGGGCGTGCCGACCTGGCGAAGCCGTCCGGCGTCCAGGATCGCGACGCGGTCGCCGAGACCGGTCGCCTCGGCCTGGTCGTGCGTCACACAGATCATCGCGGTGCCGAGCCGCCGCTGGAGGGCCCGCAGTTCGTCGCGGGCGGCGGCGCGCAGGCGGGGGTCGACGCCCGAGAGCGGCTCGTCGAGCAGCAGCACGGCCGGTTCCCGGACCAGGGCACGGGCCAGGGCCACCCTGCGGCGCTCGTCCGCGGACAGTCGGCCGGGGCGGCGACCCAGCAGACCGGGGACGCCGAGCAGGTCGGCGGCCCACCGCGCCTTGCGCTCGCGCATCGCGCGCGGCACGCGCTCGGCCTTGAGCGGGAACTCGATGTTGCCGCGCACGCTCTTGTGCGGATACAGGGCGTACGACGGGACCACGAGCCCTACCCGGCGGGTCCTCGGCGGCAGGCCGTTCATCAGGTGGCCGCCGAGGTAGACCTCGCCCAGGGTCGGGGACTCCAGGCCGGCGATGGTGCGCAGGAGCGTGGTCTTGCCCGCGCCCGCCGGGCCGAGCAGGGCGAGGCACTCGCCCTGCTCGGTGGCCAGGTCCACGCCGTCCAGCGCGCGCACGTGCTGCTTGCGGGGGCCTTCGTACACCTTCACCAGGCCCCGCGCCTCGAGGACCCTCACCGGTGGGTGGGCGCGGACGGAGTGACGGAAGTGACGGAACGGAGGAGACGGCGGGAGAGGAAGTCGTGTCGGGACAGCGGACGTCGATCCGGCATGGGACCTTCCCCGTGCAGAGGTTCCTCCCTCGAAAGTAGATCGATCTTGGCCGGGCTTCCAGCGGCAGTTGCCGCACAGGTCCCCATCCGTGGCTTTTCTTGGGTAACCCGTGTGTCCTGTGTGACCAAGGCGCTACAGTGCGTGATCTACATCAGTCGAGCTCTGGGCGGCGTACGGGGTAGGCCGTTCGCCCAGGAAACGGGGAGAAGTCAGGACATGCGTGGACTTGCCATTGCCGCGGTCAGTGCGGTCGCCATCGCCAGTGCCTCCTCGCCGGCCCGGTCGATAGCACCGGTGGCCGCGGCGGACACGGCGCGGGGCACCGCCGTGCCGGGAGCCCTAGGGGCCGACCCGGGGATCGCCCCGACGGCCGCCCTGCGGCCCTCCGCGGTGTTCAACGTCCCCTCCGGGTCGGCGGCGGAGCAGAACGCCATCGCCCACCACGTCAACCAGTTGACGGCCGGCGCGCCCCGGGGCGCGGTGATCCGGATCGCGGTGTTCATGTTCACGTCGCAGGCGTTCGCCCGGACCCTGATCGACGCCAAGAAACGCGGCGCGCACGTCCAACTGGTCGTCGACGCGAGCACCCGCGACAACGACGCGTACCGCCGCGTCGAGCGGGCCCTGGGCACCAGCCGCAAGAGCTCATCCTGGGTGGTGGCCTGCCACAAGGGCTGCGTCGGCGACACGATCATGCACAACAAGTTCTTCCTGTTCTCCCGCACCGGGCGGGCCCGGAACGTCGTCGTGCAGTCCTCGGCCAACCTGACCACGCGCAACCGCGTCAACGCCTGGAACAACGCCTTCACGATCAGCGACGCGCGGCTCTACAACGCCTACGTCCGCTACTTCGGCGCGCTGGCCGCCCGGCACCACGAGCAAGACCATTACCGGGTGACCCGCAGCGGGCGTGTCACCGCCTACACCTTCCCCCGCGCGGGCGACTCGGCCAAGACCGACACCCTGTACGAGCTGCTCGGACACGTCGGCTGCGCGAGCGGCACCGCGGTGCGCGTCACGACCTTCAACCTCAGCCGTACGGACGTCGCCGAGCGGCTCTGGTCGCTGTCCCACCAGGGCTGCGACGTCCGGGTCATCTACACGAACCTGAGCGACCGGGCCCGCGAGATCCTCGAACAGGACGGCGGGCCGGACCTACTGAGCAGCCACTACGTGTACGACGACGAGGAGACCGGCGACGAGGTCGACGCCTTCGCCCACTCGAAGTACGTCCTGATCAACGGCACGTACGCCGGACGGCCCCGCAAGGTCGTCATCACGGGCAGCCCGAACTACACCGAGCCGGCGCTGCGGCACAACGACGAAACGATGATCACTATCGAGGGGGCCGACATCTACGGCGCCTACCAGGGCAACTTCACCCGGCTCTGGAATGCCGCCCAGTCGCACTTCCAACTGCGGGGCAGCGTGCCGGACCCCGGATGATCCGGCGAGAGCCCGCCTCGGAGGTCGCTTCCCCGGAACGTCCGACCTCCGAAGCGGGCTTCGATCACTTACCGGTGGCCTCGACGTAGGCGTCGACGACCGTGTCGGTGTCACCGTCCATGATGAGCCGGCCCTCGTCCACCCACAGCACCCGGTTGCACATCTCCCGGATCGAGTCGAGCTGGTGGGCGACGAGGAAGACCGCACCGGCCTCCTTGCGCAGCTCGTCGATCTTGGCGGCGCTCTTGCGCCGGAACTTCGCGTCGCCGGTGGCCAGCGCCTCGTCGATCAGCAGCACGTCGTGGGACTTCGACGCGGCGATCGCGAACCGCAGCCGCGAGCCCATGCCGGAGGAGTACGCCCGCATCGGCAGCTGGATGAAGCCCTCCTTCAGCCCGGCGAACTTCACGATCTCGTCGTACTTCGCCTTGACCTCGTCCGGAGTCATGCCCATCGCCAGGCAGCCGAGCACGATGTTGCGCTCGCCGGTCAGGTCGTTCATCAGCGCGGCGTTGACGCCGAGCAGCGACGGCTGGCCTTCGGTGTAGACGCCGCCCTGCTGCGGCGGGAGCAGCCCGGCGATCGCCTTCAGCAGCGTGGACTTGCCCGAACCGTTGGTGCCGATGACACCGATCGCGTCGCCCTTGTAGGCGACGAAGGACATCCCGCGGATCGCGTGGACCTCCTTCATCGACGGGCGGTTCTGCCGGCGCAGGATGCGCATGATGGCGTTGTTGGCGTTGCCCTTGCCGCCCGCGCCGTACACGCGGTAGATGATGTGCAGGTCGTCGACGATGACGATGGGCTCGCGGGTCTGGTCGATCACCACCGGGGGAGCCGACCCGTCGGGGGCTGCGGACACCTTGACCTTCTCCTTGACGGCGTCAGCCACGACCGTACCTCTCCTCCGCGCGGTGGAAGAACCAGAAGCCCACCGCGAAGGCGACCACGGCCCAGCCCACGGCGTAGATCCAGATCATGTGGTTGGTCGAGACCAGCTCGGCGTGCTGCTTGCAGGCGTTCGCCGCCGCGACGATCTGCTTGTGGGTGGTGCCGCCGGCCGCGCACTTCTCGGCGTACTTCGCCTTCATGTGGGCCAGGTCGTGGCGGTAGGAGCCCATCAGCGAGCGGCGGGCGAGCTCGACGTACACCGATCCGGGGTTGGCCTCCATGACCCGCATGGCCCACGTCGGGACCTTGGAGCTCAGGGTGTACATCGAGAACATGATCCCGGAGAAGTAGAGCCAGGTCCGGAGGATGAACGGCAGCAACTGGCTGAGGTCCGGGACGAACGCGCCGATCCTGGCGACCACGAGGCTCACGCCGATGTTGAACATCAGCTGGAGCAGGAGGATCGGGATGATCAGCGCCCACTGCCAGGTGGGCCACTCCTGGAAACCGAGCATGATCACCAGCAGCACGCCCATCGCCGCGAACAGCTGCTGAAGCTCCACGATCGTGTAGGAGAACGGCAGCGTGGCCCGCGGGAAGTGCAGTGCCCTGATCAGCGACATGCTGGTCTGCACCGACTTGGCACCCGAGGTCACCGACCGCTGGGTGAAGTGGAAGAGGAAGATGCCGGTCACCAGGTACGGGATGTACTTCGACACGTCCCCGCTACGGCCCAGCAGCAGACCGAAGATCAGGTAATAGACCAGGGCGTTCAGCAGGGGAGTGAGAACCTGCCAAAGCTGGCCGAGACGCGACTCGGTGTACATCGCGACGCTCTTGGCCGAGGCGAACGCCCAAATGAAGTGACGTCGCTGCCAGAGCTGGCGGATGTACTCACCGAGGGGGGGACGAGCGGCGCTCTGCTTGAGCCCATGGCGCGCGGCGAACTCGGCCAGCGGGGGGTTCCCGGTCATGTGAGGGGGCTCCGCGATAGTGCTGACCTGCCCGCCACCCGAGGCTCCGAGCCGTTCCGGGTGACTCATGCCGAGCAGCCTATTGCAGACGGGCGCGCGGCAACGACCAACCGCGAGATGCGATGCCAAGAATGTGATCATTGGCGTGATCCGGTGCGCAACGGGGATACACCGGTTCATGTCCCTGTTGAATCGAGCGAGAGTGCTGGACCAGCGCGCTTTCGACGCGGTCGCGGCGGCCAAGCTGCCCGGCCTCGAATACATCCTGCCGCGACTGTCCAGAATCGCGAACCATTCGGTGCTGTGGGGCGGCGTCGCCGGGACGCTCGCCCTCACCAGCCGGCCGCAGATGCGCCGGGCGGCGCTGCGCGGGGCCATCGCCATCGGCCTGGCCAGCCCGCTGGCGAACCTCGTGGGCAAGCAGGCGTTCCGGCGGTCCCGCCCGCTGATCGAGCTGTTCACCCCCTCGGCGCGCCCCCTGTCCCCCCGGGCGGGGGTCACCCTGATCCCCTCGATCCGCTCGCCGTGGCGGCTCCCGACCTCCCCGTCCTTCCCGTCGGGCCACTCGGCGTCGGCCGCGGCGTTCGCCACGGCGGTCGCGATGGAGGCCCCGGCGGCCGTGGCGGTGCCGGTCGGCGTCGCCGCCGGCGCCGTGGCCTTCTCCCGGATCTACACCGGCGCGCACTACCCGGGCGACGTGCTCGCCGGGCTCGCGCTGGGCACCGCGGCGGGCCTCGGCACCCGCCTGCTGTGGCCCACCATGCCCGGCCCGGCGAGCTCCCGCTGGTCGAAGCCGGTCGAGGCGCTCCGCGGCGTGTCGGAGGACGGCGAGGGCGTCGTCGTCGTCGTGAACCCGGGCGCCGGCGGCAACAACGACGTGACCCGCGGGCTCAAGGAACGTCTCCCCGCCGCGGAGATCGTCGAGGCGGACGGCGACCTCGAGACGACGCTGAAGGACGCCGCCGGGCGCGCGGCCGTGCTCGGCGCCTGCGGCGGCGACGGCACCATCCGGGCCGCGGCGGCCGCCGCCCTCGACCAGCGCGTCCCCCTCCTCGTGATCCCCGGCGGCACGCTCAACCACTTCGCGCGCGCCCTCGGCCTCGAGACGGTCGCGGACGCGGTCGCGGCGTACCGGTCCGGCTGCGTCGCGCGTGTCGACGTCGGCCGGGCCGGTGACGAGATCTTCCTCAACACCGCGAGCTTCGGCGCCTACACCGAGCTCGTCCAGCGACGGGAGCGGCTGGAGGGCCGGCTGGGCAAGTGGCCCGCCCTGGCCGTCGCCGCCGTCCGCGTGCTCCGCCACACCGAGCCGGCGGACGTGTACGTCGACGGCCGCCACCGGCGCGTGTGGTTCGCGTTCATCGGCAACTGCCGGTACGGCGCCCGCGGCGTGGCCCCGACCTGGCGCGAGCGGCTCGACGACGGGGTGCTCGACATCCGGCTCATCGGCGCCAAGCGACACATCAGCCGGAGCCGCGCGGTCGCCGCCCTGCTGCTCGGGCACCTGCGGCTGATGCCGGACTACAGCGCCTGGTCGGCGGGCAAGCTCGAACTGAAGGGCGGCCACGGCGCGCTGCGGCTGACCCGGGACGGCGAGGTCGGCGCCTCCGAGGGCAACGTGATCGTGTCCAAGGAACCCGCCGCGCTCGCCGTCTTCGTGCCCTCGAAGACCACGACCCGCATCCACTGAGACGCGTGCCCGGAGGGCCTCTCCGCGCGTCCCGTCCGGGGTCGGTCACGCGTCCCGTCCGGGGGGCGCCAGGGTTCGCGACCGCTCTGGTCGGGTAGGGCGGCTGGAGGGTGGTCACGCAGCGCGACCACCCGATTCCAGTCGAGGATCTCGGGCGTTCCCCTGCCGGGGGGTCGGACCGGAACGCCTGTATGCCCGGGGGAGCGTCCGAGAGGGGGCTACGCGAAAGGTGAGGTCATCCATGCAGCGCGAGAGCGACAAGCAGGGTACGGCCCAGGACGAGCACCTCCGGAAGGAGACGAACAACCTCATCAGGGGGAGCGGGACGACGCGGTCGGAGCACGGCGGGACGGGCGGAGACGCCACGGCACGGCCCGCGCGACCGGCACGCGGCATGTCGCCCGCCGAGGTCGCGCGCCGGGCCGAGCTCAGCCGACACCTGCCGCCCAGCGAGTTCCCCGCCGATCGGCGGCGTCTACTCGCCCACCTGCGGAGCAAGGGCGCGCCCGACTCGGTGGTCGAGGCCATCTCGGGGCTGCCCGAGGGCAAGGAGTTCCACACGATCGGGGACATCGTCCGTGAGATCGGCCTGCCCGCGCGCCACTGAGACGTCGGATCGGTGCACCTGAGCACGTCGAGCCGGAGGCGCCCGGCCGGGCGCCTCCTCCTGACCGCCGAACAGCAGCACCCGACCGAAGCGGACGCCCGGCACCCCGTAGAGCGGATGGCCGGCACCCCGGTAGAGCGGATGGCCGGTGCCCAGAGGAGCGATGGCCGGTGCCCAGGGGAGCGGGCGGCCGGTGCCCTGGCGGAGGGGATGGCCGGTGCCCTGGCGGAGCGGACGGCCGGGCGTACTCTGGAACCATGGCGCTGAGGACGGGCACTTACGCGCTGGGGCCGGAGTCGGGAAGCCTCCTGCTCCGCACGTCCCGCAGCGGGGTCGGACGCAAGGTCGGGCACGACCTGACGATCGAGGTGACCCGCTGGTCCGGCCAGGCGGCCGTCGACCCGGCGGACCCCGCGAGCCTGTCGGTGAACGTCGACGCGGAGGTCGACTCGCTGCGCGTGCGCGAGGGCACCGGAGGCGTCAAGCCGCTCACCGACTCCGACCGTGCGGAGATCGAGAAGAACGCTCGCGAGAAGATCCTCCACGCCGGTGCCCATCCGCTGATCACCTTCCGATCGAGCGGGGCCCAGGGTACGCCCGAGTCGTTCACTCTCACCGGAGAGCTGACGATCATGGGCCGAACCCACCCTCTCACCGTACGGGGAGGTGTGGCGGACGACCGGGTCCGAGGCAGCGCGACCGTCGTCCAGACACAGTGGGGGATCAAGCCCTACTCGGCCCTGCTCGGCGCCCTCAAACTCGCCGACGAGGTCGAGGTCGAGTTCGACCTGGCGCTCCCCGCGGCCGACTGACGCCGCGCGCATTCCAGTCCCCGGCACTCGGCGCCTCCCGGGATGGGCCTGGGAAGTCGAGCGTCGTCCACGCGTAGGGCACCGTAGGCTGCCACGCCTGCCCGGCCGGGATGGGCCTGGGGAGTCGAGCACGGCCACGCGTCCGGCATCGCAGGCCGCCACGCCCGCCCGGGGTGGGTCCGGTGAGTCGTGCGTTGCCGTGGGTGGGGTCGTTGGGTGGTGGGCGTCGCGGGGCTGTGCGGAATGCTCGGTGAAGCGGCGCGGGCGCGGGCCATCTGTCCGAGTAAGGCAAGTTTGTGATGTGCCTGAACGGGCTTTTACCGAGACTTTGGTCCGGACGGCCCGCTGGAGCGGGTCTGTGCACGGCGTAGGCGTGTCTGCACGGCATTCGCTCCGAGCGCCGGCCACACGTAGGGCACCGCAGGCTGCCACGCCCGCCTGCCCGGCTGGGATGGGCCTGGGGAGTCGAGGGTCGCCCCGCGTACGGCATCGCAGGCCGCCACGCCCGCCCGGGGTGGGTCCGGTGAGTCGTGTGTTGCTGCGGGTGGGGTCGTGGGGGCGGGCGTCGCGGGGCCGTGCGGAATGTTCGGTGAAGCCCTGCGGGCGCGGGTCATTCGTGCCAATAGGGCCGGTTCGCCCGGCGTGGAGCGAGCCTTTACCGAGAGTGTGGTCCGCGTTGACCGGGCAGGGCGACCTGCGGCCGCCTGCCCCGGCGCGCGTCCCCGTCCGCCGGCACTCGACGCCTCTTCAACGGTTGACCACCCCGGCCGATCAACGGCGGCCGAGACCCCACCGGTCTACACCGGTCGGCACCGCGCCGGTCTACGGTGGCGGGCACCGCGCCGGCGCACGGTGGCGGGCATTGCGCCGGTCTACGGTGGCGGGCACCGCGCCGGCGCACGGTGGCGGGCACCGCGCCGGCGCACGGTGGCGGGCACTGCGTCGGTCTGTGGTGGTAGGTACCGCGCTGGTCTGCGGTGGGCGCCGCGCCGGTCTATGGCGGTGGGCACCGCAGGCCGCCACGTACGCCTGGGGGTCGGCGGGTCGAGTGTCGCCGTGGGTGGGGTCGTGGGGTGGTGGGCGTCGCGGGGGCGTGCGGAATGCTCGGTGAAGCCGCGCGGGTGCGGGTCATTCGTCCCGGTAAGACCGGTTCGTGAGGTGCCCGAGGGGGCTTTTACCGAGACTTCGGTCTTCGCCGACCGGGTAGGGCGGCCCGCCGGAACGGGCCGGGCCACGGCGGCTGAGACCTCTGCGGGTCAGCGGGGGCGGATCACTCGCGTTTCGTCCCATACCGGTTCGGCGGCCTCGTAGACCGATCCGTCGGCGCCGAAGACCACGAAGCGGTCGAACGATCGGGCGAACCAGCGGTCGTGGGTGACGGCGAGCACCGTGCCCGCGTACGCCTCCAGGCCCTCCTGCAGCGCCTCCGCGCTGGCCAGGTCGAGGTTGTCGGTGGGCTCGTCGAGCAGCAGCAGCGTGCAGCCGCTCAGCTCCAGAAGCAGGATCTGCAGCCGGGCCTGCTGGCCGCCCGACAGCGTCTCGAACGCCTGATCCCCGCAGTACTGCAGCTCGTACCGTGCCAGCGCGGCCATCGCCTCGTCGCGCAGCCGCGCGTGCTCGGTCATCAGGATCTCGGCCGGGGTACGGCCGCGCAGGTCGGGCCGGGCGTGGGTCTGGGCGAACAGTCCGGGGACCACCCGCGCGCCCAGGCGGCCCGCGCCGGTGTGGGCGACGTCCTCCCCGGCCAGCAGCCGCAGGAAGTGGCTCTTGCCCGAGCCGTTCGAGCCGAGCACCGCGACGCGCTCGCCGTACCAGACCTCCAGGTCGAACGGCCGCATCAGGCCGGTGAGCTCGAGGCCCTCGCAGATCACGGCGCGCTTGCCGGTCCGGCCGCCGCGCAGGCGGACCTTGATGTTCTGGTCGCGCGGGGGGACCTCCGGCGGCCCGGCCTCCTCGAAGCGCCGCAGCCGGGTCTGCGCGGCCTGGTAGCGCGAGGCCATGTCGGAGTTGTACGCGGCCTTCTGCTTGAACATGCGGACGAGCGCCTTCAGCTTGGCGTGCTCCTCGTCCCAGCGGCGGCGCAGCTCCTCCAGGCGCTCGTTGCGGTCGCGGCGGGCCCGCGCGTACGTGGCGAAGCCGTCGCCGTGCACCCAGACGTTCCCGGCCTCGACCGTGATGATCTGCCGGGCGGCGCGAGCCAGGAGTTCGCGGTCGTGCGACACGAGCAGCACGGTCTTGGGCGTCTCGCGCAGCCGGTCCTCCAGCCAGAGCTTGCCGGGCACGTCGAGGTAGTTGTCCGGCTCGTCCAGCAGCAGGACCTCGTCGGGGCCGCGGAACAGCGCCTCCAGGACGAGGCGCTTCTGCTCCCCGCCGGACAGCGTCTTCACGTCCCGCCAGCGGGCCCGGTCGTACGGGACGCCGAGCGCGGCGACGCAGCAGGCGTCCCACAGGACCTCGGCGTCGTAGCCCCCGGCGTCGCCCCATTCGGCGAGCGCCCCGGCGTAGCGCATCTGGGTGGGCTCGTCGTCGCGCTCCATCATGGCGAGCTCGGCCTGTTCGAGGGCCTTCGCGGCGTCGCGTACGCGCGGGACCGCGGTGGAGACGAGCAGGTCGTGGACGGTCGACTCGTCGCGGATGTTGCCGATGAACTGCCGCATCACCCCGAGCCCGCCGCTGCGGGTGATCGTGCCGCCCTGCGGCTCGAGGTCACCGGCGACGAGCCGCAGCAACGTGGTCTTGCCCGCGCCGTTCGGCCCGACCAGGGCGGCGACCGCGCCGTCCGCGACCCGGAACGAGGCGTCGTCCAGCAGCACCCGCCCGTCGGGCAGGACGTGACCGAGATGCGCGACTTCGACGTGACCCACGATCGGCCAGTCTCCGCCATCCCGCCGGAGGCGCCAACGGGTTTTCCGTCGCGCCGGCGTCAGCCCTTGCCGAGGGTGTTCCAGCGGGAGGGCGGCCAGACGATCACGAAGGCGCGGCCGATGACGTTCTTCACCGGGATGGTCCCCTGGTAGCCGTCCTCGAGGTGGAAGCGGGAGTCGGCGGAGTCCGACCGGTGGTCTCCCATCACCCAGAGGCGGCCGGCCGGCACCTTGATCGGGCCGAAGCTCTTGTGGTCGTCCTGATAGAGGTACGGCTCGTCGAGCGGCTTGCCGTCGACCAGCACCCGGCCCTGGGCGTCGCAGCACTGCACCGTCTGACCGCCGACCGCGATGACGCGCTTGACGAGGTCCTTCTCGTTCGCCTGAGGCATCCCGAACAGGCCGCCCACCCAGTTCAGCCCGCGCCGCAGCGGATTGCTCGGCTTGGCGATCCGCGTCTCCGGCTCCCAGGACGCGGGGGCGCGGAAGACGACGATGTCCCCGGGGTGCGGGTCGTGGAACCGGTAGCCGGCCTTGTAGACGAGGATCCGGTCCCCCGTGCAGCCCGCGCAGCCGTGCAGCGTCCGCTCCATCGACTCGGAGGGGATGAAGAACGCCTGCACCAGGAACGTCTTGATCAGCAGCGACAGCACGAGCGCGATGCCGATCAGGATGGGCAGCTCTCGAAGGAACGACCGTTTTTTCGCGGGCTTCTTCTGCTCCGCCTCGGGCGGGGTCTCGTCAGACACGCCTGTACGGTAAACCGAACGGCGATGTGATCGGCGTAAGCCCCCACGACCGCGGTCGTCCCCCGGGGATCCGGTGGCCGCCGCCGACATCAACACCCCGGCTCCGCCGGGCGTTCGTGATCGTCTTCCGGCGGCCGTACCCCCAGGTTGTCCACGCGAGCGTCCGGAGGCCGGTACGCTCGGCTGCGTGAGTCGGGAAGGCGTAACTCCTCAGTCCGAAGACTTCTCCGCCTGGTACAACGAGGTCGTCGTCCAGGCCGAGCTGGTCGACCGCGGCCCTGTCCGCGGCACGATGGTCATCCGGCCGTACGGCTACCGCATGTGGGAGCTGCTGCAGGCGGACCTCGACGGCCGCATCAAGGAGGCCGGGCACGGCAACGCCTGCTTCCCGATGTTCATCCCGGAGTCGTACTTCAAGCGCGAGGCCGAGCACGTCGAGGGGTTCTCTCCCGAGCTGGCCGTGGTCACGGTCGCCGGCGGCAAGGAGCTGGAGGAGCCGCTGGTCGTGCGGCCCACCTCCGAGACCGTCATCGGCGAGTACATGGCCAAGTGGATCGACTCGCACCGCGACCTGCCGCTGCTGCTGAACCAGTGGGCCAACGTCGTGCGCTGGGAGCTGCGCCCGCGCATGTTCCTGCGCACCACCGAGTTCCTGTGGCAGGAGGGGCACACGGCGCACGCGGACGAGGACGACGCGATGCGCGAGACCATGTGGGCGCTCGACGCCTACGCGGGGGTCGCCCGTGAGCTGGCCGCGATGCCGGTCATCGAGGGCGAGAAGACCCCGAGCGAGCGGTTCGCCGGAGCGGTCCGCACCTACTCGATCGAGGGCATGATGCGCGACGGGCGGGCCCTGCAGGCCGGCACCTCGCACTACCTCGGCACCAACTTCGCCAAGGTCTTCGACATCCAGTACCAGGACGCCCAGGGCGAGCTGGTGCACGCCCACACCACGTCCTGGGGCATGAGCACCCGCATGCTCGGCGGCGTGATCATGACGCACGGCGACGACAAGGGGCTCGTGCTGCCGCCGCGCATCGCGACGTACCAGGTCGTGATCGTGCCGATCGGCCGTGACGAGACCGCCGAGCGCACGGTCGCGGCGGCGAGCGAGCTGGCGGCCCGGCTGAAGCAGGCCGGCGTCCGCGTGCACGTCGACGAGCGCACCCAGCTGCGGCCGGGCTTCAAGTACAACGACTGGGAGATGCGCGGCGTCCCGATCCGGCTGGAGCTCGGCCCCCGCGACCTCGACGCCGGGGTCGTCACGCTGGCCCGCCGGCTCGGCGACCAGGGCAAGGAGCAGATCCCGCTCGACCGCGTGCCCGAGGTGCTGCCGGAGATCCTGGAGGAGTTCCAGGCGTTCCTGTACGCCCGCGCGGAGCGCTTCCGCGACGAGCACACCGCCGAGATCGACGACTGGGAGTCCTTCCGGTCCCAGGTCGGCGGCGGCTGGGCGCGGGTCCTGCACTGCGGCCGTACGGAGTGCGAGGACGAGATCAAGGCCGACACGGCCGCGACGCCGCGCGTGATCCCGGCGGAGGCGCCGGCGGAGACGGGCGCCTGCTTCCGCTGCGGGCAGCCGTCGGCGTACGGCAAGCGGGTCATCTTCGGCCGCTCGTACTGACCTCGATACGTACGAGGAACGGCCCCCGCGCCTGGGCCCTGTCCAAAGTGGACAGGCCCTCGCACGGGGGCCGTTCCTCGTCGTTCAGTCGATGATCGTGCGCAGCTCCCGCCGGCCGGTCCCCGGCCGCTCGCCGTCGTCCTCGCGGCCGGCCTCGATCCGGCGGCGGGTCAGCATGGGCTGTACGAACCACGCCCACGCGGCCACCCCGACGATCGCCGCCGCCGTCACGGCCGCCAGCCCGGAGGAGAAGAACCCCTGCGCGGCGACCGCCACGGCGCTGGACATCGACACGGTGAGCGCCAGCGTTCCGGCGATGCCGTACCGGTTCGACCGGTTGACCAGCAGGTCCTTACGGCCGGACCGGAACAGCATCCGGTGCTGGGCGGCCGGGGCCATCAGGCAGATGGACGCGCACGCCGCCGTGATCAACGACAGGTAGAACACCCACTGCCCGACGTGGCCGACCCGCTTGAAACCGTTCGAGAACGGCAGGGTGAGCAGGAACGCGAACAGGAACTGCACCCCGGCCACGATGACGCGCAGCCCTTGCAGCATCTCCACGAGTTCGCGGTCGAACCGCTCCCGCGGCGTCTCGTCCCGACGTGGATCAGGTTCGGTGTCGTCCGTGCCCATCGACGCCGTCAGAGATCCTCGTCCTCGTCCGCGGCGCCCGCGCCGACGCCCGCGAGAACGGGCTCGGGCTCGGGCACCGGCTGCAGGGACTCGTAGATCTTGACGGTCTCGTGCGCCACGCGCTCCCAGGAGAACCGGGACCGGACCCGGTCGACCGCGCCGATGCTGAGGGCCGTACGGATCGTCGGGTCGGCCAGCAGCGCGCGGACCCGGCGGGCGATCTCCATGGGACGGTCGGCCGGGACGTGGATGCCCGTGACGTTCTCGATCACCGAGTCGAGGTGACCGCCGACGGGGGAGACGACGACGGGGGTCCCGCAGGCCATCGACTCCAGCGGCACCCGGCCGACGTTCTCGTACGCGGGGACGCTGATCGTCAGGTCGGCGGAGCGCAGCAGCTTCGGCGCGTCGTTCGCCGAGACGCGGCCGATGAAGGTGACGCGGTCGGCGACCCCGGCCTCCTTGGCCTTTATCCGCAGCTGGTGGACGGTCTCGTCGGTCTCCAGGTCCTCACGCGCCGGGCCGCCGGCCACCACGAGCTCGGCTTCGGGGATCCGGGCCAGGGCCTGGATGACGGAGGCCACGCCCTGGTGCCGGCCGACCTTCAGGAGCGTGACCAGGCGCGGCGCCTCACCGCGCGGCAGGGCCGGGCCGTTCGGGGAGAACTTGTCCACGTCGACGCCCGAGGGCACCAGCGTGATCTGGCGGCGCGAGATCCCCAGCCGTACGAGCTCGGTCCGCTCGTTCTCGGTCATGGCGACGACCGTGCGAACGCTGCGGCCGATGGCTTTCTCCAGCCGTACCCGCGTGGGCGAGCAGGGCTGCCCGGACCGGCTGAGGGCCGTCCCCAGGGTGTGGAAGGACTGCACCACCGGGATGTCGAGGCCGTTCGCACCGGCGATCGCGGCCAGACCGCTCACCCAGTGGTGGGCGTGGACGACGTCGGGGCGCTTACCGTGCCAGCGCCGCGCCAGCTCCGCGCCGAAGTCGGCGAGGTAGGGCAGCAGCTCGTCCTCGGCCAGCGGGCGGACCGGCCCGACGGCCAGTTGCTCCACCGTGACCCCGGGGGCGAACCGCACCCGCTCCCGCGGGTCCCGCCCGTCCTGCCGGGTGAAGACGGTGACGCGGTGACCCTGGCGGCCGAGCTCGCGGGCGAGCTCGGCGACGTGGGCACCGAGGCCGTCCTCAAGTCCTTTGGCGGCGCCGAGGGGGCTGTCCTGAACCGAGACCATGGCGATGTTCATCATCGAGCAACCTCCAGGAAGATCAGACGACCGGGCGCGTCGGTGTCCGCGACGATCTCGACCCGTCCGGCTTCCCGACGTACGGGACGGAAGCCGTGGGAATGATCGGGGATGGGAAGTGATGCGCGCACGCACTCACGGCCAGGACCGTTGCCTGGGACCGTGGGGGAAAGAGAGAGGAACGCCGACGTCAGGCCGTTGACCGGGCCTGAGTTGTATGTACGCATGCACACCCTCCGGAGATCGAGGACGGGTATGCCGCCCTCCGGTGGTGTGCCTGCGTCTTAGGCACGAGTTCCTGGACCCAATTATTACCTCATACGGCGGCGATTAAACAGCCGACCCGGAAACTGCGGTCCGGCCGCCGGTGTCCGCGGTGACGCGCAGGGCCAACATCGACACGTCATCGCGCAGCTCACCGCCGCAGAACTCGATGAGAGCGTGCTCGACCGCCAGCGGCATGTCGGCGATCGGACCGGCGGCGTGCGCGGCGAGGATCTCGACCAGGCGCTCGTGCCCGAAGCGGTCGCGCTGCGCGTCGGAGCTCTCCACGACGCCGTCGGAGTACAGGAACAGCGTGTCGCCGGGCTCCAGGTCGAGCGACTCGACGCCGACCTCGAAGTCGTCGGCGAACAGGCCGAGCGGGATGCCGCCGCCGCTCAGCGTGCGGATCAGCCCGTCGCGCCGGATGAGCACCGCGGGCGGATGCCCCGCACTGCCGATCATGACGGCGAGGCCCTCGTCGCGCGGCTCGACGCAGGCCAGCACGGCCGTGACGAACCGCTCCTGGTCGAGCAGCGTCTCGTTGACCATCGACAGGACCTCGTCGGGCTTGGCGTTCCACCGGCCGAGGATCCGGATGCCGTGCCGCGCGCCGGCGTTCACGGCCGTGGCGTCCTCGCCCTTGCCGCAGACGTCGCCGAGGGCCACCCCCCAGCCGGCCGCGGTCGGGAACACGTCGTAGAAGTCGCCGCCGAACCCGCCGTCCCGCGTCGCCACGACGTACCGCGCGGACACCTCGGTACCGGGGATGGCCGGCAGCTCGCGGGGCAGCAGACCGGCGCGCAGCCGCTCGGTGACCTCCATGCGGCGCCGGTAGCGTCGCCCGGTCCGGATCACCAGCGCGAGGTTGCGGGCGAGCCGCTCGAGCAGCCCGAGATCCATCAGGTCGAACGGTCCCTGCTCGCCCGAGACGGTCAGCGTGAGGGTGCCCAGCGTGCGCTCGCCGTCGTCCAGCGGCACGCAGATCAGCGAGGACGCCTCGATCAGCCCGCACACGGGCAGATCGCCCTGGGTGGTCCCGAGCGTCCGCAGGTCCTCGATGTGGGCCTGCAGGACCGACTGGCCGCTGTCGTAGACCAGGGCGGGCAGCGAGCCGGAGCCCGGGTGGACGTTCTCCAGCATCCGGGCGACCTGCGTCCGTCGCTCGTCATCCGGGCCCATGACGACCTGCCGCCGCAGCGCGCCGTTCTGCTCCAGGTCGATGATGACCCAGTCGGCGAGTTCGGCGGCGATGAGCCGCGCGGAGCGGCGGACGGCGACCGACTCGGTCAGCGAGTCGTCCTCCAGCAGCATCCCCGTGGCGGTGGCGAGAACGTCCATCCGGTGCACGACCGTGGCCACCGCGTCGTCCGTCGCCGGCACCTCGGGCGCGGGCTCCTGGGTCGCCGGCTCACGCGTCGACGGGGCGGTCGCGGCGACCACGAGCGGCTCGGGCTCGCCGCTCACCCAGATCCGGGCGAGCGTCACGTCGGCGAACACGGGGCCGTGCTTGGACAGGAAGCGCACCCGCGTACGGCGCCGCTGCCCCGAGTGGAACACTCCCGCGATGTGCGAGCCGACCGCCGCCCGCGTCGCCATGTCGCAGAAGACTGGGAACGGCTTGCCGGTGAGGTAGCCGGCGGACGAACCGAGCAGCGCGCCGGCCTGGCGGTTCACCCGTCGGACCGTGCCATCGCGCTCGAGCAGGAACAGCGGGACCGGGGCGTCCTGGAACACCGTGCGCAGCATCCGGCGCTCGCTCTCGGCGGCCTCCGATCGGGCCTCCGCGGTCGCGCGGTCCTCGCCGGTGGCGCCGAGCGACGCCACGGCCAGTTCGAGTTCGACGAGGGCCGCCTCGAGGAGCGGCCCGGGGTCTGCGTCGGGCAGGGCGGCGGCACTGCGCAGCTCGCTCAGCCGGATCTTGACCTTGGCGGTCTCCTGGAGGAGGGACTGGGTCTCCTGCTGGTCGGACATATCGCCTCCCAGCGTGACGCGATCGCTGCCCGCGACCAAATCGGACGGCTGGTTCGTACTCTAACGGCCGCCCGCGGCTCCAGCGAGGCCGGACCGCCCGGTGCCGTCGGCATCGGGCCTGCTGCCTTCGACGATCCGCCGCGCCAGTGCCGTCAGCTTGACGTGCCGGGTCTGCGAGATCCGCTTGAGCTCGTTGAACGCGGTCTCGGCGTCACAGCCCATCGCGTGCATGAGCACGCCCTTCGCCTGGTCCACGACGGCCCGCGCCTCCACGGCCTGCCGCAACTGCACCGCCGTACGGTGGGCGTCCTCGTAGTGCCGGGTGTTGGACACGGCCGCACCGCCCTGCGCGGCGAGCAGGGCGCCGATCCCGAGCTCCCGCCGGTCGAGCGCGCCGGGCACCACGCCGTACATCGTCAGCGTCATCAGGATCGGCCCGGTGCGATGCACCGTCGTGGCGAAGCACCGCACTCCGCGTTGCAGCGCGATCGGGGTGAAGGTGGGCCACCGGGTCTCGACCAGCGTGTCGGAGCAGAACACCGACGTCTCGGTGCGCGCGACGTCGAAGACCGGGCCGTCCCGGCGGGTGCACTGGACGTCGACGAGGTAGGCCAGGTCCGGATGGGTGCCGGCCAGATCCCGGGGCTCGGGGTCGTCGCCGGCGGCCCATCGGATCCCGGTCGCTCCCGCGCACCCACGGACCGTGCGGACCGCCAACTCGGTCACCCGCCGCAGCGCCACGGTCTCCGACGCCTCGTGGACAAGGCCCAGACGGGCGATCTCCACGGCGAGCTCACTACTGATCTGCGGTCCCACGCCGTCCACGGTATCCCCCTAACCGGCCAGGTGTTCGCCGCCACGAGGGGCGCCGGCGATCAGGGCGTCGCCGCCGGTCGCGACGTCCCGCAGCGAGACGATGCCCACCGCCCTGTCCCCCTCCACGACGGGCAGCCGCCGCACGCCTCGCTCCAGCATGAGGCGCACGGCGGTCTCGGTCTCGTCATCGGGCCCGATCGTCACCACGCCGGCGCTGCAGACCTGATCGAGCCGCGTGCCGTGCAGGTCGCGTCCTTCCGCCACGGCGCGAACGACGATGTCGCGGTCGGTGAGCAGCCCGCACAACCGGCCCGCCTGGGTGACGAGCACTCCGCCGACTCCTTGGTCACGCATCAACCGGGCCGCCTCGGTGAGCGGCGCGTCAAGAGGGAGGGCGACCGGCTCGGGCGTCATCACGTCGCGTACCTTCTGCGCCATTGCGAACACTTCCCTTCGCCCGTCATGCGCCGACTACCCCCGGAGGCGGGTCTTATTCCGGACAAGACGCCCCATGCATGTCGGTGCCGACGGGAGAGCGAGGTGTTCGCCGACCCTCGATCGTCAGAAGTCGAAGATCGAAGCGGTCTTGGCGCGCAGCACGCAGGTGTTCGGGTACCGCTCGCTGACCTTGACCCGCTCGCCGTGCCGCTGGCCCTCCGCGCTGACCATGACCGGCGAGTAGATCATGAAGCACGCCCGCGGGTTCTTCTCGTCGGGGGCGACCGTGAGGTCGCCGCGCGCCTTGTCGAGGTCCGCGCAGGCCTGGGCGGCCTTCGGGTGGGTGCCGCCCACCGGGTCGCACTGCAACGTCACGGTACGCGGGGCGGCCGAGCCCACCGCGGTCCGCAGCGTCAGCCGGGTCGGGCCCTGCGCGGCCGCCGGCCCGGTGGCCGGGTCCGCCGACGGTGCGGGCGGTGCCGGCGGCCGCACAGGGCCACCGTGCGGCGGCGTCGAGTCGGACGCCGGAGCCCCGGTGCCCGGCGCGGGAGGCATCCGTACGGTGATCGGCGCCTGGGCGCTCGGGGCGGCGGACAGGTCGCGGATGACCGCACCGGGTGGCGCGGGCCGCACAGGTCCCTTCGGCCACATCGCCTGTTCGCCGATGTCGGCCGCCGGAGGCGCCGGTCTGGTCTGGGCCGTGGCCGCGGAGGCCGAGAGCACCGCCGGAATGGCGGCGGCGATGGAGAACGCCAGAATAATTCGCATTTGTCTTCCCCCCGGAAAGTCCGCCTGATCAGCGGAGCTCAATCGCTCACTGTAGCGCACCGAAAGCACACCGTAACGGGCTCGCATGCTCCTAGCCGGAGCCCGCCAGGGGGCCCGCGCCGATAGGATCAATAGCGTTTTCCGCCCTCATTACGCCTGGTGTGCGCCGAGAGGAGACCGGTGTCCGAACAGCCCTGGCAGGTCACCGTGCTCACCGAGCTCGGTATTCCGCTGTCCGGGCTCATGGTCTCCGATCCGAGCGGTCGTCCCCTGCCCTCATCCGTGCCGCGCGCGGTCGGCGGCCAAGTGCCGGCCGGCGGCATGTTCGAGGTCACGTCCGCTCCACCGCCCGAGCGGCGGGACGAACCGTCCCCACCCGAGGCCCCCTCACTGAACGGCGTCGCGCCGGCCCCGCCGGCCGAGCGCACCGCCGTCGATTCGTACGCCGACGAGCCTCCGGCCGACGACGGTTCGTTCGTCGCCCATCCTCTGATCGGCAGCACGGTCCTCGACCTACCCGAAGCGGAGCCGGATCGGCCGTCGCAGCGGGACCAGAACGAGGCGTCGCCGGCGGAACAGGGCCCGATGCCGACCGAGGACCGGGCCGCGCCACCCCGCGGCGAACAGGCACCGCCACAGACGGAGCGGCCATCCGCGCCCCCGGAGTCGCCGGCCCCGCCGCAGGCGGAGTGGTCCCCGCCCCAGGCGGAACTGGCTCCGCCGCCGCAGGTGGAAGAGGCTTCGCCGGCGCAGGTGGAAGAGGCGCCGCCGGCGCAGGGGGAGTGGTTCCCGCCCCAGGCGGAACAGGCTTCGCCGCCGCAGGTGGAAGAGGCTCCGCCGCCGCAGGCCGAACCGGCGCCGCCGACGAAGGGCGAACCGGCGCCGCCGCAGGGCGAACTGTTCCCGGCGCAGACGGAGCACGCTTCGCCGCAGGCCGAACAGCTGCCGCCCGCGCAGTGGGAACGATTCCCGCCGCAGGCGGAAGAGGCGCCGCCGGCGCGGGGAGAGCGGTTCTCGCCCCAGGCGGAACAGGCTCCGCCGTCCCAGGCCGAACAGTCGCCGCCCGCGCAGTGGGAACAGTTCCCCCCGGTGGCGTGGGACCAGTCCGCGCCACCCCGGGAGGAGCAGCAGGCCCCGCCGCGGCAGGACACGGGTGGGCAGCCGTCCTGGGCCGAGGGCGGCCCGGCTCGGACCGACCGGGAACAGCCACCCTCGTGGACGCCGAACGAGGCACCCCAGTGGGAGCAGAACGCTCCTGCGGCGGCGCGGCAGGAAGCTCCGGCGGAAGGGGGACAGGGTTTGTCCCCCTGGGAGCCGCCGCCGCAGGTGCGGTGGGACGACGCCGCCCAGCCGTCCTGGGGGTCTGCGGCGGCACCGCAGGACGCGCCGAGGCAGCCGGAGCAGGAAGCATGGCCCACCGGCTCCGAGGCGTGGCGGCAGGATCCCGGCGCTCCGCGGGATCGGCCGGTGGGGGGTTCGGTTCCCTCCGAACCACCGTTCGTGCCCGGTCCCACGCAGGCCGGACCGCCCGCGACGGGCGCGCCGCTCGCCGCCCGTGACCTCGTTCGCCGGTCCGCGTACGGCGATCCCCTGGTGCGCCGGATGTCCCGTGGCGTGCGCCGGGCCGTGGGGGCCTCCGCCGCGGGCGACGTCCGCAAGGCCGCCGACGTGGAGGCGGTGCTGAGCCGGCCGGTCCCGTCCTGCCGGCAGATCGCGGTCACCAGCATCCGGGGCGGCGCGGGCAAGACCACCGTGGCGGGGCTGACCGCGACCGCGATCGCGCAGTACCGGCAGGACCGCGTGCTGGCCGTGGACGCCGACTCCGGGCTCGGCTCGCTTCCGCTGCGGATGGGCGTCGGTCCGCAGCTCTCGCTGCACGACCTGATGTCGGCGCAGCCGAGGTCGTTCGAGGACGCGTCCCGGTACCTCGCCCAGACCACCGACGGCCTGTGGGTGCTGTCCGCGACCGCCGGAGGACGGATCGCGGGAGAGCTCGATCTGGCCACCTTCCGTACGGCCGCGGGCGCGATGAGCCGCTACTTCGCCGCGACGGTGATCGACTGCGGAGCCGGGCTGCTGCCGGAGCTGCAACGTGGCATCATGACCGACGCTCACGCCCAGATCATGGTGACGCCCGGCACGGTCGACGGGGCGCTCAGCGCGCACGGGGCCCTGGAGTGGCAGATGCGGAACGGCTACGACCACCTCCTGCCCCGTACGGTGATCGCGTTCGTGACGCACACCCCGCACGTGGACGCCGATCTGACGCGGGCCGCGCAGATGCTCAGCTCGGGTGGGCTGCCGGTGGTGCACATCCCCTACGACCGCCACCTGGCGGCCGGAACCGCGGTAGAGGCCGCGCGGATCGGCCACGAGACACGGGCGGCGGTCATCCGGATCGCGGTCGAGGCGTTCGCCCGGGCGGTCGCCGCGTGACCACGACCCCTCGGCAGACCCGTGATCACGCTTCCCGATAGGAGGTGAGGCTGTTGACCAGCGACATCGTCGCCTTGGTACGGCACCGGCCCGAGATCTCGACCGTCGTCGACGGCATGATCGCCTTCGGTGAGTCGCTGGAGCCGTACGACGCCGGCGACGGGGCCTTCCACCTCTATGACGCCGGTGGGCGGCTGACCGTGTCCATCGAGACACCACAGCTCGTCGAGGTCCGCGGCGAGATCGAGCGGCTGCTGGGCCCGGAGACGGCCGCCCACGTCCAGGTCCCGGTCTGGTGGGTCGAGGTGCGCGCGGCGGCGGGCGTACCGGAGGCGGCGCGGATCGCCCGGAGGTTCGCGGACGACCTGGTGCACTGGCAGGGCGGCACCATCTGGCCGCCTCCGGTCACCCCTCCGGCGAAGGAGGGCCCATGAGCGAGCGCGGCGAGCGCATCGTGGGCGCAGCGCCTTTGGTCACCCCTCCGACGAAGGAGGCTCCATGACCGGTCCTGCGGCGGACGTGCTGACTCCCAACGCCATGGTGATCCTTCAGGACCGGCCGGTCGTGGGGTTCACGAAGTGGCTGGCCGACGGGCTGCGGTTCTGCGGCGAGACGGGCCGCGGACTGCAGATCGTCACCGGACCGGGCGCGCGGATCACGGTGCCGATGCGGCTGGTGCTCACCAGCCCGAACAGTCACTGGGTGGTCCGCGCGGACGGCGGCTACTACGACGGTCTGTCGGGGGTGCCGCTGGTGTGGGACGGCGCTGGATTCGTCATCGACCCGCGGGCCCGGACGTACGCGCCCGCGTACACGACGCCCCCGACGGAACCGGTCGGCGCGCAGCTGACGGTGACGTTCCGGGTGCGGTACACGTCGGACACCGCGATCGGGACCGCCACCGAGGAGGTCTGCACGGCGCTGACCGGCGGGCCGCCCGGCGGCTGGGGGATCGCCGAGCCCGCCACCGACGTGTGGCGGCGCGAGCGGCTCAGCGAGCTGTTCTGGTCGCGGGGCGCCGTGGCGACGTGGCTGACGATCGTCGGCGCGGGCGCGGCACCGGCCGTCGGCACGCTGCTCGTGTCGAAGGCGGGTGAGGAGGTCGAGGAGGCGGTGACCCTCGTGATCGGGTACGCCGATCCCCGTACGGTGCCGGTCGCCACCCTGCCGACCCTTCTCGGCGGGATCGCCGCCGGACGGCACCTGATCTCGCTGTTCACCCAGCTGGGCAATGGCCGCGCCGACGTGACGACGGTTCCGCGCTGGCTGGGACCGTCCGCACCGATCGGCATGGCCGTGGGAGGCGCGGCGGCGGGGCCGCCGGGCGTCCCGGCGCACCGGATCGGCGACGCCCGGTCGCCGGCGACCTGGTACGCGCTGGGGGACGGCCGGCAGCAGGAGGGCTGGCAACGGTACGAGCAACTGACCCGGCAGTTGCAGGGCGGGTTCTGAAGCAACCCTGGTCTGAGCGGGTCCGGTGGCTCGCCGCGGTGGGAGCCGACGCGGGGAGGGCCGGCCCGGTCCGGGCGAGCGCGACGGTGGCCGGCCCGGGTGGGCCGGCCGGGTCAGGCGGCGCGGACCACGGCGACGCGCGGCGCGTACTGCTTGAGCTGTTCGCGCAGCTGACGGCGGCCGCGGTGCAGCCGGGACATCACCGTGCCGATGGGGGTGCCCATCATCTCGGCGATCTCCTTGTAGGGGTAGCCCTCGACGTCCGCGAGGTAGACGGCCGTGCGGAACTCGACCGGCAGGTCGCGCAGCGCCTTGATCACGTCGGAGTCGGGCAGGCGGTCGAGCGCCTCGTGCTCGGCCGAGCGCAGGCCCGTGGACGTGTGCGACTCGGCCCGGGCGAGCTGCCAGTCCTCGATCTCCTCGGTCGCGGCGCGCTGCGGCTCGCGCTGCTTCTTGCGGTAGGTGTTGATGAAGTTGTTGGTCAGGATGCGGTGCATCCAGGCCTTGAGGTTCGTGCCCTCTTTGAACTGGTGGAAGTTCACATAGGCCTTCGCGAGGGTCTCCTGGACCAGGTCCTCGGCGTCGGCCGGATTGCGCGTCATTCGCACCGCGCTGGCGTACAGCGGGTCGATGAGCGGCGTGACGTCGCGCTCGTATCGCTCGACGTCCTGGCGGGCATCGCTCGCCACAGTCGTCATTTGCTGCTCCATAGGAAATGCTGACCTGGACGGATGTCTTCGGTCTGGGGGAGCTCCCCGCGGCTGTGCGGGGCCGGTTCGAAGGCGCCGGACACGGACGATCTCCGTGCAGCTGTCGGCTATGTGTGCCCATCAGGGGAGTGACGGGCCGGATCGCCGATGCGCCACCGACGACTGTGTCGGTTCGACCGGCGAGGAGGCTCGGCGCCTCTCACGCGGGCGCCTACCGGAGTCGTCAGTTTAACGCAAGTTCGACACGCTGCGAAATGAGCTTCGTCACACTCTGTGTCCACATGGGGCCCTCTCCTCCGCTGCTCCGCCGGGCCGCGGACCGGCCCTGGCTGGACGAATAGGGTGGTTACCCCTTTTTCGGCGGACACAACGTGCTCCATGCGCGGCCTGCGTAAAACCACAGGGCGTGGCCGCACGCCCCATGGCCGCACGCCCCATGGCCGCATGCCCCATGGCCGTGCGACCCAGGGGCGTGCGACCCAGGGGCGCGTGATCGCGTCCTGCGGCGGTGGGCGCCGCCGTGGGCGGCGATGGCCTGGTGCGGTCACCGGATGTGCCGACGCCTGCGCTGAGCGACGTAATCGCGTCGAAACGCAGCGCAGTCGGGCAACCGGTTGTAACGTCGGTCACATCGCGGGTCGGGGGGCCGTGCGCCTGCATCCTCGCTGGAGAGGGGGATCATCCCGTGGTCACTCGGCAACGCCCCGCCACGCGCCTCGCAGCCGCCGGTGCGCCACCCCGGCTGCTCGACCGCCACCTGCTCGGGATCACCCCGATGGCCGTCGTCCTGCTCGACGAGCCCGGCCGCGTGACCCGCTGGAACCCCGCCGCCGAGGACGTGTTCGGCGCCCCGTACGACGCGGTGGCGGGCCGTCCGCTGCGCACGCTGCTGCGCCTGCCGCAGGAGCACCGGTCGGCGTTCGAGTTCGGCGACCGCCGGCTGCGCCACGTCTGGACCGGGGTGTGCCTGGTCTCGCGTCTCGATGACGGCGCCGTGCGGGAGATCGCCTGGTGGGTGTATCCGCTGACCGGCCCGGGCGACGCCCGGGGACTGGCCGTGGCCGCCGACGCGCAGCGCATCAAGGAGCACGGCCACGGCCTCGCGCTCGGCGACGTCCTCATCACGCCCCCGCCGCCGGCCCCGCTCACCGCCACGAGCGGCGTCCGTATCCTTCGCGTCGAGCCCACCCTCGTGCAGTCGTCCACCGTCGACTCCGCGCTGCTCCGCCGCCGGCTCGCCGAGCTGCTGCCGCCGGACCTCGACCACCGTGAGATCGGCGACCAGGTGCTCGCCCGCGGCTATCCGGCCGTGAACGTCAGCGTCACCGTGCGCCTGCCGTTCGCCGGTCACCGCGACACGGCGCCCCGGCTCGGCGGCGTCCGCCCGACCGCCACGGCGACGTACGACCCGCCGCCCCAGCAGGCGCTGGAGCACCAGGCGGCCCAAGAGCGCCTGGACTTCCTCAACCACGTCGGCGCCCGCCTCGCCGACACGCTCGACCCGGTGCAGACCGCCGACGCCCTGTGCGACGCGCTCGTGCCCTCGTTCGCCGACTTCGCCGGCGTTCAGCTGCTCGAGTCGATCGTCACCGGCCAGGAGCTGCCCCCGGCGGAGGCGGACGCCTCGCCCAGCGTCGTCCGCGTGGCCATGCGGTACGACGAGGAGGAGGGCCACTGGGACGACCTCGTCCCCCTGGGCGAGGTGATCCGGATGCCGTCCCGGACGCCGCTCGCCGACGACCTGACCACCGGGCAGAGCGTCAACGTCCCCCGGGTCAGCGAACGCGTGTGCCGCCGCATCTCCTCCCGCGTCGGAGGCCGTGACCTGCGGCCCCTCCTGCGCGGCCGGGCGCTGCTGATCACGCCGCTCATCGCGCGCGGCAAGATCTTAGGCACGATCCTCCTGCTGCGCCGACGCGACCGGCCGCCGTTCGGCGAGCGGGAGGTCGCCGTGGCGGAGGAGCTGGGCCGCCGGGCCGCGGTGTGCGTCGACAACGGCCGCCTCTACCGCCGTGAGGCGCGTGTGGCGGAGCAGTTGCAGCACAGCATGCTGCCCGACGCCCCGCCCGACGTCGCCGGCGCGCGGATCTGCTACCGCTACGTCCCCGCCGACGAGGCCGTACGGGTCGGCGGGGACTGGTTCGACGCGATCCCGCTGCCCGGTGGCAGGCTCGCCCTCGTCGTCGGCGACGTCATGGGCCACGGCCTGACCTCCGCCGCCATCATGGGGCAGCTCCGCACCGCCGTACGCACGCTCGCCCCGCAGGACCTCCCGCCCGACCAACTGCTCCGCCAGCTCGACGACCTCGCCCGGCGGCTCGGCGACGAGTGCCTGGCGACCTGCGTCTACGCCGTGTACGACCCGGTGGCCCGGCGCTGCGAGATCGCCAACGCCGGGCACCTGCCGCCCGTACTGGTCTCCCCGGCCGGCGAGTCCTGGCTGCTGGAGGTCCCGCCCGGCGCCCCGATCGGCGTGGGCGGCGTCCCGTTCGAGACGGTCGGCTTCGACGTCGAGGACGGCAGCCAGTTCGTCGTGTGCACCGACGGCCTGGTCGAACGCCGCGGCCGGCCTCTCGACGTCGGGCTCACCGCGCTGCGGGACTTCCTCTCCGGTCCGCCGCGGCCGCTGGAGGACGTCTGCGAGACGCTCATCGAGGGCTTCGGCACGGCGGGCCGGTACGACGACGACATCGCCCTGCTGGCCGTGCGCTTCGAGGGCATTCCGAAGGAGGACGTCTTCTCCTGGAACCTCACGGCGGCGCCGGCCGTGGTCCGCGAGACCCGCCGCCTCGCCCGCCAGGCCCTGAAGACCTGGGGCCTGCCCGCCCTGGTGCCCACCGTCGAGCTCCTGGTCAGCGAGCTGGTCACCAACGCCATCGTGCACGGCGCGGGCGACCTCGGGCTGCGCCTGATCCGGGCGAACTCCCTGCTCTGCGAGGTCCGCGACGACGGCTACGACCTGCCGCACCTGCGCCGGGCCGAGACCACCGACGAGAACGGCCGGGGCCTGCAGCTCGTCAGCGCCCTCGCCGAGCACTGGGGCACCCAGCGCACCCCGACCGGCAAGGTCGTCTGGTTCGAACACCCCCTGTGAGGAGGGAAGGCGGAGCCTCGCGGTCAGGCCTGGATCTGCTTGGACCGCTCGTTGTACACGCCCGCGTACTCCTGGCGCGACAACTTCTGGATCTCCTTCATGATCTCGTCCACCATCGCGCGGCGGCCCTTGGCCGGCGGCATGTCCGCGAACGCGGTGTAGTCGATCGGCTTGCCGAACTTCACGCCCGGCCGGCGCAGCCGGGGAATCGGGATCTTCGCGCCGACCGGCATGATCTTCTCGGTGCCCTTCACCGCCACCGGCACGACGCTCGCCTGGGCGTTGAGCGCGAGCCAGCCCACACCCGTGTGCCCGCGGTAGAGCCGGCCGTCCTCGGAGCGGGTGCCCTCCGGGTAGATCGCGAAGGCGTTGCCGTTGTTCAGGACACCGAGCGCGATGTCCAGCGCGGCCACGGCGGCGCGCTGCTCCGTACGCGGCACGGGGATGTGCCCCATCGCGTCCAGGAACGCGCCGAGGATCCGCGCCACGCCCTTGCCCTCGAAGTACTCGGCCTTGGCGATGAACGTGACCCGGCGCGGCACGACGAGCGGAATCAGCACGCTGTCAACGAACGACAGGTGGTTGCTGGCCAGGATGATCGCGCCATCCTCCGGGACGTTCTCCAGCCCCACGACCACCGGCCGGAACAGGATCCGGAGCAGCGGGCGGACCACCCGGTACATGAACCAGTACAGCAACTGTGCCTCCTCGACTCTCCGTCACTGTAGACCCGCCGAGGCCAGGGAACCGCCAACGTCGTCCTAGTGGATCATCCGCGGGTCGCACTGGTACTGCCGGGTCTGCCGCAGCGGCCGGAACCCCAGCCGTTCGTTGACCGCGAGCATGTGGGCGTTGTCCTCGGCGTTGTCGGTCTCGATCTCCAGCACGGCGGGCCACTCCGCGCGCAGCCACTCGAGCATGGCCGCCTTCACCCACAGCCCGAGCCCCCGTCCGCGGTGCCCGGACACGACGGCGGTGTCGTACTGGATCGCCCGCGTACCGTCGCCGACCGGGATCACCAGCTCGGTGAAGCCCGCGATCGTCTTCTCGTGCAGCGCCGCCACCGTCAGCAGCGTGTCGCCGCGCTTCTCGACGGCCTCGGCCATGTCCCGTACCCGGTCGGTGTCCCAGGTGGTCGTGCCGTAGTTCATCTTCCCCGCCGGCATGTCACCCATCGCGGCCTTGGCCTCGGCGAACGCCTCCGCCAGGTCGTCCGGAACCACCCCGAGCCAGCGGGTCAGGCGGTACCCCGGGTGCTCGGTCCCGACGATGTCCTCGACGCCGCGCGCCTCCGCGACGTTCAGCAGCAACAGGCTGAGGGACAGTGCGCAGAGGAAGCCGTTCGCCTCCAGGAAGGCCGCGCCCGACGTCTGCGAGGACGCCTCCACCACCAGGGTGCGGCGCTGCTCGTCCCGGGCGGCCCGCGCGACCGTCCGCAGCAGGGTCGTTCCGACGCCCCGGCGGCGGTGCTCGGGATGGACGTGCAGGGTGAACTCCCCGAGATGGCGCCGGCCCGTCCCCTCGAACAGCCGGAGCCGCGCGACGCCGGTCACGGTGCGGTCCGCGCGGGCGACCCACAGCAGGTGGCGGCTGCTCAGCCCGGGCGTGGTCACCTGGCCGTGCACCTGATCGAGCGTCGGCGCCGGCTCACCGGGGAAATCGTGGGCGACCGACGCCGCGACGACCTCGTGCCACGCGGCGACGTCGGCGTCGGAGACTTCGCGCAGTCGCTGAACCTTGTCCAAGGACGCTCCTCGATCGTTGGACCGTTTCCCTGAACAAGGACCGTACGCGCCCTGGACCGACCACGTCTCTGATTCCGAACAGCCGCCCACAGCCGGTACCGCATCGAGATCCGCAGGCGTCCGACCTGGCCTTCTACCCCGCCCGCAATGCGATTCATGTCGTGAATGTCGCACCGCTCGAGCCGATTCCCCCGGCGCCCGCCGCCGTCCTCGCGTCACCGTTTGCGGCTCAGGAACTGCACCCCCCGCGTCCGGTTGCCGTTCATCGTGGTGACGTCGATCCGGCGTTCGTCCACCGGTTCGAAATCCGACAGCAGGGCGCGGAGACCGGCGAGGTCGTGATGCCGGCACACCGCGCCGTCATCGGTGGCGAACACCCCGTACGGCGCGTCGAAGCGTCGCGCGTAGGAGGCATAGCGGTCCCGGTTCCGCTGGTCGTCCTGCAGGAGCACGTCGCTGACATAGAGCAGCCCGCCGGGCGCCAGGACGCGGCTCAGCTCGGCGACGAGCGCCCGCTGAGCGCCGTCGTCCGGAACGCACGTGAGCACCGCGAACAACAGGACGAGGTCGAACCCCGCCGACGGGTACTCCAGCGCCGGCGGCGCCTCCAGCACCGCGAAGCGCAGGTCCGGCCGGGACCGGCGGCCGCGCGCGATGAGAGCGGGGGACAGGTCCACGCCGGACATGTCGGTGAAGCCGTGCTCGCTCAGCTCGGCCATGACGCGGCCGTACCCACAGCCGTAGTCCAGGACCCGCGCGTCCCGGCTCACCCCCGCCAGCCAGCCGAGATCCACCGGGTGCGTGAACGTCTTGGTGGCCCCGGCCCCGTCCCAGTAGGCGATCTGACGCCCGAGATCCTCCATGCCGGCCCAGCCTAACGACCGCCTCCACCCTCGCCATGCCCGCCCCACGCACGGTGGGGACCGCGAAGTCCGAAGCGTTGAACCGCCGTGATCTCCCGGCGCGGGCGGGGAGACCCGCACCATGGGACCCATGGATGGAGCCCCGGCCCGGGACGAGAGGACGGGGAACGCATGCGTGAGGAGAGCGGCCCGCACCTGCCCTCCCTCACCATCGCGGGGTACGCGCGGTTCCGGCTCACCGCACCGCCGCGTACCGAATACGCCGCCCTCTACGCCGCCCGTACCGAAGCGCTCCATCGGGAATTCGTCCCGAACCGGGAGGCCGACGCGATCGCGAGCGGCGGCGAGCTGCGGCGTTGCCGGCCGCAGGCGACCGACGAGGGCATGCTCGAGTAGGTCGTGGGATGACCGAAGCCGGCGCGTTCCCGGCGGATCGAAGGCGCCGGCCCCCTTCCCGGCATCCGCTCCTTCAGACGGTCGTCACTCACCGAGCAGGCGACCGTCGGCCTTCCGCCTCCAGCAGGCCGAGGTCACGCAGGCTCTCGGCCGACTCCACGATCGTCGTCTCGGCGGCGCGCGGACGCCAACCGAGCTCGTCGCGGGCCCGGTCGTTGTGGATGATCGGCCGCGGCGAATCCTCCCCCGGCGCCTCCCGCGTGGGCACGCGCGCGGCGAGCGGGCCGAGCCGCCGGCGCAGGATCTCGGCCACCTCCAGGAAACTCAGCGTCGGGCCGTCGGCGACGGCCAGGAAGCGCCTGCCCGCGGCCTCGGGCGCGGCCATCGCCCGGATGTGCAGGTCGGCCACGTCGCGGACGTCGACGACGCCGAAGCGCCGGCGGGGCGCGACGCTCATCGTCCCGTCGAGCATCGCCTTGATCAGATGCATCGAGGACCGCAGGTCGGCCGTGAGGGCGGGGCCGAAGACGGCCGTCGGGTTGACGACGACGAGCTCGGTGTCACCGCCGTCCCGCTCCACCAGGTCCCAGGCGGCACGCTCGGCGATCGCCTTGGAACGCGGGTAGGGCGCCAGTCCGGGCGTGTCGGGATCGGTCCAGTCGTCCTCGGTGAACTCGGCGTCCGGCTTGGGCGTGTATCCGACCGCGGCGAAGGACGAGGTGAGCACGACGCGCCGGGCGCCCGCGTCGCGCGCGGCGCGCAGCACCCGCAGCGTGCCCTCGCGGGCGGGGACGATCAGTTCGTCGGGGTCCTCGGGCTGCGTGACCGGGATGGGCGAGGCGACGTGATGGACCTCCGCACAACCGGCCACCGCGGCGGGCCAGCCGTCGTCGGTCATCAGGTCGGCGGCGACGAGCTCCAGGCCGGCGTCGTCGGCGTCGCCGCGGCGCACCGCCGCGCGCAGGTCGGCCTCGCGGGTCGTCGTACGCACCGTGGCGCGCACCGTCCTCCCGGCCCGCAGCAGCGCGGCGATCAGCTGCGTCCCCACGTAGCCGGACCCACCGGTGACCAGAACCGTGCTCATCGCAGCACCTCCAAGCGACCGACCGCGTCCACCAGACTCTGTATCGCCCCGGCCTCCGCGGCGGCGTCACCCCGATCGCGGGCGTCCCACATCGCCGCCTTGACCCGCAGGTAGCCGAGCCGCGCGTGCTGCGCGGCGATCTCGGCCTCGACGCGCTCCGCGTGACGCAGCAGCAGATCACGCTGCTCGGCCGCCGCCGCCCGTCCGCGTGCACGGTTGGCCAGATACGTGCGCATGTCCTCGATGCCCACCCCGACCGCGCGCAGACAGGACAGCGCCTCAAGGGTGTCGAGGTCCTCGGGCCGGTACCGACGATGCCCGCTCTTCTCGTCACGCTCGATCGGCCCGACCAGCCCGACATCTTCGTAGTAGCGCAGCGTCGGCTCACTCAGCCCACTGCGCCGGGACACATCCTGGATGGTGAACGTCGTCATGCGAGGCAGCAGAACATACTTCAAGCGCTTGAGGTCAACCGCGTGCTTGATCGGGCGCGAGAGCGCCGCCGCAGCACGGCGGCTGCACGGTCCGCGAGGCCGCGGCAGTGCCCTCTTCGTGCCGCCGCCCGATGCCTGAACGGCCGGGCTCCGCGTGCGGAGCCCGGCCGTTCTGTTCGCGTCCGCGGGCATGCCCGCCCGTAGGCGATCAGCGGGAAGCGCGGCACCACGGGCGGGCGAGGCGGTCCGGTAGCCCCTTGCCGTGCGGATCCCCGCGCCGTGCCGTGCTCCTCCGCGATCGCTCTTGGCCGCGTGCCCGCTCGCGCGTCTCCACCATGAAGTTGTTGATGAAGATCGGAGTGTCGAAGGAGATGTTCGACTTCGGGTCGCCCGCGCGCCTCAGAAGCTCGTAGCGCCTGTGGTTGCCCTGCAGGATCGCGCCGGGGTACAGCCGGTGCATCGCCAGGAACTGACCGTCCAGCGGCTGGAAGACCGACCGCAGCAGTTCGGCGTCCTCCCGGCTCGTCGCACGCGCCGTCTTGCCCTTGTAGGGAGGGTTTCCCGGCCGCAGAGCGAGCAGGTCTCCCACCGTGGCGTTGGGTTCCGGCGCGCCGTTGCGGCCGCGCGCCATGATGCGGTTGTCGAACCTGGCGAGCTGGCAGGCCAGGCCGCGCACCGGGCCCAGCCTCATCCAGTGGATGAATGCCAGACCCATGTCCCGTAACGCGGCCAGGTGAGCCGCCCGGCCGGGCTTCGCTAATGCCGGATTATTTTCCATGGGATCAATCCCGATCTCTAGGCTGAGGTTGGCCGGCGACCCTTAGGTCGCCGACCGTTGACAGTCCGGAGACACCCGCCTACAGCAACCGCCGCCGACCCGCCTTGGGCGCCGCACACTCAGCCGACAAGGGAGGCGCCGGCCAGGCGCGCAGTCGCGGAAATTCGCTGGCGGGCCGGATACCCGAGGATCACCATCGCCAGAGTGAGCGACCAACCCCAACGGTGGAGCCAGGCAACCGTCTACCCCGACATGTGGACAGACCCGGATGAGGATCCCCGCGGCAACACCGGAGTCAGTCCGGAAGGCGAGCTGGCGACGCTGCGGGACTACCTGACGAACTACAGACTGACCCTGCTGATGAAACGCGAGGGTCTCGACGCGGAGCAGCTGGCCCGTCGGTCGGTCCCGCCGTCGACCATGTCGCTGCTCGGCCTGCTCCGGCACCTCGCCGAGGTAGAGCGGGACTGGCGCGGCTGGATCCTGCCCGGCGCCCCCCACCGAAGCTGTACGGCGCGGGCGACGCCGACTTCGACGGAGCGGTCGCCGACCAGGCGGTGGTCGACGCCGCGTACGCCGACCTGGCTCGTGAGCAGGCAGCCACCGACGCCGTGCTGGCCGAGCATCCAGATCTGAGCATGCGTCTGGGGAAGGACGCCATCGCCGTCCGGGAGGTGCTGGTGCACCGGATCGAGGAGTACGCCCGACACTGCGGCCACGCGGATCTGTTGCGAGAGTGCGTCGACGGTCGCGTAGGCCAGTGAGGCGTTGAGTACGACGACACGGTGGCCGCAGCTCTGCTCCGCGGGGGCGAGCGAGTGCTCCGGCTCGCGGGGGCCTGGGGGCGGCGGAGCCCCCAGCGGTGCGCGCGATCAGCCATTGACAGGAACCCAACGCCGTCACGGCTCGTCAAAGAGGTCGTACCCCTATGGCGCCCGATGATGGTTCTGCGGGAGTGACGCGAGTGACTGAGTCGATGACTACTCGAAAGATGCCCAAGGCAATGGGGGTGGCATTTCCCTCTCCCGCAATTCTCTTAGTGAGCGTCGGGTATCCGACTCCACTCTCAAGCCGGACACTGCTGATTTCGCTGATGCGCATTCCGTGCCACAACGCTGCCGGTTCGGAGCACCGAGCGTCGCCGCCGATGACACCCGTCTTCAAGCAAGGCCGGTACGTCAATATGCCTATGAACGCAGTAGCGAATGGGTAAGTACGACGCGATCGGGAAGGGGCTCTTCGAAGCCGCTGAGCCTTATTTCAAGAAGTTCGGCGGAAAAGCATCACGCGCTGCAGGTGACGCCGCCGAAAAGGCTCCATTCAAAACCATCAAACTGAAGGAAAGCTATCGAGGCGAGAACAAGCCGGGTGGGATCATAGGCCCCTGGGGCGACAGAATAGAAGTACGCTACCTCAATGATGTGGAGCGCAGAGATTACCGGCTCACGGTCGATGAGGACGGCTTGCTGCGAGACAGCAAGGGAAGACCTTTCAACAGCGTAGCAGGTGAGAACCCTGATGCCCCCGGAGCCATATTCGTCATGGACAAACACGGCAACATCTATGCGTCCAACTTCGAAGAGTATGGCAAGTTCCACCATTCGAGTCTCCTCGGTGGTGAAGATGTGGCCGGCGCGGGAACACTCTCGGTCTCCGATGGCCGGGTTAATGCGATAAGCAACTCAAGTGGCCACTACAAGCCGAGCGCTGAAATCAATCAGCAGGTTGTTGATCACCTGCGCAGCCAGGGCGTAAGGATCGACGATGATATGATCGATTTCACATGGTGACCTGATCAGTGAGTAGGGGATGGCATAATCATGCTATGGCGCGCCATCATCAATGGGATCCTGCACAACCTTCAGTTTTCGAGACAGCTTGACGACAGGGTTGTCGAGCGTGTCGCGCAAAGGATCATAAAACGTCCGCAGTTCGACCTGACGCCGGAAGAAGAGTACACGGCGCTCACCGAAGCCTTGCGGTCAGGCGACCCATTGGTCGGCGACATTCCGCTGCGCCACGACGAACCCTCTGTACGTGAGTTTCTGATCAAAGTCCAGAACCGCCTCGATGCCCTCCGACCCTGGCCTGCCCCCCCTTACCTCTATGTGGACATCGCCAACTGGAACCGGTTCGATGGCGCACGGCCGATCGCCCGAATCCACCTCTGGTACATCGACGTGCAAGGGCGCCTGCAGCGCGGGTTCAGCAAGGTGGACGCCGGCCGTGAGGCCCTGTTGCTGCGGCTGGAGTCGGGTGCCGAGGTCGCCCTGGTAACGCCCTGGTGGATCGGCAGCGACGACATCGCCCTCATGCGGATACCGTCCGCTCTTTCGGCGGAACACCTATTGGCGGAGTTCAAAGCCGCCACCGGCTTCACCGACGACGAGGTGACCGCGCTCTGAGCCGGGTCAACACTGAACCTTTTCCATCACGCGCAGACCTCATGATTCTGTAGGGCGTGAATGGCCCTGGCGAGGTGGCCCTGCGCGGTCTGGCAGCAGAGTTCGGTCTGATGCGGGTCCGACGGCGGCCCTGCGCCCGTTCTGTGAGAACGGACCGGAGCCGATGACGCTGGGGAATCCGCGGGTGGCTCGTCGTCCGGTGGCCGCCCGCTCGGCACGGCCGGAGGGACCGGCGCCCACGCTGTACGACCGCCGACGCTCGAGGGCGGCGCCGGGGCACCTGCGACCGCCCTTCGGTGCTACGAGGCCGCGACCGTTGCGGGCGGCCGATCGTCGACGACGATCTTCGGAAGCCCCCGCTAAGGGCGCGCGCCCTCGCCTCCCGAGCGGGAGGTGAGGGCGCGCGTTACTCGAAAGCGAGTGGCTTGATGTCGATTCGATGGTCGTCTGTTCGTGTAGACGGTGAAGGGCCGCCGATACGGTCCGCAGACGCGGAAGGACAGAGGATCCATGGTCGAGTATCTGCCCCCACCTCGTACGCTGCTGACCGGCCTGGCCATGGTGGAGTCCGCCCGGTGGCACGACGGTCGGCTGTGGTTCGCCCACTGGGGTGCGGGCGAGGTCGTGGCCGTCGACATGGACGGTGAAGCCGAGGTGATGGCCGAGGGCCCGTCCAGGATGGGCTGGGCGATCGACTGGCTGCCTGACGGGCGCCTGGTGACGACCGGGCCGGCCGTCACCCGTCGGGAGCCGGACGGTGCGCTGGTGACGCACTGCGAGCGGGGCGGCAACGAGATCGTGATCGATCCGCACGGCCATATGTACGTCAACGGCTTCGACTTCGACTTCATCGGTGGTGGCACGCCGACGCCGGGCTGGATCAACCTCGTCGCGTCCGACGGGACCTACCGTCAAGTGGCCGGCGACATCGAGTTCCCCAACGGCATGGTGGTGACGCCGGATGGCTCCACTCTGGTCGTCGCCGAGTCGTTCGCCGGCCGGCTCAGCGCGTTCGACATCCAGGACGACGGTGCACTCACCGGCCGCAGAGTGTGGGCCGAGGGGCAGGGCCCGGACGGCATCTGCGTGGACGCCGAATCGGCGATCTGGACCCAGACCGCCGACACGGCCGCACACACAGGTGATCCGAACGCTCCGGCAGGCGCGTGTGTCCGGGTCCTCGAGGGCGGCGAGATCACCCACCGTGTCGAGACCGAACTGCCATGCTTCGCTGTCACCCTCGGCGGTCCCGACGGCCGCCACCTGTTCCTGCTCTGCAACGAGTTCGAGGGAGTCGGCCAGATGCAGGCAGTTCAGGCCCGCCGATCCGCCACGATCTTCGTGACCGAAGCGCTGGTCCCAAGGGCGGACTGATTCCGTCGGCCACCGGTCGCCAGGCGGGTGGGGCACGGCGTGGATGTCCTGCTCAAGCTCTACGCCAGTCGCATCGACGGCGACGATCGAGCAGCCGACCAACGGCTGGATGATGCGCTCGCCGCATAGGTCTCGACCCCGGACGATCAAGTCGGGACTTCGGATCCCGCGATTCTGGCGGGGAGACAATGGCCCCATGGAAGCACCCCGCCCCGCCGTCCAGATCGAGCGGGTGGACACCACGGGCACCGATCTCCTGGCTGTCGTCGTGCGACGTCTGGAGACCACACGGGTGGGCGCACGTTTCCACGGCGTGGGCCGGCACGGACAAGCAGTCGACCTGGCACTGACGGAGATCCGGCGATATCCCCAGGTGAAGGTAACCGAGCTGCACCCGCCTCACGGCGCTCGCCTCGTCTTCACCGGTGCAGGTGCGGAAGATCTTCAGCTCAGGGCCGGGGACGTCTTCAGGGGCACTAACCCCTGCGCCTGAGCAAGCAGCAGTCCCAGGCATACGAAGAGAGCACCTGCGTCGGAGTGAACGCCGGCACCGAGTGACGCGCGATGGAGCTACGCGCCGTCGAGGTAGCCGACGCCACCTCGCACGCCTTGCAGGGGCGGTGGACGTGTACCGCCTGACGCGTAATGAATGGCGCGGCCGTCGATTCGCTGGCATTGCGCTGGCTCGGGCTTTGTCGGGCCGAAACTAACCGTCCGCCGTGGGCGATGCCTTCTGGCCGTGGAGCTCTGTGGCCGAGGCGTACGGCGTCGCAATCCCGGGATTCGGGGAGATCTTCCAGGTTTCCCAGCGCCGCTGGTCCGGGTCGAGACGAGCGAAGAGCAGCGTGATGTTCTCGCTCTCGATCAGGCGTGTCCTGGCCGCCTCTTGAAGGTCGTGGAGTGCCGCCACATCGGTGCGGAGCACGCGGATTCGGGCGCGGAGGTGCAACCGCGCCCGCCAGGGGCGCCACAGGGTGTGGAGCAAGAGTCCGGTGGCCGCTCGCTGATACTCCTCAGCGGCCCGCATCAGCACATCGACCGACTCTCCCAGGACGCCACCGGCGCGGCGGTCGATGATTCTGATCACTTCACACTCGAAGGCACGTTCGTGGGAACCGGCGGCGAAGTCCATGACCCGGCGCGGGGTTCCGGCTGCCAGCGCGGCCACTCCGAACCCGGCGAAAGCCTTATGAAGCGCGTCTTCGGCGTCGACGCCGCCGTCGAGGGTCGCCCTCAGGCCGAGCCCGCTTGTCAGGTGCGATCGTCCGCCGACCGCCCGGCGGACCGGAGCCCACCCGATCTCGATATCACGGACCCCGGCGGTTATCTCCGCGATCGTCTGCAGTCGCTGCATGACGTCGGCACGTAGCTGCCGCCGCTCATGCTGCCTGGTCAGATAGCCGGTCGCCGTCGCCCCAACGATGCCGCCGACCGTGCTGTAGGTCAGCTCCGCCAGCCCAGGCAACTGTCCTCCGCGCTGTTTCTACCGCTCCTCGGGCGGACCACATCGTGGCAGAGTCCGTCTGCCCGCACCAGACCGTAAGGACCGCCGCAGGCCGCCCACTCCGGCACGCCCTACGGGCGCGCGGCGTGGGCACCGGTCCCGCCGGCCGTGCCGATCGGGCAGCAAGCTCTACCGGCGGCTGTACTTCGCCGCGCTGCGGCCGTCTGAGGGGGTTGCGCTGTGCGAGCAGGACTGTGAACTGCCCGAGGAAGGATGGGGCAGGCTGATGCTGTCGGTGTCGGAGCCGCAGGCGGGCAAGGCATGGACCGATGACGGGTGTTACCGCCAGGAACGGGGCTTGAAGTGGCGGCCCAGGAACGAGGTTCGCGTGGTGCCGATTCCGCCGGAACTGGTCGCCGGCTCCGCGCGCACATCGAGATGTACGGCGTTGGTCCGGGCGGCCGTCTTTTCCGTACCTCCAGCGGCAGGCCGGTCGGCTCCTCGGCGTACTGGCTGGTGTGGGAGCAAGTGCGCAAGCTCGGCGTGCCGCCGTCGCGGGCCGAGTCGCCGATTGCCGGTTGCCCGTACGACCTTCGGCACGCGGGAGTCTCGCTCTGGCTCAACGCCAGGGTTCCTGGTACCGAGGTCGCTAGGCGGACGGGGCACAGCGTTGACGTCCTGCTCAAGATCTACGCCAGTTGCATCGACGGCGATGAGCGAACAGCCAACCAACGGATAGATGATGCGCTCGCCGCGTAGATCTCGACCCCTGACGATCAAGTCGGGGGCCGTTCCCGTTGGGTGCGGAAGCCTCCGGCGCGCTAGTCTGTCTCGCGGGCCAGCACGGGCCAACCGGAGATCGCGGGCCATAGGCGGGCCAGCAGCGGTAAGCGACTCCGGCGGGCTAAGCTTCGTCGCAGGTCAAGCCCTCGTAGCTCAGGGGATAGAGCAACGGTTTCCTAAACCGTGTGCCGCAGGTTCGAATCCTGCCGGGGGCACCCACCTGATCAAGGAAAACCCCGGCTGACCAGCACCAAGGCGGCGGGTCCGCGCAGGTCGTGCTCGACAACCTGATCTCCACGGTCACCGCCGACGGCGTCGTGAAGAGCGAGGTATCGCTCTATGACATCCTGCGGACGGACGCCGAGCTTCGACGGCTGATCGACGCGGCGGTTCAGCGGCGCGGCGCCGCGTTCCGGTCCCGTGGGTGGCCGGTCCCGGGCGACGACGTCCCGGAGGCGGTGGTCGCCGAGACCCGCGCGATCCTGCGGACGGGGATGGGGACCCACGACGGCGAGCGGCGCCGCGCTCTGCGACTCCTCCGCGCTCTCCCGGGATCGCCGTGCGACGTCCTGCACACCAACACCATCGAAGTGCTGCCGGCCCACCCCGCCGGTCTCTGGTCGCAGGGTGACCTGCTGGTCTGCATGCGGGAACTCGACGCCGTCGCCGTGATCGGCCGTGCCGACGGCCGGGTGAGATGGTGGTGGGGGCCCGGCGAACTGTCGGGGCCGCATCAGCCCACCGTGCTCCCGGACGGGCGGCTCCTGATCTTCGACAACGGCAGGGGAGCGCAACGCTCGCGCCTGGTCGTCATGGACCCGGCCACCGGCGAGATCGTGTGGAGTTGGACGGCCTCCCCACCGGAGTCGTTCTTCTGCCCGCTCGCCGGCGGCGCCGAGCCACTGCCGGGCGGCAATCTCCTGGTCACGAACTCCACCGCGGGAGGCGCCTTCGAGCTGACCCCCGAGGGTCGGGTCGTCTGGGAACTGTTCCTGCCCGTCGAGGTGTACGGGGCCGACCGCGGCCGGGTCTCCATCTACCGGATGTCGGCCGTACCCACCGGTGCCCTCGTGCGGAGGGCGGCAGGCCGTACGGCGGCGGTGGTCGGGTCGACGGGAGAAGGCGGACGAACGCAGCCATGAAGACCTTGATGATCATGAGGAGCCAGACGAGCGTCCCCGGTCGCGCCGGCGTGCCCGGCGGCCAGATCGGCATGATCCAGATCGCTCGTGCGCTGCCCTCCCTCGGAGCCCAGGTGAACCTGTTCGTCGGTGGGCCGCGGATGGCCTACTTCGCGGGCCTCGACGACCTCGATCCGAGCTACCTGCGCTGGCCGGCCTGGCTCGACACCGCCATCACGGCCGCGCCCCGCGGCGTACGCACGGTCGGCCGGCGCCTGCGCCGCCGCCGGTGGCTGTCCACGGTGACGAAGCTCCCGGGATTCGCGGACGCGGACGTGATCCACGTCCAGGGCCTGGACGACGCCGAAGCGCTGCTCGAGCGGGTCGGCGGGCCGATCGTCGTCACCCACTGGGGACGGGTCGGTAAATGGACGCCCACCGGCACCGACGCGCGCGCCGACGAGGCGCTGGCCCGGCGCGTCGACCGAATCCGCGCCAACGCCGAGATCGTGGCGATCGGCCACGCGCAGGCCAAGGCGCTGGCGGACGCGAATCTGCCGGCTTCGGCCGTCATCCCACCGGGCATCGACCTGCGGCACTTCACGCCGGGCGACCGCGACGGCGCGCGCGACGCGCTGGGGTTGCCCTCCGACGAACGTATCGTGCTGTACGTGGGCCGCCTCGCCGCCGACAAGAACGTGGAGACCCTGCTGACGGCCTTCGCCGGCGTCAGCCGGCGGATCGAGAACAGCCGGCTGCTCATCGTGGGCGACGGCCCCACCCGCGAGGACCTGCAACACGCGGCCACCCGGCTCGGCATCGACGCGTCCGTGACGTTCCTGAGCTTCGTCCCGCACGACCGGCTGCCCGCGTACTACCAGGCCGCCGACGTCGCGGTCGTGCCGTCGAACCTGCTGGAGACCTTCTGCATGGTCGCTCTGGAGGCCATCGCCTGCGGCTGCCCGTTGATCGTCACCGACCAGGTGCCCGAGATCCTGCACGACTTCCCCGACGTCCCCGCGGTTCTCTCCGTACGACGTCGAGGGCTTCCAGGAACAGATGGCCGCGGCGCTGCACGGCCGGCTACGGCCGGCCGACAACACGCGCATCACCGACTACGCGTGGAGCGGAATCGCCCGCAAGTACGCCGACCTCTACCGGACCGCCCACCGCCGCGGCGGCGGTGCGGTCTCAAGCCGATAGACACGCGAGGAGCGACGAATGCACTCTGCACTGCACGAAGGGACTTCCCCCGACGTTCTCCGGGAGCGGTTGCGTCACGTCTACTGGATCGGCGGCGGCAGCGGATCCGGGAAGTCCACCATCGCCCGGCGCCTCGCCGACCGGTACGGGCTGCGCCTGTACGACACCGATGCGGTCATGCCCGACCACGCCCGCCGCATGCCCGTGGAACAGGCCCCGTACCTGGGCAGGTTCGCCGCCATGGACATGGACGAACGGTGGGTGACCCGGAGCCCGCGCGAGATGCTCGACACCTTCCACTGGTACCGGGGTGAAGGGTTCGCCCTGATCGTCGAGGACCTTCTCGCCCTCTCGGCCGACGGGCCGGTGATCGCCGAGGGGTTCCGGTTGCTGCCCGACCTCGTCCGGCCCCTGCTCGCCGAGACCGGCCACGCCGTGTGGCTGCTGCCGACGAACGAGTTCCGCCAACAGGTCTTCGAGGGCCGTGGCGGCCCGGCCTGGGGGTTCATCGCCAAGACCGGTGACCCCCAGCGCGCGCTGCGGAATCTGCTTCAGCGCGACGCGATGTTCACCGACCGGCTCACCGAGCAGACCCGGCAACTGGACCTGAACGGGCTCACGGTGGAGCCCACGGTCACCGAGGAGGATTCCGTACGGCGGGTCGCCGCGGTGTTCGGCCTTGAGAAGTAGGTCGTCACGCCGTGGCCCCTCCAGGTCGGGTGCGCCCGTCCAGCAGGCGTTCGAGGTAGACGCCGACGCCGTCCCGCACGTTGGTCAGGGTCACCTCTTCGGCCGCGGCCCGTACCTCCGGGTGCGCGTTGGCCACGGCCACCGACCGCCCCGCCCACCGCATCATCGGCACGTCATTCGGCATGTCGCCGAAGACGAGGACGTCCTCGGCCGGGATCGCCAGCTCGTCGGCGACGGCCGCGAGGGCGCTGCCCTTCGTCACCCCGCGCCGGCTCATCTCGATCAGGCCGCGGTATCCCTGCCGAGTCACCTCCACCAGATCGCCGACGGTTTCGGCGACCAGCGCGGTGAACGCTTCCGGCTCGTGCCCCGGGGCCCGGGCCTGCAGCTTCACCACCGGCCCGCCGGCCAGATCCACCGGCCCGCCGGCCAGATCCACCGGCCCGCCGGCCGGATTCGGCGACCTGTCGGCCGGATTCGGCGGCCCGGCCGGCGGACGGCCGTCTCCGGGCTCGCCGTACCCCGGCCAGCCCGGCTCGTACAGCGCCCGGCCACCGCATTCCACGTGCGCGGCGAACACCACCTCGGGCACCCGCTCGCGGAGCCGCAGGCGTACCTGGCGAACGTCTTCGGGAGCGATCGGCCGGCAGACGAGCACGCGCTCCTCGACCGGGTCGTACAGCACGCCGCCGTTGGCGCAGATCGCGAGGTACCGGGCGCCGAGTTGGGAGTAGACCTCCCGGAGCCTGGGCTGTGACCGTCCGGTCACCAGCACGACCGTGGCGCCCGCGCCCGCCGCCCGGCGCAGTGCGACGGCGTTGCGCGTGCTGACGGCGCCCCCGGCTCCCAGCAGCGTTCCATCGAGGTCGGTCGCGATCAGCCTCGGAAGTGCCGGCAGGGGGAGTGGAGGCAGGGGGGAATGCGTCACGCCGCGACGTTAACCCGAGGCGCGCCGCGTGAGGTGGCTCGACGCGCGCGAGGCGAACGCGACCGCCGGGGCACATCGTGACCGCGACGTCCTTCCGCCCCCGAGAACTCACCAGCGAGGCGTCGCTGAATCACGTCGTCCTGGGGCCGGCCGGCGGGATCGGCGGGATCGGCGTCGAAGGATGGCTCGCGGAAGACGCGTGCTCGCTGAACGCCCTGTACACCCTGGCCACCGGGCGTGGCCTGCGCGGCCTGCGGCGGGACCACCTGGCGGACGACCTCGCCGCCGCCGTGGCGTCACCGGACGCGGAGGCGGCTCGCTCGGCCGCCGGAGTACTGCACACTTTCGGGATGCGCCTCGGAGCGCTGATCGCGACACTGCGCGATCCGGCGACCGCCGACCGGCAGGGGACCACCTCGTACCACCGGGCCTTCCTCGCCCGTTGGACGACCGTCGGCGGCATTTGGCTCGCCGGCGGTCTGCTGGCGGGCAGGTGCGGACCGCTCGTCCTGGAAGGCGTGGAGGCGGCCGCCGCCCTCGCGCCGGGCATCGGCCCCGTGGCCGTGCCGTCCCGGCCGGAACTCGCCCCGCTCATCGGCGCGGCCCGGCACGCGTCCACGGACTCCGGAGAAGAGACCGCGGTGGTGGCCGACCTCGGCCATACCCGCATCAAGACCGCGGTCGCCGAGCGCCACGGCCGCACCTTGCGGCGACTCCACCGCGTTCGTGCCCGGCCCACGCCCCGACGGCCCGACGGCGACGGTGTCGAAGCGGCCGTCGGTGCCGCGCTGGCCCAGGCGGTCCGGGACGCCGCGGGCTCGACATCGGACCGGGTCCGAGTCGTCGTCAGCGTCGCCTCGTTCGTACGGGACGGACTGCCCGCCGACGACGGACAGGGGATCTACGGGCATCTCACGGAGCGGGCGCCGGCGCTACGGCGCAGGATCCGCAGCGCCACCGGCGTCAGCGCGGATCTGCGATACCTGCACGACGGGACCGCCGCGGCCGCGGCGGCGGGCGCCGCGGACAGCGCCACCATCACGGCGGGAACGTGGCTGGGCGCGGGATTCCTCCCCGAGGGCGGGCCGCCACTGCTCACCGTGCCGCACCACCTGTCCATCGCCTGGGCAGACGACACCGACACATCGCCGACCACGCTCAGGTGAGGATGGATCGAAGGGGATGGCCGACCAAGGGGCAAACGGAGACCGTCGCGACGCCATGAACGGCGATTCGGCAGGCGCCGGCGGGGAGGCGGCGGGACTGTTGTCCGGTACGGCACGGACCAATGGTGCGTACCGGCCGACCCTGGTCGTCGTGAGCGGACCGCCCGGCTCGGGCAAGACCACCCTGGCAGGTCTGCTCGCGCGGGCGCTGCCGTGCCCTCTGGTCTCGCGCGACGCCATCAACGAGGGCATCTTCCACACCTTCGGCCATGATCTCGCCGTCGCCGACAAGGAGTCCGTCGCGCGCCTGACCTTCGACGCCTTCTTCCAGACGATCGATCTGCTGCTCTCGTCGAAGGTGACGGTCGTGGCCGAAGCCGCCTTCCAGCACCCGAGGTGGCGCCTGGGGCTGGACTCGCTCAGGGCCGAAGCGGACATCAAGGTCGTCCATTGCGTGATCGATCTCGAGCTGGCGCGCCGGCGCGTGACCGAACGGCGCCGCGAACAGCCCGACGGTCCGAGTTCCCGGCGGGCGGAGCTCGCCCGGCGCGCGGGAACCGGTGCACGGACCGTCAGCCGCTTCGAGGAGGTGTCACTCGCGGTTCCCACGCTTCGCGTCGCCACGGCGGAGGGCTACGACCCGGGCATCGAGGCGATCATCGACTTCATTCGTTCACAGCGCGGATTCGGCACTCAGTGGAGGGGGACGTAGTTGAATGAATCGTCGAGAGTGGTAGTCATCGGGGGAAGCGGCTTCATCGGATCACATCTGTGCGAGCTGCTATTGGATAGGCAGTGCCGGGTCTACTGCGTGGACAACTTCGCCACCAGTACCGCCCGCAATTTGGCGCACCTCGCAGAGCGGCGTGGATTCGCACTGGTCGAACACGACATCAACGAGCCTCTCGACCTGCCGGGCCGAGTCGAGCTCGTGATAAATCTCGCCTCACTGCCCAGTCCGGTCGACTATCTCGCGCGGCCAGTGGAGACGCTTCGTGTCGGCTCCCTTGGCGCGCTCAACGCGTTGGATTTCGCCCGCGCAAAAGGGGCCCGCTGTGTGTACGCGTCGAGCAGTGAGGTCTATGGCGACCCGTCCATCCACCCTCAGGTCGAGTCGTACCACGGCAATGTGAATCCCATGGGGCCGCGTTCCTGTTACGACGAGGCCAAGCGGTTCGGTGAGGCGGCGTGCGAGGCGTATCGGAACGTGTACGGCCTGGACACCGTGGTCCTGCGCATCTTCAACACTTACGGCCCCCGCATGCGGGCGCAGGACGGCCGGCTCGTCCCCACCTTCATTCAGCAGGCGTTGGCCGGACGGCCCATCACCGTCCACGGTGACGGGCGGCAGACGCGTTCGCTGTGCCATGTGAACGACACCGCCCGCGCGCTAATTAAGGCCGCCTTCGCGGGCCATTTCGGGCCGTTGAATATCGGAAACCCCGAGGAGCTGACGGTCGTGGCCATCGCCGAGCTCATCCGGGAACTGTGCGACTCGCAGTCCCCGATCCAGCACGTCGGCGCACGGGACGAGGACCCCACCAGGCGATGTCCGGACATCGGCCTGGCCCGCCGGGCGCTCGACTGGGAACCACGAGTGGGCCTACGGGCCGGACTGGCCGAGACGATCGCCTGGTTCGCGAGCCGCTCGGCACTGGCCACCGTGAATCCCTGACGTGCGGCTCCGTGGGGTGAGCACGTCTCGACCAGGGGTTTTCACGGCCCGTGACTCGCTGTTTGCGGAAGGGTTAATGGCCGAATCCGGCCACGATTTGGGTTGCCGATCGATGCTTGACTCCGTGTGCCAGTCGTATGAAACCACTGACAGCTCGTTGCCGCCCCGGATTGACCTGGGAAAACGACGGCCCGGTCCTGCCTCACAAAAGGAGATTTCTCCAACGCAGAGCCGGGTCGCCGTCTCCCGTGCGCCCCTGCCGACGGGTGAACAGTCCGCCGCGATAAATGAGGGGCTTGCACGCCGAAAAGATTACCACTCTCTGTCGGGGCCATGTGTTAGCGTGATTCGCGCAACTCCACAAACGGGGATTAATCCCGGTTCTCGAGTTGCATCCGTTCAACGGGTGCAGCGAGGCGGACCGGGCTTGAACAACCCGGGACCTCTTCGTGAGCACCCCTCACAGAAGGAGGGGTTCCGTCGGTAAATTCCACGAGGCTCGGTCAGCTGCTCGGCGATACCTCTTCGAGGTGCCGTGGCGGCTGGTGAGTGCTCCCGTCAAGAAATCCGGGCAGTGGTTGGTCGGCGAGGTCGGCGGCCCCGTCACGCGGCGGCGGCCGGCGCTCGGCTGGCTCATGGCCGTCGTGGCCATGACGTGCGCACGGGCAACAACATCCTGCTGGTGAAGTCCGGGGCCACGGGCATGCCCGCCCTGGTCACGAGCTTCCTCACGGATGTCACGGCGTCGCTGACGCTGTGGCTGGTGGTGCGTCCCAAGCTCCGCCAGGTCGAGTGGCCCGTGTGGCGTGCCGCACTGATCTTCGGCTGCACCAGCAGCCTGTCGATCTGGTCGGGCCAGGAGGCCGTCCACCACATGCCCCCGGCCATGAGCAGCGTCCTGACGCTGATCATCGGCCCGATGATGGCAGCGCTCGCCAGCGGTCGGCGGGACTGGCGGATCGTCAGCTGGGTCGCCGTCTCGGTGATCGGTGCCGTTCTCCTCTACGGGGGAGCGGCGCGGCACCTGTCTCCCATGGGCATCGTGGCCGTTCTCATCAACGGCGCGTGCTACTGGGTGATGGCTCGCATCTTCACCGGTCTCGGTCGGCGTGAAGAGGGTGCGGGGCGCAACGAGGCCGTGTTCACGGCCTCCGCGCTGTCCGGACTGGTCACCGTGCCGGTCACCTTCATCGCCTTCATGTCGGCGCACGGCCCGACGGTCGTGACGCACCACGACGTGTGGGCGACGCTCGGTGGCCTGGGGGTCGGTTGCCTGGCGACGATCTCGTCGACCTGCATGAGCGGTGCGTGGAAGCGTGGCCTCACGATCTCCGCGCACGCCGAACTGCAGCCGGCCAAGCCCGTCCTGTCGCTCGGGTGGAGCCTCGTCGCCGGTCTCAAGACGGCGACGATGAGCCTCGACTCGGTCGCGGGATACATCCTCGTCCTGCTGGGGGCGGGGTCAGTGGGCCGCTTCTTCGTCGAGGCGAAGAAGGAGGCCGCGGCGAAGCCGCACCTCCTCGAAGCGGCCGACAAGGCCGCGTGACGGCGGCAACCGTCACGCGGCCCACGGCGAGAGCGGCCTGAACACCGCTCAAGCCCCCACGGCCGGGGTGGTCACCTGAACACCGCTCGGGCCTGAACGGAACGGCGGGAAGCCTCGCGCTTCCCGCCGTTCTGGCCGCCGGCGATGCCTTTTCTCCGCTGATGACACTTTAGTAAGCTATAAGTAATGAGCCCCGCTAACGAGTACGGTGAACTCACGGACCACAAGTCGGGCCGGATCGACGGAGGAAGCGCGCATCTCGCGGATGCGGCCGGCCCGGCGGCCGGGGAAGTCGCCCGTGGCCGGGTGTCAGATCCTGCGCGCGGCGGCGCCGATCCCGGAGGCGCCGACCGGAGCGGAGGCGGATCGCGGCTGATCCGGGCGCTGGCGGCGCCGATGTTCCGGTCGCTGCGCAACCGCAACTTCCGGTTGTTCACGGCCGGCTCGCTGGTGTCCAACACCGGAACCTGGATGCAGCGGGTGGCCCAGGACTGGCTGATGCTGGAGTTGAGTCACAACAACGGCACGGCGCTGGGCATCACCACCGGGTTGCAGTTCCTGCCGATGATGCTGTTCGGGCTGTGGGGCGGTGTGGTCGCCGACCGCTATTCCAAGCGGCGCGTTCTGGTGATCACTCAGGCGGCGATGGGCCTGCTCGCGCTGATCCTCGGGCTGCTGGCCCTCACCGGCAGCGCCCGGCTGTGGCAGGTGTACCTGCTCGCGTTCGGCCTGGGCGTCGCCACGGTGGTGGACAACCCGGCCCGGCAGACCTTCGTGGTGGAGATGGTCGGTAAGACCGATCTGCCTAATGCGATCGCGTTGGGCGGCGCCTGCTTCAACATCGGCCGGGTGCTCGGCCCGGCGGTGGCCGGACTGCTGATCGCGGCGATCGGCACTGGTCCGGTCTTCCTGGTCAACGCGGCGTCGTTCGTCGCGGTGCTGGTCTCTCTGGCGTTCATGCGGGCCGACGAACTGCGGACCGCCGAACCGGTGGCCCGTGCCAAGGGCCAGCTGCGGGAGGGACTGCGGTACGTGCGGGCCCGCCGCGAGTTGGTCATGGTGCTGGTGGTGATGGGGTTCGTGGCGACGTTCGGGATGAACCTCGGAATCATCACCCCGCTGATCGCCAAGAAGGTCTTCCACAGCGGGGCGTCCTCGTTCGGGCTGGCCTCCGCCATGCAGGCCGTCGGCGCGTTGATCGGTGCGCTGGTGGCGGCCCGTCGGGTAGGCCCGAACCGCAGGCTGCTGATCGGTTCGGCGGTGCTGTTCGGGGTGCTGGAGATGGCGGCGTCGTTGATGCCGTCGTACTGGCTGTTCCTGGTGCTGCTGGTGCCCACCGGCGTCGCGATGTTGACCTTCACCACGACCACCAACGCCACCATGCAGCTCGGCGTCACCGCGGCCATGCGCGGCCGGGTGATGGCGCTGTACATGCTGGTCCTCCTCGGCACCAACCCGCTCGGCGCCCCGTTGATCGGCAAACTGGCCGAACTGGTCGGGCCGCGCTACACGATGACGCTCGGCGGCGCGGTGGCCGCCCTCGTCCCCCTCCTGGTGGCGGCCGTGATGCTGCCCCGGGAAACCCGCGCCGAGGCCGCGGCGGACCTGGCCGATCACTCCGGCTGACCGACCGCGGATCGAGGGAACGGGACCCGCCGTACCGACGTCCGAGACTGAGGGACGGTTCCGAGCTCGGGCGCGCCGGCGATGGCCGGCGGCCGAGTCCGGTCGGCCGACTGGCGACATCAGGGCCCATACGGTGATCAGTCGCCTCAGTGACGAAAGGCAAGGAAGATGCTGTTCTCGATCTTCCAGTTCGGCTGGTCGCTGATCGCGGTCGGGGCGACCGTGTGCTCCACGTTCGGTTTGCGGGCGATGTTCGTCGGGGCGAGGCTTCCGGAGGAACTCCGGAGCGGGGAGGAGCAGCAGAGCGGGCGGGGGATGTGGGCGATGACCCTTGTCACTCTCGTCTCGCCGGGGCCGTCCTGGCGACGAACCTCCTCCGTTCCGGAACGACATCGCCGATCCTGTTCCTGTACAGCGTCGCGTTCATCTCCGTTCCGGTCGCCTTGTACCCCGTCCGCGGCCGACTGCTCAAGGCCGTCGTGGCCCAGCAGCGGAACCCCGATGTCACGGCCAAGCCGGACAGGTTGGCGACGGCCTGGACCGTGGGCTTCGTGTCCGTGGTGATCCTGGTGGCCGTGATCGCGCTGATGACGACGCCGTACGGCATGCAGAGCTACCGCTAGTGCCGCGTCAACCAACGTTGGTCGTTTGACCGTGTTGGTCGATCCGAGAGGGCCCCGGCTGACGCGGGGGCCCTTTCGGCCCGCCGCTACGGAGAGGTCGGCCGGTGCCGGCCGTGGGCGGCGACCAGTCGCTTCGGGGCCTGGTGGCGCCAAGCCTCCTCGATGAGCCGCCGGGCCTGCTCCTCGGAGACGCCGCCGAGTCGGACCCGCAGCCCGAGGAAGCTTTTTCTGGCGTCCGGGCGGCGAACGGCCTCGTAGGTGGCGGGGTCGGCCAGCGCCGCGGTGTTCGCCTGCTCCTCGCCGACGCAGAAGACCGCCGTCGTCTCGTCCTCTCCCATGCCGCAGAAGGTGCGGCCGCGGACCTTGAAGACGGGGACGCGGAACCGGAAATGGCTGGTCTCTTCGGCTTCGGGCAGCTCGGTGGCCCAGCGACGGACGTCGCCCGTGGTGATCATTGACCGACTACCTCATCGACGGATGATGGCTTGTTCGAGCAGATCCTGCAGGGTCCGCTGCTGCCCGGGGGTGAGGCCGGCCAGCGGTGAGTCCTGTGCGAGGAGCTCGAGGAGGCGTCCGCGAAGGGTGTCGCCCTCCGGGGTGAGGACCAACTGCCTGGCACGGCGGTCGGTGGGGTGCGCGCGGCGCTCGATCAGACCCAGCTTCTCGAGCTTGTCGACGACGAAGGTCGCGTTGGAGGGCTCGCAGCTCATGCGTTCGGCCAGCTCCCGCATGGTCATCGGTCCGGTCATCTCCCGCAGCGCGGTCGCCTGGGCCGCGGTCAGGCCCAGGGACACGGCGCGCTCGCGTACGTGATCGGTGATCTGCTGGGCCAGTCCGTTCACCAGACCGCACAGCTCTCGCTCGGCGGTCGCCTGCGGTTCCGGGGGCGTCGTCATGCGTCCCATCCTAGCCACTCCATCAAGTCAGTACATTTAAAGCTTGAATGTTTCTAGCTTGATGTTTATGGTTGCGTCAGCGCCACCCGGGGAGGCGGCGCCGACTGATGGCGAGGAAGGGGCTGGACCATGGCGAACTCCACGGTCGAGTGGGATGAGCGGCTGCGGCGGCCGGCGAGGATCCGTTCGGTGCGGCTGGGCGACACGAGGGTGTCCTACGTGCCGGACGGGGTCGTGCAGCTCCGGCCGCGCCGCTGGCTCCCGGACACCACCGACGAGGTCTGGGCCGCGCATCCGCAGTATCTCGACGCCTCCGGGGATCTCGTGGCGAGTCTCGGCGGCCTCCTGGTCGAGAAGGGCGAGCGCGCGATGCTGATCGACGCGGGGTTCGGTCCGCAGGCGTGGCCGGCCGAGCCGGAGAACGCGTTCGGCGCCATCTCCGGCGGCGCGCTGCTGAAGAACCTGGCCGAGCTCGGCCGCGGGCCCGCGGACATCGAGGCGGTGGCCTTCACCCACCTGCACATCGATCATCTCGGCTGGGCCTGGCAGCCCGCGCCCGGCGGCGACCGGCCCGCCCTCGCCCATGCCGACTACCTGGTCGCCGAGCCGGAATGGGCGCAGCGGGAGCTCGCCGAGGCCGAGGGCACGACCAGGGAGATCATCGCCGCGCTGGAACCGCGCGTCCGTACGGTGACGGACGGCGAGGAGATCTTCCCCGGGGTACGGGTCGAGATCACCGGTGGTCACACGGCCGGGCACGCGCAGTACGTGATCACGGCCGGCGGCAAGCGGCTCATCGCCTTCGGGGACATTCTGCACTCGCCCCTCCAGGTCGACCATCCCGATTGGTCCGCCGGCAACGACCACGACCGTGGCCGGTCCGCCGAACACCGCCGTCGCCTCGTCGCCGAACTGGAGGACCCGGACACGATCGGCTTCGGCGTCCACTTCGCCGACGTCGTGTTCGGGCAGGTACGCCGGGACGGCGATGGTCCCGCCTGGCGCCCCCTCGGCGACTGACCGCCACGATCATGACGACGACGCTCACCTGCGGCCTGCCCATCCGCACGCCCGTACGGCACTGGCCGGCGGTCGTCGCGGCGGCGCTGGCCACGACCGTCACGGTGATGCCCGGCTTCGCCGTCGGCGCCCTCGCCCCGGCGATCGAGGCGGACCTGCACGTCTCCCGTACGGCCGTCGGGCTGGTGATCAGCGCCTTCTACGCCGCGACGGCGGTGGGCTCGCCCATCACCAAGCGCGTGGCGGCACGCCTGCCCGCGCCGGCGGTGTTCGCCGTCGCGGCGGTCATCGCCTGCGCCGTGATGCTCGCCGTCTCCCAGGCGGACGACCTGGCCACGATGACGACCGTCCTGGTGGTCGGCGGGCTGAGCAACGGACTCGTCCAGCCCGCGGCCGGCCGGCTGATCGCCGCCCGCGTCCCCGAACACCGCCGCGCGCTGGCCGCGGGCGCGGTCGGCGCGGCGCTGGGCGCGGCGACGCTCGTGCCCGGGCTGCTCGTCGCCCTGGTCCTGCCCGGCTACGGATGGCGTACGGCCATGCTGATCGCCGGGCTGATCGCGCTGGTCCCGGTCGTGCTGACCCCGCTGACCGGGGTCCCGCGCGGCGCGGGCCCGGCGCACGCCGGGCAGGTCGCCACCCGCCGCGGGATCAACGGCGTGCTGGTGCTGTGGGCATTGGCCGCAGCCCTGTCGGCGACCGGCAACAACGCGGTGGCCACGTACTTCATTCAGCTCGGCACCCGCTCCGGGCTGCCCGCCACCGTCGCCGGCGACCTGTTGTCGCTCAGCGCCCTGCTCGCCGTCGCCGTCCGGCTCGGCGCCGGCGCCCTCACCGATCGCGCGCCCCGCCGCAACTCCGCGGTGATCACCACGATGATGCTCACCGGGGGTCTCGGGCTCGTGCTCATCGCGATCGGCACACCGGTGACCTTCGTCTTCGGCTCCGTGCTGGCCTTCTCCGCCGGATGGGGCTGGACGGGACTCCTCCTCGCCACCACCTTGCGGCTGGTCGCCCGTAAGGCCGAGAACGCCGGCCATACCGTCCAGATCGGCATTTACACCGGCGCGACCGTCGCTCCGTACGCCTTCGCCGGCCTGGCCGGCGCCTACGGCTTCACCGGCGCCGCGCTCATCGCGGCGATCGCGGCCTTCGCCGGAGCGGCGGCGATGACCGCCGGAGCGCTCCTGGCCCGCCGCATCGAGTAGCCGCCGTCCGAGCCGCGCGGCCGCCGTCCTGCCGACCTGGAGACGCGCCGGGTCAACGGTGCTTAACCTGTCGTAATCCCTTGTCGGGTTCGGTGCGCGTGTCGGCCGTGCCGCGCGGCCGGGCCGGTGCACGGTGTGGATCGGGCGGAGACCTCGTTCGGGGGAGCGGCATGACGTGGCTGACCGGGGGCTGGCCGCACGTGGGGGCGGTCGCGGGGAAGGCCGCGTTGATGTACGGGACGGCGCTGGTCGCACTGCGGCTGGGCGAGAGGCGCACATTGGCCCAGTGGACGATCGTCGACTTCGTGGCCGCGGTGGCCGTCGGAGCGATCGTGGGCCGGACGGCGATCGCGTCGAGGCAGTCGTTCGTCACCGGGGCCGTGGCCCTCGTCACCTTGATCGTCATGCACCACGTGGTGAGCAGGCTGCGATTCCACCCGATCTTCCGCCGGCTCACCGACCACCGGATCCGGGTGCTCGTCGCGCACGGCCGGATTCGCCGCCGCCAGTTGAGGATCTGCGGCCTGACGGAGAGCGATCTAGTGGCGCAGCTTCGGCAGCGGGGAGTGTTCGGACTGTCCGGCGTGCGGTTCGTTCTCTATGAGGCGAAGGGCGGCCTGACGGTCGTTCCGGAGAGCGTGGCGACCTCTGAGGCGATCGATCTCGTCCAGGCGGGACTGCGCGAGGCGGTCGACCTCCCGGGGCGGTCACCGGCCGACGACTGAGGTCATGGTCGCCGTTCGTCCGGGTAGGGCGGACGTAGGTGGGCATGGCCGGTGAACCGGTGGCTCATCCGGTGCGGGATCAAGGAGGCGATGTGACCGGACAGCGCAGCCGCCGACGGGCCTATCTGGTCATGATGTCCGTCTGCATGGTGTTGTTCCTGCTGTCCTGGACGGTGGTCGTCCGCTTCTCGGCGACGGCGGCCGCGGCGCTCACGATCGTCGCGTTCGCCATCCCGCCGGTCGCGGTGATCGTGGCCAACCGCGGCGATGACCGCGACGAACGGCGGTGACCGATCGAACCCGGACCGCGTCGCGCCGCGACAATGCGCTCAGCGATGCCGGACCAGGAGCATCGCGGCGTCGTCGGCGATCGGTCCTCCGGTGTGACGGATGAGGTCGGCCTGGAGGTCGCTCAGCGCCTCTTCGGCTCCGGCGGCCCTGAGCAGCACGGCCCGGTCGATGAGCGGGTAGAACTGTCCGGCGCCGTTGCGGGCCTCGATGACGCCGTCGGTGTACAGCAGCATCTGGTCGCCGGGGGAGAAGGGGAGCAGGTACGGGCGCGGCGGCGCGTCGATCAGGTCGGTCATGCCGAGCGGTGGTGACGGGTCCTCGGGTTCGGCGACGCGGACGTCGCCGGTGCGGCCGATGATCAGCGGCGGCGGATGGCCGCAGTTGACGAGCCGTACGTGAGCGTCGCCGAACTGGGCGAGAGCGGCGGTGACGAAACGCTCGCCGGACAGCATGCGGCTCAGCGACTTCTCCAGCCGCTTGACCACGCCCGGCAGATCGGCCTCGTCGTACGCCGCCTCCCGGAAGGCGCCGAGCACGCCGGCGGCCGTCTCGACGGCCTCCAGCCCCTTCCCCTGGACGTCGCCGATCAGGATGCGGACCCCGAACGGCGTGATGACGACCTCGTACAGGTCACCGCCGATCCGCGCCTCGGCCGCGGCGGAGGTGTAATTCACCGCGATGCGCAGCGGTCCGGCCGACCGCGGCACCGGGCGCAGCAGGACCCGCTGGGCGGCTTCCGCCACCGTGCGCACGGTGGCCAGCTCTCGCTCACGCTCCTGCCGCCGGCGGCTGGCCAGCACGCTCGCCGAGGTCACACCGATGATCGAGGCCAGTGTGAGGTTGTCCTGCCGTTGGCCCAGGACGTTGTCGTAGGCCGCCAGGACGACGCAGAGGGTGAAGGCGATCAGGCCGATCAGCACGGTGTGACGTGCCCCGTAGTGCAGGGTCGCGAACGCCGGCCCCAGCGCGAGCAGGGGCAGATAGCCGAACTCCGGGCCCGCCATCAGGTCGACGATCGCCACGGCGCCCATCATCGCGAACGGCAGCCAGCGTGCGATCGGGTCGGCCCTGCCGGTCCTGGCCTCCTCGGCGATGAGCCTCACCTCCGCGATCGGACAGACCTGCCCGATATCCGTCGGATCGAATGATCGTTGCATTAGGCGGGAATCACCGTCCAGTCTACCGGACCACCCCTGAACGCCACCGGGACCGAGGGACCGCGCCCGGCGTCGGCCTGGTATCACCCGTTGAATCGGGGGAAAGGCCACCTGGCAGGCGTTTTCCGAGCAGAACCGCTGCGGGCACGACCGTGGACCAGAGCGGACGGGGCGACCGGCGATCGCGAGGAGGCAGACGGGGCAGGCCGACCATGCGCGAGGGAGCCGGCTGGGGCCCGGCCGGGCGCGAGTACGGCGGCCAGGGGGGCGATGACACATTTCGATCGGGGGGGCGGAATGATCTTTCTTATCGGGCTGGCGGCCGCCGGCCTGCTGGGGCTGGGCTTCGTGGCCCAGCAGCACGCGGCGTACCGAGAGCCGCTCGGGCGGATGCTGCACCCGTCCTTGTTGCTGGATCTCATCCACAAACCGCTCTGGCTGGCGGGACTCGCCGCGATGGTGGGCGGCCAGATCCTCGGCGCGCTGGCCCTGTCCGGAGCGGACGTGGCCAAGGTCGAGCCGCTGCTGGCGACCAACCTGCTGTTCGCCCTGGTCATCGGGCGGATCGTCTGTAAGGAGAACCTGCACTGGAACGAGTGGCTGGGCGGGCTGATGGCGTCCGGCGGGATCGCGCTGTTCCTGGTGCTGGGCGAGCCGACGGGCGAGCACCCCACCGGGCCGGAGTCCGAGCGCTGGCTGGCGGCGGCCGGGATCGTGTTCCTGGCGCTGATCCTCGTGTCGATCGGACGGCGCTCCCCGCTCCAGACCCGGGCCATGCTGCTCGCCGCGGCCGCCGGGATGCTCTTCGGCCTGCAGGACGCCGTCACCCGTGGCCTGCTGCTGAGACTCGGCCACGGACTCTGGGCGATCGTCACGAGCTGGCAGCCGTACGCCCTGGTCATCGTCGCGATCTGCGGTCTGCTGCTGGCCCAGTCGGCCTTCGACGCCGCGCCGCTTCGTGTCTCCCTGCCCGCGGCGACCGCGGCGGAGCCGATCACGGGGATCCTGCTGGGAGTCCTGGTCTTCACCGAGCGGCTGCGGCTGGGCCCCGGACCGCTGGCCGGACAGATCATCGGCTTGGTCATGATGGTCTCCGGGATCGTCATCCTCGGCCGCTCGCCGTACCTCGCCAAACGGGAGAACAACGTCTCCGAGTGCCCGGAGGCGAGGCTGCCGTGACCGCCGTTCTCTTCGCGTTGCTCGCCGCGGCGAGCAACGCCCTGGCATCGGTGCTGCAGCGCCGCGCCGCGCGGTCGGCCCCCGAGGAGTCCGCCTTCCGCCCGGCCCTGCTGTGGGCGCTGATCCGCCGGCCGGTATGGCTGGGCGGCATCGGCGCGCTCATCGCGGGATTCCTCCTGCAGGCGCTGGCGTTGTCCCGAGGAGGGCTGGCCCTGGTCCAGCCTCTCTTGGTCGCGGAGCTGCCGCTGACCATGATCTTCCTCGGTCGGCTGTCCCAGGTCCACCTCGGCCGGCGCGTCTGGCTGGCCGTCGGCGCGATGACGGCCGGCCTGGCGGGATTCCTCGGCGCGGCGTCCCCCACGCCCGGCCGGCGCCCCCCGGGCGTGCTGATCTGGGTGATCGCCGCGGTGGTCACGGTCGGCGCGATCGTCGGGGTCGTGTTCCTGGCGAGGTCGACCTCCGGCCCGGCACGCGTCGCGCTGCTGGGAGTGACCGCCGGGCTCGGATTCGCCTTCACCGCCACGTTCATGAAGGCGACCACCGACCTGGTCGGCAAGGGCCTCGCCGTCCTGCTGACCTCGTGGGAGCCGTACGCGATGGTCGCGGCCGGGTTCGGCAGCCTGTTCCTCCTGCAGAACGCGCTGCAGAGCGGCACCCTCGTCGCCGCGCAGCCGGCGCTGACGATCACCGACCCGGTGGCCAGCATCCTGTACGGGGTCACGATGTTCGGGGAGGGAGTCCGGACGGGAGGCTGGGTGATCGCCGAGATCGCCGGGTTCGCGTTGATCTTTTACGGCACCCTCCGGCTCAGCCAGTCCCGCATCATCCAGCTGCGATCCGAGGCCGCCTGACGGCCCTTCGGACGCCGCCGAGGCCATCGCGCACGGACCATCTCGCGGGACGGACGGCCCGGTCTCGGCTCCGGTCCCGGTCCCGGTCCCGGCATGACGTCAGGGCGCGACGTAGGCCCGTTGCCGGATCCGGCAGAGACGGTGCTTCTTGCAAATCGCGGAATTTCTGCTGACCCGCGTCGCCGCGTTGGCGTCGGCGACGTTCTGTACGCCGCTGAGGTTCGCCGGACTCCGGATGGACACGACGCTGACGTTCCCCTCGCCGTTCCCGATCTTGTTGTGGTCGGTCGCCAGGCCCATGGCCGGGATCTCCTGGCGTACCGACGCCGCCGCGCCGGTACGCACCGACGCCGCGAGCGACACGAACATCACGACGCCGAAGAAGGCGATGAGGCGACCGGGAACGGTTCTTCTCATCCAGGACTTCCTTTCTCGGAACGGCCACCGCGACGTCCTCGCCGGACCGCTCGATGGGCGGAGGGCGGGGCGCCCGCGACACCCAGCGCGTCGGCTTGCATACCCGGTGCCCGTCCGCGCATCGCGCCTCGCGCGGCATGGAGGCAGATGATTACCCGCGCTTGTCCTCGCCCGGCCCCGCCGGCAGTCGCTCGACCGCGATCATGGCGGTGTCGTCGCCCAGGCGACCGCCCACATGGTCGAGCAGATCCTTGCGCAGCCGCTCGATGAGGGTGTCGACGTCATCGCCGGCCCGTTTCGCCAGACACGCCGTCAGGTCGAAGAAGGCGCCGGTACGGTTGCGAGCCTCCACCACGCCGTCGGTGTACAGCAGAAGGATGTCACCGGGTTCGAACGGGAAGGTCGTCGGCTGCGGTCCGGCGGACTTGACGAGGTCCAGTCCGAGCGGAGGAACCACCTCGTCCGGCTCCAGGGTGAGTACCCGGTTCCCGCGGAGAAGGAGCGGCGGCGGGTGACCGCAGAGGACCACGTCCACCTTCGCCTGGGCGTCGGGGATATCGAGGATGGACGCGGTGACGAAGCATTCGGAGGGGTTCGAGGCGGTGTCGATGAGCTCCGCGACGTCCCGGCAGACGCTGGACTCCAGACGCGGCACCAGCGCCCAGAGGGGCAGGTGCTGATGATGTGACGCCTCGCGGAAGGCACAGAGCAGCGCCGACGCCTCACCGACCGAGTCCAGTCCCTTGCCCCGAACGTCACCGATCAGCAGACGGGTGCCGTCGCCCGTGCGGGTGGCCGCGTACAGATCCCCGCCGATCCTCGCCTCCTCGGCTGCGGCCAGGTACATCGACGCGATGCGCAGGGGCCCGGACTGCCGAGGCAGCGGCCGGAGCAGGACCCGCTGAGTGATCTCGGAGACCGACCGGACGCGATGCAGGACCTTCTCGTGCCGCTCCTGGATCGCCCGGAAGAGCACGACGAACGCCGATACGGCGAATATTGCCAGCATCTCCATCCACTGGTCGGGTTTTGTCAGGCTGTGCCCTTCCACGCCTTCCAGCGCCCCGGCGGCCAGGGCCAGCGCTCCGATCAGCGCAGTGGCCCGCGGGCCGGCGAACGAGGCGGTGAGCGCGGGCGCCACCACGAGGAGCGGCCTCAGGTGGACGGTCGACGGTGTCAGGAAGTCGACGACCGAGATGATCGCAATGAGCGCAAGCGGGACGGCCACCAGGACATGGGCCAGATGGAGATCCTGGCGAAGGTCGGTGAGGCGCCGCGCGACCGCCACCCTCCCTGGTTATCACGCCATGGCCACCGGGCCGGATACGGGGTTCGCGGATTCGAGGCTCAGCGGGCGTGGCCGCACTGAGCTCGGTCCGCACCGCGCGGGCCCCGCGACGTGCTCAGGCGTCCGCGCGGCATCCCCTCACTGGGCACCGGCCTCCACCCCGATCGGCATGGACGGGTCGTCGTGGTCCTGCTGGGTGGTCTCCACGTCATCGCTCTCCGGCGGCGGGACCGGCTCCGCCTGCACCCAACCGTCGCGGTCCAGCGCGGTGAGGAAGGCGTCGACCAGCACGGGATCGAACTGCGTGCCGGCGAAGCGCCGCAGCTCCTCGATGGCGGTCTCGGCCGGCAGGCCGGGGCGGTAGGACCGTGTCGAGGTCATCGCGTCGAACGTGTCGGCCACCGCGAGGATGCGCGCGAACTCGGGGATCTCCTCGCCGGTCAGGCCCATCGGGTATCCGGTGCCGTCCACCCGCTCGTGGTGGTGCATGATGCCGCCGAGCGCCTCGTCGAGGAAGTCGATGCCGCGCACGATCTCCTCCCCGCGCATCGGGTGCAGTTGGACGGCGGCGTTCTCCTCCTCGGTGAGGCGGCCCGGCTTCTGCAGCACCTTCGTCGGCACGCCGAGCTTGCCGACGTCGTGCAGCATGCCGGCGTACCGGAGCCGGTTGATCCGGTCGGGGCGCATGCCGATCTGCCGGGCGATCATCACGGAGCCGTACGCCACGCGCTCGCTGTGGCCGCGGGTGTAGTAGTCCTTGGTCTCGACGGCCTGGCACAGCGCGGCGACGGTGGCGGCGTGCGCTCGCTGCTGGGCGACGATCTGAGTGAACGCCCAGCGGGCGATGAACACCGGCATCAGCACCAGCACCGCGGACAGCGGACCGGCGGCCGGCCAGATGCCCGCGATGAGCAACCCGATCATCCCGAAGCCGAGGCAGCCGGGGACGACCAGGCGCCCGAGCGCCAGGACCTCCCGCCAGGTCGCCTGCCGGCTGACGAGCAGGACGGTGGCCAGCAGCGCGAGGTTGACGGTGACGAAGGTGACCAGCGCGCCGACGAAAGGCCCCAGGACCTGGCCGGTCCAGTTGGCGTCGCCCCAGCGGTACGGATGGCCGCCGAGCGCTTGGAAGACCGCGCCCGCCGCGTACCCGCTCAGGGCGTACTGCGCGGCGTTGAACAGGCGCTTGATCAGGCCGATGTCGCGCCGGCCGGTGAGGATCGCGGTCACGCCGATCAGCGTGGCGCCGACCGGGCCGGCCAGCACCACGGCGGCCAGGCCCGCCGCGAAGCTCATGGACACGCGGGCGCGTTTGATCGTGAGGGTCGCCGCCGACGACTCGGTGATCACGAACAGGGCGGCGAGGACGGCGAGTCTCGGCCAGCACAGGCCCGTTAACGAGGACGTCGCGATGACGCCGATGGCCAGTGCGATGACGCCGCCGGCGTAGGCCCGGGCGGCGAGAGGCAGTCCACGCATACCGCTCTCCCTGGGGGACTGTGATCTGGGGGACTGTGACCGTAGTCACTCTGTCACAGATCGTGATCGTTGGCGAGAGTCGCGCGGGCACAACCTCCTCGACCCCGCGTCACCCCGGTCCGGCCGGCTGACGGCGGGGGGCCGTGATCGCTCCGGCGGGCCGGAGTACCGTCGGCGCATAAGTCCAGTTCAATCCTCTAAGTCCAGTTCAGCGCCTAAGTCCCCGTTCAACCTCCGAGCCAAGCGCAACACCCCCAAGCCCCAGTTCAACCCCCCGCCGGCACCGCCGGCCTGCCCGACCCTCTGGAGGTCAGGCCTTGGTCCCCCTCACCCCCCTCGCCGACGCGGCACCCCCGCCGATCACCTCGGCCGGGCACGCTCAACTACTGATCGCCGTCCTCGCGGGCATCGCCGTGATCGTCGTGCTGATCACGGCGTTCAAGATGCACGCCTTCCTCTCCCTCACGATCGGCTCGCTGGTGCTCGGAGCGGTCGCGGCCGCCCCTCTGGACAAGGTGGTCGACAGCTTCACCAAGGGGCTCGGCAGCACCGTCGCCAGCGTGGGCGTGCTGATCGCCCTCGGCTCCATCCTCGGCAAGCTGCTGGCCGACTCGGGCGGCGCCGACCAGATCGTCGACACCATCCTCGCCAGGGCGAGCGGCCGGGCCATGCCCTGGGCGATGGTCCTGATCGCCGGTGTCGTCGGGCTGCCGCTGTTCTTCGAGGTCGGCATCGTCCTGCTGATCCCGGTGGTGCTGCTCGTCGCCAAGCGCGGGAACCACTCGCTGATGCGCATCGGCGTCCCGGCCCTCGCCGGCCTGTCGGTCATGCACGGCCTGATCCCCCCGCACCCCGGGCCGCTCGCCGCGATCGGCGCCGTCCACGCCGACCTGGGCGTCACGCTGGCGCTGGGCATCCTGGTCGCCATCCCGACGGTGGTGATCTCGGGCCCGCTCTTCTCCAGGTACGCGGCGCGGTGGGTCGACGTCCCGGCCCCCGACCGGATGGTGCCGCAGCCGAACGCGGAGGAGACGGGGCGGCGCCCCGGCTTCGGCGCGACCCTCGTCACGGTGCTGCTGCCGGTCGCGCTCATGTTGGTCAAGGCGCTGGTCGACATCGTGATCGACGACCCGAAGAACATGACCCAGCGGGTCGCCGACGTGATCGGCACTCCGGTGATCGCCCTGCTGGCCGCCGTCATCCTCGCTCTGTTCACGCTGGGCCGCCCCGCCGGCTTCACCCGTGAACGCCTCTCGTCCGTCGTCGACAGCTCCCTCGCGCCGATCGCGGGCGTGCTCCTGATCGTCGCCGCGGGTGGCGGTTTCAAGCAGACGCTCGTCGACATCGGCGTGGGTCAGATGATCGTCGACTTCTCCAAGCACTGGTCGATCCCGGCGCTGGTCCTCGGCTGGCTGATCGCCGTCGCCATCCGGCTCGCCACCGGTTCGGCGACCGTCGCGACGGTCTCGGCGGCCGGCCTGGTCGCCCCGCTGGCGAGCGGGATGTCGAGCTCGCACACGGCGCTGCTCGTGCTGGCGGTCGGCGCGGGCTCGCTGTTCTTCAGCCACGTCAACGACGCCGGATTCTGGCTGGTCAAGGAGTACTTCGGGCTGAACGTCGGCCAGACCGTCAAGACCTGGTCGCTGATGGAGACGATCATCTCCGTCGTCGCCTTCGTCCTCGTGCTCCTCCTGTCGCTCATCGTCTAGCCCGCCGATCGGCGCCGCCGCCCCGTGGTCCCGAGGGGCGGCGGCGCCCGCGCGGTTTCACGGCCCGGGCGGCCCGCGTTGCTTTTGTGGGGAGTAGTTGCCGTCGGCGCTGACTGATCGATATCGGGATGAAATTCGTCGCTTGTGGCGAATGCGGTCGTACGCTCCGCTATGGTCTGGCCGGTACGGGGGCTGCCGATACGGAGGAAATGTGCGCCGTTCCCTGTTGGTCACCGGTCTGACGATGCTCGCGATCACCGCCTCGGCCTGTGGAGGCAAGGCCGGTGACGGCAAGAAGGACGTGGCGGCGGTCGCGCCGCGCGACGCGGCGGTGAAGCCGACGGCGACACCGGTCAAGGTCGTCGTCCTCGTCGACCGCAAGAAGAAGGCCGAGACGATGACGACGGCGGCGACCGTCCGCGACGTCCTCGCCCAGGTGGGCATTCAGCTGGGCAAGTACGACCTGGTCACGCCCGCCGCGGACGCCGCTCCGGCCGCGACGATCAAGGTGCTGCGGCTGTTGTCCGCGCCCAAGACCACCAAGGTCGTGATCCCGGCGTCCACGATCGAGAAGAAGGACGGCAAGCTCCCCGCCTTCAGCCGGAAGGTGACCCGGACGGGCCGATCCGGCTACAAGATGGTCACCACCGCGTACGTCCGGCGGCACGGCAAGAAGGTCAAGGCCGTCATCGACCAGAAGATCAAGCGCAAGCCGGTGTCGCAGATCATCGCGCTCGGCCCGCAGCCGAGCGGCGTCGGCTCGGCCGCCCGCCTCAACTGGGCGGCGCTGGCCAAGTGCGAGTCGGGCGGCAACCCGCGGGCGGTGAACTCGGCCGGGTACTACGGGCTATACCAGTTCAACCGGCAGTCCTGGGCGACGGTCGGCGGATCGGGACTGCCGAGTGACGCGCCGGCGGCCGAGCAGACCTACCGCGCGCAACTTCTCTACAACCGGGTGAACGGCCGCTGGCAGGGCCAGTGGCCGAACTGCGGCCACTACCTGTTCAGCTGAGGAGGTCGTACGGGCGGGGCGCCGGGGGAGCGCCCCGCCCGTGATGGGGGAATGGGGGCTTTCTGTGGGCGGGGCGCCGGGGGAGCACCCCGCCCGTGATGGGGGAATGGGGGCTTTCTATGGGCGGGGCGCCGGGGGAGCGCCCCGCCCATAACGGGGGATGGGGGTTTCATGGGCGAGGTACGGGGCAGTACCTCCCCATACCCGGGGGAAGGGGACTTCCTCCGGGCGGGGTGCGGGGGAGCACCCCGCCCGTAACGGGGGAAGGGGCAAGCCTGGGCCGCGACCGTACGCAGGGCGAGAGGGAACGACCCGATACGGGTCTGAGATTCTTGCCACCTGCGTGGGCGGGCGCCGGAGCCGGCCGTCGGAAAGACCGCCGGCGTCTTCACGACGCGTAAATGAAGGTATTCGGCGTATCAGGACACGTCAACATGGGTCTGTCGACAATGTCGAACAGATTCGCCCAGGTCAGCGAGGTGCCGGGACCGAGGCCACGTACAGCAGCCGGTCGAGGTCGACCAGGCGCATGAGGCGGCGCAGCCGATGACTCGGCCGGGCGAGCGTCAACCGGCCCCCCGTCCGGCCGGCCTCATTGGCGCACCGCACGAGAGCGCCCAGCCCCCGCGCGTCGCAGAACGCCAGACCGGCGGCGTCGATCACCACGTCGGGTCCGCGGCGGAGGATCACGTTGAGCACCAGTTCCTCGAAGGCGTCCGCGCCCGCGAGGTCGAGTTCGCCGCACAGTGACACCACCGGCGCCGCTCCCGGGCCCACCTGAACGATCGCCTCCAGCAGCGGGCCGAGGCTCTCCCGCTCCTCCCGTACGGCTCTGGCCCGGCCAAACGCGGACGAACTCATGAGCAACCCTTCCCCCATGGGATTCTCCCGCTCACGGATCGGCGGAGCCTGGCGCGCCCTGCCTTCGGGCGCGGGCGCCGGATCGCCGTCGCACGGTGCTCCGCCTGAATAAGAGCATGCTCGCCGAGCGGAGACGGGAGGCGCTAGGGCCGAAGGTCCCACGAAGTGCGATCGGCGAATGATGCCCCTACGCTGGCCGCCGTGCCGGAAATGATCGATTATCGGCGGTTCGCCGAGCGGCTGCGGCGGGTGATGCCGCGGTGGGATGACCGCGACCGCATGACGCCCGCCGAGTTCGCCGAGCATCTGGCGGACACCGGCCCGCGGTGGGAGCTGCTGCGCGCCTTCCAGGAGCAGTGGGGATACGAGCCGCCCGGCGGCGAACCCCGCTGGCCGCGCTGGTCGGAGTCCGAGCACCACGCGTACGTGCGCCGTCTCAAGGGCGAGTGGACCGGCGAGGAGGACGACGAGTTCGCCGGCGTCGACCTGACGCTGCCGATCCCGGCGGCCCTGGACGAGTGGTGGGACCTGCCGTTCAACTCCTTCACCTACCGGCCCCGGCTGTACTGGACGAACCCGGAATGGCCGCCGACGGTGCGCCCGGACCCCACCGGATACGGCGTCTCCGACGGGCTGCCGCCGGGCAACCCGTTCGTCGGGCCGGACGACGACCATCGGCTCTGCGTGTTCAAGGCGGAGTACCAGTACTGCAACGAGTGGGGCTACCTCGCCGCCGAGGCTGCGCTTCCCGACCCGAAGGTGCTGGTCAGCGTCGGGGAGGGCTGGGCCGTGCAGGCGCGGTCGATCTCGGAGTTCTTCCTGCAACTGGCCGTCATGCGACTGCCCGGGCACTACGGCTGGAGTGTGTGGCCGGACGACCCGGAGCCCGGCCTGGTGGACCGGATCCGGCGCGACTTCCCGGAGCTCGGCCTGCTGCCCTGGCGCGAGCTCGGCGCCAACACCGTCGCCTACGGCGCACCCGACGCGATCATCTACCTCGACGACGGGGACGCCGACTTCACCCTCCTCGTGCACGGCCGGACCCGTACGGCCCTTGAGGACCTGGCCCGTACGCTCGGCGTCGACTGGTCCGACGACATCCAGTCCCCGCAGGCCGACCGGCCGGACCCGGCCGACCAGGCCGAGCCGGCGGGGCCCGAGCCGCTGTCCCTGCGCGCCGGCGAGACCGACGCCGACGGACGGTGGACCGTCGAGACCGTCTCCGACCAGCCGTTCGCCGCTCCGGAGCTCGAGCCCCCGGCGGTGCTGAGCGGCGCCGACCGGCCGGCCGGGCTGACGGTCTGGGCCGCCGACCCGGACGTCGGCGTCGTCGCGGGCGATCAGGCCGGCGGCCTGCAGTTCTGGCCGGTCCCCCGGCCGGACGATCCGGCGAACGCGGAGACCTCAGCGGATGTGGGGACCTCAGCGGATGTGGGGATCCCGGCGGACGCGGAGACCTCAGCGGACGTGGGGATCCCGGCGGATGCGGGGATCCCGGCGGACGTGGGGGCCTCGGCGGTTCCGCTCGGCCCTACCGCGCATGACGCGCCGGTGACCGCGATCGCCTGCCGGCACTTCGACGGACCGGGTGGCACGGTGGTGAGCGGGGACGCGTCCGGTGTGGTGAACGTGTGCGCGCCCGGTGTCGAGGACCCGGAGGTGGTCGGCCTCTGGCGGCGCGGCGGCACGGTGGTCGCGGTCGGCCTCGAGTGCCTGGAGACGGGGCCGGCGATCGTCGCCGCCTGGAGCACGGGAACCGTCCGGGTGTGGGACTACGGCTCGGGTCTGACCGCGACCCTCGAGCTCAGGCCGGGCATCGAGGCGCTCACGCTGAACCCGGAGGGGACCCTGACCGTCGGCGGAGCCGGCGGGACCGCCACCCTGCGCCTCGACCTCGAACGTCTGTGGCCGAAGCGGGAGCTCAACGCGTACCTGCTCCGGCTGGACTGGGAGGAGATCGAGGGCGCGCGCGGTCCGGCCACCGAGCTCCCGGAACGGATCCTCGCGGCGGCGTCCGCCGACGCCAAGACCGCCGTGGTGGCGCTGGCGGACCTGCGCACGGCCCTGATCAAGGACGGCAGGGTCTTCCCGGCGACCGTGATGGCCGTTCCCTTCCTCGTCCTGATGGCCACCGACCCGGAGAACCGCGTCCGGATTCCCCTGCTGTCCCTGGTGACGGATCTCGCGCGGGCCGTTCCCGGACCGGTCGCCGCGGGAGAGCGGCCCGAAGAGTGGCCCGAACACGTTCGGTCCACAATCGTGACCCTTCTTCCCGTCGTGGCCGAGCTGCTGGACGGCTCCGATCCGGGCGTGCGGAAGGCGGCCGAACGGCTGCTGTCGGAGTTCCCCGACCAGGAGCCTGATTCATCGCGTTAGGGCGCGATTCTCCGAGAAGTAACGAACAGGTGAACCGGAAGATCACGTCCGGCGTCCTCTTCGAGACAGCGAAAGGGCGAGAATGCGACGAATGATCGTGGGGGCCGGCGCGGCTGCGCTGGCTCTCGGAATCGGCGCCGGCACGGCGCACGCGGCCACTCCGACGTGGCGGGTCACCCAGACGACGAAACTGCCGGGCGACGACGTCCTGAGCGACGTCACCGTCACGCCGACCGGGAGCACCTGGGCGGTGGGCAAGCGGTACGTCAGCGGCAAGACGCGGCCGGTCGTCCAGCACCTGTCCGGGACGACCTGGAAGGACGTGAAGCTCCCCGCCAGTTGGTCGATGGCGCTGACCGTCGTCGACGCCTCGTCGAGCAAGAGCGTCTGGGCGTTCGGCGGCGAGGACGGCTCGGTCGTGCACTGGAACGGCACGAAGTGGACGTCCGCGAAGTTCGCCGGTGGCTTCCGCGCGACCGACGCCGACGTGGTCAGCGCCTCCGACGTGTGGGCGGTGAACGGCGGTACCACCGCCCGCCACTGGAACGGCAAGAAGTGGACGAGCGTCAAGCTCCCCGCCCACATCGCCACCGTGCACGCGGTGTCCGCCAAGAACATCTGGGCGGGCGGCTCGAGCGGCGACAAGGCCGTGGTGGCCCACTGGAACGGCAAGTCCTGGAAGGTCGTCAAGACCGTCTCCCTGGCCAAGCCGGAATCCGACGCGACCACGTCCTTCGCCGACATCACCGTGTCGGGGAAGAACGTCTGGGCGGTCGGCTCGCAGTCGTGGTCCTGCGGTGAGGACGGCGACGACACCTGCTACAAGCCCCTGGCGCTGCGGCTGACCGGCACGAAGTCCAAGTCCTTCGTCGCCACGAAGGGTGTGGGGTACACCAAGGCCGCGGCCGACGGGTCGGGCGGCCTGTGGATCCTGCAGGGCGCGTGGAACCCGGCGCTCGTCCACGTCACGGGTGACGCGTTCGCCTCCTCGGCCGCGCCGCGTCCGGTAGGGCACGACGTCAGCCTGACCGCGCTGGCGAACCGGGCGGGCACGAAGACCGTCTGGTCGGTCGGCGGTTCGTTCCCCCAGGGCGACCCGGACGACCCGACCGGCGACGGCGTCTTCCTCCGCGCCGGCTGAGCCTCTCCACCCTCCGTACGGGCCCGGGACCCACGTCCCGGGCCCGTACGGCTTTCCGGGGCCTACGACGTCCGGGGCCTGCGGGATGGGCGGTTCAGCGGTCGGCCAGGCGGGCCAGGAGGGCGACCGCGCGGGCCAGCTCCCGCCGCTCCTCGGGGCTGAGCTCACTCGCCATCGCCTCGGCCAGCCAGCCGGCCCGCCTGGTCCGCTGGCTCCGCAGTTCGGCGCGGCCCGCGTCGGTGATGGTGAGCAGGGTCTTGCGGGCGTCGCTCGGGTGCGGGCCGGGGGCGATCAGGCCGAGGGCGGTGAGCTGCCCGACCGTACGGGCCATCGACTGGTGCCGCACCCGCTGGCGGTCGGCCAGCTCGGCGGTGGTCATGGCGCCTTCCCGATCGAGATGGCCCAGAACGGCGGCCTGGGGCGTGGGCAGGTCCTCCGGGCGGCGGGCCCGGCGCACCAGCCGCCCGACGACCAGTCGCAGCTCATGGGCGACCTCGTTGACGTCCACCTCGTCCACACCGAAGACTCTACAGCCGTGCTGTATATTCGGCATTGATATACAGCGTTGCTGTACAAATCCGGAACGGAGGGAGGTCGGCCCATGCGACTGACGAAGCTGGGGCACGCCTGCATCAGGATCGAGAAGGACGGCACGACGCTGGTGGTGGACCCCGGCGGGCTGACCGGGCCGGGCGCGCTGGACGGCGCCGACGCGGTGCTCATCACCCATGAGCACTTCGACCACTTCGACGAGGGCGCGCTGCGCGCCGCGCTCGACGCGTCGCCGGGCCTGCGGGTCTGGACCAACGGTGCCACCGCCGCCAAGCTCGAGGGCCTGGGCGGCCGGGTCACTGCCGTCGGCCACGGCGACGCCTTCGACATCGACGGCATCGGCGTCGAGGTGTACGGCGAGTGGCACGCGGTCATCCACCCGGACATCCCCCGTATCGGGAACGTCGGGTTCCTCGTCGACGGGCGCGTCTTCCACCCGGGCGACGCCTTCACCCTGCCGGAGCGGCCGGTCGACAACCTCATGGTGCCGATCAGCGGCCCCTGGCAGAAGGCCGCCGAGGTCGTCGACTACGTCCGCGCGGTCAAGCCGAACCGCGCGTTCTCCGTGCACGACGAGGTCCTCAGCGAGATCGGCAAGACGGTCGTGAACGGCCTGCTCGGGGAGAACGGCCCGGGGACCGGAACGGCGTACGACCGGCTCTCCCCGGGCGACGCGGTCGAGCTCTGATCCGCCGGGCGGGAGGCCGGAGATCTGCCGGGCGGGGAGGCGGGGATCTGCCGGGCGGGGAGGCGGGGATCTGCCGGGTGGGAGGCGGCGGGCCCCGCCTCCCGTACCGGTCTTCGCGTCATCGTCGCCGTCTCCCGGCTCGGGTGTTCCGAACGGTTCACGGCGTGTTCAGCGGGTGAACCTACGCTTCGCTGGGTACGTGGGCCGCCGACAGAAGGCGGGATCGAATGGGCGACTGGTCGTTCCTCGTAGTGGCCGTGGTGCTCACGGCCTTGGCTTTCGACTTCACCAATGGCTTTCACGACACCGCGAACGCGATGGCGACCTCCATCGCGACCGGCGCGCTGCCTCCCCGGATCGCGGTGGCGATCTCCGGCGCGCTCAACCTGGTCGGCGCGTTCCTGTCGACCGAGGTGGCCAAGACCATCTCCGGCGGCATCGTGGACGACTCGCTCGTCACGCCCGCGATGATCTTCGCGGGCCTCGTGGGCGCCATCGTGTGGAACCTCGTGACCTGGGTGTTCGGCCTGCCGTCGAGCTCCTCCCACGCGCTGTTCGGGGGACTCATCGGGGCCGTCTGGGTGGGCGCCGGCGTGAAGGGCGTCCACTTCTCCGTGGTCACGGAGAAGATCCTCATCCCCGCCCTCGCCTCACCGCTGATCGCGGGCGTGGTCGCGGTGACGGGGACCTACCTGGCGTACGTGATCACGCGGCGTGGCCGGCAGGGGGAGGTCACGCGGGGCTTCCGGGTCGGGCAGATCGCCTCCGCCTCGCTGGTGTCGCTGGCGCACGGCACGAACGACGCCCAGAAGACGATGGGCGTCATCACCCTCACGTTGATCTCCGCCGGCGTGCTCTCCCACGGCTCCGGGCCGCCCTGGTGGGTGGTCACGGTGGCCGGGCTGGCGATCGCGCTCGGCACGTACATCGGCGGTTGGCGGATCATCCGCACGATGGGCCGGGGGCTGGCCGACATCCAGTCTCCGCAGGGATTCGCGGCCGAGACCTCCGCGACGACCGTGATCCTGGCCTCCTCCCACCTGGGGTTCGCGCTGTCGACGACGCAGGTCTGCTCCGGCGCGATCCTCGGCGCGGGCATCGGCCGCCGGCTCGCGGAGGTGCGCTGGAGCGTCGCGGGCCGGATGCTCCTGGCCTGGGTGTTCACCCTGCCCGCGGCCGCGACGGTCGGCGGGCTGGCCGCGGCGGTGGCGCAGCAGGGCACCGCGGGGATCGTGGTCGTCCTAGTCGCGGCCATCGCCGTCGCCACCGCGATCTACGTGGGGTCCCGCCGGAATCCGGTGCACGCCGCGAACGTCAACGACCAGCCGACCACGGCGGTCATGTCACCCTCCGCCGTGTGAGAGGCAGCGCGATGAACATCAAGTGGAGCGCCCTCGGAGAGGTGGCCCTCGTCGCCCTCGCCGTCGGGGTGTCGATCGTCGCGATCTTCGCGGTCGGCGTCCTCGCCTGGTCGGTGCGCCCGGCCGCGAGCACCGGCCGCGGCCGGGACGGCGCGCTCAGCGCCGTCGCCGCCGGGCTGTGCTTCCTGGCGTGCGCACTGATCGTCTGCTACGGCATCTACCTGATCGTCCCGCAGTTCCACTGACCGGGTCCGGCCGGCGGCCGCCGTCGCCTCGGCCCGGAACCGGCGGGGCGGGAGGCCGCCCTTTCCCGGTCCGGGACCGCCCTACCGTGACCGGCGGGACCGCCCCCGCCTGAGCCGTGCGGAGTGGAGCGCCACGGCCACGGCGCCCCCCAGGCCGATCAGGCCGAGGATCACCGCCAGGTGGACCCCGTACGCCTGGGGGAGCCGCGACGGGTCCCCGGCCCGGCGGCCGAGCCCCAGCACCATCGGCAGAGCCACGGCCGAGACGGACGCCGCGAGCACCAGCGACACGCGGATCGGCCGGCGGTACGACGCCGGCAGCCGCCCGGTGAGCAGCACCACGCACAGGACGAGCGGAACCAGCAGCAGGTCGTGAACGAGCGCCGCGCCCGCGAACCAGACCAGCCAGCCCGCCGGGTGGGTGTCGGCGGCGTCGCGCAGCAGCCCGACGCCGCCGACGCCGATCAGCGTCGCGCCGGCAGCGTAAGGGATGAGGCGTCCTCTCATGACGTGTGCACCACCAGCCGGGCGATCCACTTGGTCTGCAGCACGCCGGGGCGGTCCGGAGCGATCAGCCGGCAGGGGTACCCGTGGTCGAGCGACAAGGGCTCGCCGTTCAGCTCCAGGGCGAGGAGCGTGAGCCCGTCGTGCCAGTGCGGCGGGTCGACCTCCGAGACGCGATACCGCCCGCCCGCCTCCATCGACTCCACCCGGACTCGCGCGTCCGCGTCGACGCCCGCCGCGTGGAGGACGTCGCGGAGCCGTACCCCGGCCCAGGTCGCCTCCGCGCTCCACCCCTCGACGCACGCGATCGGCAGTCGTACGACGTGCCGTGGCATCGCCTCCAGCTCGGCGAGGGAGAGGGACAGTTCGCGGGCCACGTCGCCGGTGACGGCGAGTCGCCAGGCCCGGTCCCGGGTGACGCCGGCGGCCGCCGCCGTCTTGTTCACCGGCAGCCGCTGCGGCCCGACACCCGGTCGGCGCGGGGCCAGCAGCGCGAGCCCGCCGAGCGGGGTGAACGTCTCCCCGACGGTCGTCAACCCGACCAGCCCGCACGCTCCCGCGACGGTGGCGAGGAACCCTCGGCGCGAGGGCCCCACGGGACGCGCCCCCGGACCGCCCCGTGACGCGGCCGGGCGCAGGCCGCGCACCTTGGCCCACTCGTTCGCGACATGGATGACCAGCGCGCCGAAGACGATGTAGGCCGTCCAGTAGTGCGCCGCCGTGAAGAAGAACGGGAACGGATAGAAGTAAGCGATGTTGAACAGTCCGGTGACGAGCTGGAACAGCGCTCCGCCGACGAGCGGAAGCACCAGCGCGCGTTCGAGCGCGTGCCCGGCCGAGCGCACCGGTGGCCACTGCCACAGCCTCGGATAGACGGTCCACAGCTTGGCGAGCAGCAGCGGGATCGTGACCAGACCGCCGATCACGTGCGCGCCCTGGGTGAGCCGGTACAGGCCGACCGGCCGTGACGGCCAGACCGCCCATCCTGGTGGATGCTGCATGAAATGGCTGATCAGCCCGGTCACGAACGCGACCGTGAAACTGACGCCGAGCCACACGCCGAGCCACGCTGCGGTCCGCTCGTCCCGTTCGTCGTGCTCGCGGGAGGCGAACCGCCCGATGGCCCTGATCAGCCGAGCGGGGTCAGGTCGGCGAAGCATCGCCCGGCCTCCGTCCACACCTCGGCCACCCGCAGGCCGGCCTCTGCCGCGTACGCGCCGACCGCGTCGCGCGCGACGTGCGACCAGCGGAACCAGTCGCTCACCTGCCGCGCGTCACGGAGCCGCACCCACTCCGTACGCGTCGCCGCGCCCAGCTCGGCGATCGCCCGACCCCGCCGATGCAGCAGCGCCTCGACGCGGCGCAGCAGCGCGGCCGGGTCGCCGCCGATGCCGATGTTGCCGTCGGCGAGCAGCACCGTCTTCCACCGCCCCGCGCCCGGGACATGGTCGAACACGTCACGGAGCAGGGCCAGCCCGCCCGCCGCGCGCGTCATCTCGACGGCGTACGGCGTGATGTCGATGCCGAGCGCGGGCAGCCCGCGCTCGGCGAGCGCGACCGTGAGCCGCCCCGGCCCGGACCCGACGTCGAGCGTCGGCCCGGCGCACCGGTCCAGGAGGGCGTCGTCGCCGGGCCGCCCGTCGCACCACTGATCGACAGGCAGGCGCTCCCGCCGCCCGTCGGCGTGCTCGAGCTCCACCGACCCGAGGCCCGCGAGCGACCCTTCGTACAGCCCGCCGATCATCGCGCGGCTCCTCGTGTGGGGGCGGCCGCCAGGTGCCGCGTCCGACTGATCGCCGCCAGCGTGGCGGCGAACCGGGTGCCGGGCGCCCGCTCCGCCACCCGTACGGCGTCGGCGGCGGTGTCCACGTCGGTCAGCGTGTCGAGGGTCGTGACCCGCAGGCCGCGCAGCCGGGCGCGCTGACGCGCCCCCGTGTCCGCACGGGACATCGGCACGCCGAGGAGCAGACGGGGATCGGGTCGCCGCAGGCCCAGGAGCCAGAATCCGCCGTCGGCGGCGGGGCCGAACACCGCGTCGCCGTCGTCCAGGCTCCGAGCGGCCCGGTCGAGCTCCGCCGGGGTGACCTGAGGTGTGTCCATACCGACCAGGACCGCGGGCCCGTCCGTCTCGGCGAAGGCGTTCGCGAGCCGCTCGTCGAGCCCGCCGCCGCGCTGCGGGATCACCTCGAACCCGTCCGGCAGCCACCGGCCCGGCCGGCCGGCGAGGACCAGCACCCGCCGTGCCGCCGGGGTCGCGGCGACGGCGGCGAGGGTGTCGGCCAGCGCCGCCTCCGCCAGCGTCGCCGCCTGGACGGGCGTGTACGGCGGCGTCAGCCGGGTCTTGACCCGGCCGGGCACCGGCTCCTTGGCGATCACAAGCAGCGTCGTCGCGCCCCCGAATACCGTCTCCCGGCCCGTCCCGTCGCCGTCGGCGGGAGCGGTCACGCCACCGCCGGCGGGAGTTGTGATCCCGTCCCCGGCAGGAGCGGTGGTCCCGTCCCGGGCAGGAGCGGTGGTCCCGTCCCGGGCAGGAGCGGTGGTCCCGTCTCCGGCCGATGCGGTGATGCGCTGTCCGGCCGCGGTGGTGATGCGCTGTCCGGTGGAGGTGGTGATGCCGTCTCCGGCCGGCGCGGTCATCTGGCCTCCAGTACGCGCCGCATGTCACGGACGGCCTGGAGCGTGCCGCGGACCGTTCCGGTGACCTTCGACCGGCCGGTACGGGGGTGGTAGGCGACGTCCGTCTCGGCGATCCGCCAGCCCCGGGCACGGGCGCGCAGCACCATCTCCAGCGGGTATCCGGATCGCCGGTCGGTCAGGTCGAGGTCGAGGAGACGGGCCCGCCGCGCCGCCCGCATCGGGCCGAGGTCGGTCAGACCGGCGCGGCGCGCGACGATGGCGTTGCCGAGTCGGGCGTGCGGCGGCCAGGCGCGAAACGACACCGGCCGCCGCCGGCCCAGCGCCAGGTCCGCACCGACTTCGCCCACGCGGCCCTCGCCCACACACCCCGCGCCCACGCGGACAACGCCCAGGCGATCAACGCCCACGCGGTCAACGCCCACGCGATCCGCGTCGGCGTCCACGCGATCCGCGCCCGTGCGGTCCGTGCTCGCACGGTCCGCCCGGAGGCGGGCCGCGTCCGGGCGGTAGGCGTCCGCGCTCCGCGCGTCCGGGGCGGCGTCCGTCAGCAGTCCGACGACCTTGGGCAGGTCTGCCGGGTCGAGGGAGGCGTCGGCGTCCATGAAACAGACGATGTCGGCGGTCGCGGCCAGCAGCCCGGCATGGCAGGCGGCGCCGAAGCCGCGGCGCGGCTCGTGGACGACGAGCGCGCCGTGGGCTTCGGCGACCTCCGCCGAGCCGTCGGTCGAGCCGTTGTCGACCACGATCGGGCGATGGCCCTCGGGCATCCGCGTCAGCACCCATGGCAGGGCGGCGGCCTCGTCGAGGCAGGGCAGTACGACGTCGATCATGCCGACGACGCTACGCCGGGACCCCTGCGGACAACCCTTACGGAGTGATGACGTGTACGGCGCGAACCCCCTGGTCAGCCCTAGTGTGAATACGTGATCAGCTTTAGTGCGCCGGTGCGGTCGCCGAGCCGGAAGGGGCGTTCCGCCAGGCCATCCGCGGACATGGAGCAGCTTCCTCGAGAGGCCGTCGCGGGGCCGCGCGGGGCTCTCGGCGGGCTCGCCGTGGAACCGGACCAGGCTCCTGGCGGATCCGCTGCGGAGGTGGACCGGGCTCCCGGGCGGTTCGGCGAGGGGCCGGGGCGGCATGCCCGGACGGCACTCATGGTCTGGGCCGGGATCATCCTGGTCGGGTTCGCCGTGGGGGCCGTTCTGCGGGCCGCCGGGCACCTGCCGGTGGACCGGCTCCCGCCGCTGCACGCGGCGCCTCGGCTGCTGCTCGGCCCGCTGCTGCCCGCGGCGGTCGTGGCGCTGGTCGCGGTCGCGGTCCTGCCGGTCGCGGCGCGGCGCCTGCCCTGGGGGGCGGTGCTCGTCGTCGCGTGGCTCGGGTCGGCTCTGTGGGCGGCCGTGCTGCAACTGCCGGACGGCCTGGCCCGGCCCCTCACCGCGCCGACCGAGTACCTGGCCGGCCTGCCCGCCGTCGGCGATGACCCGCTGCGCTGGCTGCGCGGCTTCACACGGGACATGCAGGCGTACCCCACGCACGTCAAGGGCCACCCGCCCCTGCCCACCCTCATCCTCTGGGGGCTCCGGCACGCGGGCCTGCGCGACGCGGGCTGGGCGGCCGCCCTCGTGATCGTGGTGGGCGGCTCGGCCGCCGCCGCCATCGCGGTCACCGTCCGGAGACTGGCCGGTGCCGAGACGGCTCGCCGCGCGGTCCCGTTCCTCGTCCTCGCGCCGACGGCCCTGTGGGTCGCCACCAGTGTGGACGCCCTGTTCCTCGGCGTCGGGGCCTGGGCCGTCGCCCTCGTCACCGTGGCCGCCACGCGCCCCGCCGTACCGCCCGCCGCAGCGTCCGCTGCACCGCCTGCCGCAAGGGCCGCTGGAGCGCCCATCGCGGGGGCCGCAGGGCCGCCCCCCACGCGCCCCGCTGGACCGCCCGTCGCACGGTCCGTCGCGCAGCCCGCTGCGGGGCATGCCGCTCGACAGGATGGAAGGGGGCTCGCCGTCGCGTTCGCGGGCGGGGTGCTGCTCGGCTCGCTGCCGTACCTGAGCTACGGGCTGCTGCCGATGTTCGCGCTTCCGCTGGCCGTCCTGGTGCTGACGCGACCGCCGCGCCCGGTCCTCGCCGCTCTGACCGTCGGTTGCCTGGTCGTTCCGGTCGCCTGCACGGTCGCGGGATTCTCCTGGTTCGAGGGGGTCGCGGGGACGCATGCCGCCTGGGCGGCGGGCGGGGGAGCCCGCGCGCGGCCGTACGCCTACTTCCTGCTCGGGGACCTGTCCGTGCTCGCGCTGCTGATCGGCCCCGCGACCGCGGTGTCCCTTCCGGCGGTGCTCGGGCGCGCGGTCGCGCTCGCCCGTTCGACGGCCCGCCGTACGGGCCCGGTCGATGACGGGCGACTCGGCTGGCCGGTCGCCGCCGCGCTGGTCGGGATGATCGCCCTCGACCTGTCCGGTGTGACGCGCGGCGAGGTCGAACGGATCTGGATCCCGTACGCGGCCTGGATGACGGCCGCGTGCGCCGTCCACCGCCCGCCGGCCCGTACGCTGCTCCTCGCGCAGGCCGTCACCGCGCTGACGATCCAGGCACTCGTGAGGTCGCCATGGTGAGATCCGAGATCGGGCGCGTGCTGGTGGTGGACGACGATCCGACCGTCGCCGACGTCGTGTCCCGCTATCTTCTCCGCGACGGGCACGAGGTCGTCTGCGTCGCCGACGGGCACGCCGCGCTGCGCGCCGCGGAGGAACGGCCCCCGGACCTGGTCGTCCTGGACCTCATGCTGCCCGGCATCGACGGCCTGGAGGTGTGCCGGCGGCTCCGCGAACGCTGGCCGGTGCCGATCGTCATGCTCACCGCGCTGGGCGAGGAGACCGACCGGCTCATCGGCCTGGAGACGGGCGCCGACGACTACGTCACGAAGCCGTTCAGCCCACGTGAGCTGGCCCTGCGCGTGAAGTCGGTCCTGCGCCGGGCGCGCGGCGCGCTCGCGCCGACCGGCGAGACGATCACCGACGGCGACCTGACGGTGGACGCGGCCGCGCACGAGGTACGGCTCGGCGGCGAGGAGGTCTCGCTGACGGCACGGGAGTTCGACCTGTTGGCGTTCCTGATGCGCCATCCCCGGCAGGCGTTCACCCGCACGGACCTGCTCCAGAAGGTCTGGGGCTGGGAGTTCGGCGACTCGTCGACGGTCACCGTCCACGTCCGCCGGCTGCGAGAGAAGATCGAACAGGACCCCACCGCGCCCCGCCGGATCCTGACCGTCTGGGGCGTCGGCTACCGATTCGAGCCGCTCACATGATCCCTTTCACCGCGTTCGTCGAGGTGGTGGCGTACGCCGCCGGTGCAGCGCTGCTCGTCGGCGCGGTCGGCGTCTCGGCGCTGTACGCGCTGCGCGGGCGGTCCATCACCGCCCTGCTCGCCGTGGTGTCGGCCGCGACCGTCCTGGCCACGGTCGCCGGCATCGTGGCGATCACCCTGAAGATGCTGATCAGCGACCATGACCGGTCCGTCGCGCTCACCGTCACCGTGATCGGCGGGCTCGTCGGACTCGGGGTGTCGCTGCTGCTCGGTCGCCGGCTCATCGGCGGCACCCGGTCGCTCCTGGTGTCCGTACGGGTGGCGGGGGAGAGCGGCCGGTTCGGCCCGCCGGAGCGCCGGCTGCCCGCCGAACTCGCCGAGCTCGGCGCGGAGCTGTCCGCCGCGTACGAGCGCCTCGACGCGGCCCGCGCCCGCGAACGCGCCCTGGAGACCAGCCGTCGTGAACTCGTCGCCTGGGTGAGCCACGACCTGCGCACCCCCCTGGCCGGGCTGCGGGCCATGGCGGAGGCCCTGGAGGACGAGGTCGTGGCCGATGATGTCACCGTCCGCCGGTACCACGCGCAGATGCGGGCGGAGACCGACCGGCTCACCGCGATGGTGGACGACCTGTTCGAGCTGTCCCGGATCCACGCCGGCGCGCTGCGGCTGTCCCGGCAGCGGGTCGGCCTCGGCGACCTGGTGTCGGAGACGGTGGCCGGGACCGAGCCGCTGGCCCGGGCGAAGGGCGTACGACTCCGCGGGCAGGCCGAGGGCGTGCTGCCGGTGGAGGTGGACGCCGCCGAACTCGGCCGTGCCCTGCGCAACCTCGTCGTCAACGCGATCCGGCACACGCCGGAGGACGGCGGCGTGGAGATCGTGGCGGGCGCCGAGGAGGGGATGGCGTACGTCACGGTGTCCGACGCCTGCGGCGGGATCCCGGACGAGGACCTGCCACGCCTGTTCGACGTGGCGTTCCGCGGGGAGGCCGCGCGCACGCCCGGCGGCGGGGCCGGCCTCGGCCTGGCCATCGCCCGTGGCATCGTCGAGGCGCATGCCGGCGAGATCGGCGTCTCGAACGCGGGCGCCGGCTGCCGCTTCGTCGTCCGCCTGCCGCTCGGCGTCTGATCAGGAGGCTCGCGCCAAGCAGTGTCGACGAGTCTGGATCAGACGCGTTCTGTACCTACTAGTATGTACACTCCTGAGGTGATCACACACTGTCGGTGACCGAAGGAACATCACGACATCATGCGCATAACCCGCAGGCCTGCCGCCGGCGCCGCCGGTCCGTCCCAGTGGTTCACGGGCGACGCCTGGATCGAGCCCGTCGCCGAACCCGAGGGAGGAGCGCGCACTCAGATCGACAGCGTCCGCTTCGACCCCGGCGCCCGCACCGTGTGGCACCGCCACCCGCTCGGGCAGGTGCTCGTCGTCACCGAGGGGACCGGACGAGTGCAACGCCGCGGCGGACCCGTCGAGACGATCCACGCCGGCGACACCGTGCACATCGCACCCGGTGAATGGCACTGGCACGGCGCCGCCCCCACCGTTTCCATGACCCACCTGGCCATCGAGCCGATCCCCGGCGACGGTGCGGCTCCCGAGGCCGGAGACCCGGTCCCCGACGGCGAGTACCACGGCGACGCCCACGCCGCCGACGCCGAGGGCGTCCCGCCGATCAGCCGCTCGGTGGTGCTCGACCAGCTCCTGCCGGCACCGCGGAGCACGCACCGGGTCGAGGTCCGGCGCATCACCATCGCCCCCGGTTACGCGGCCGGCCTGCATGTGCACAACGGCCCGGTGTTCGGCAGCATCGAGACGGGGTCGGTGGTCTATCAGATCGACGGCGAAGCGGCCTCCGTACTCGGTCCCGGAGACGTGTTCTACGAGCCGGAGGGTGCCCGTATCGCGCGGTTCGACGCCCGGGACGACGGCGTGACGTTCCTCGGGTACTTCCTTCTCGCCGCCGACGAGTCGCCCGAGATCGAGTTCCCCGACCACTGAGCGTCCGCCCGAAAGCTCGGCGAACTCCCGCCCCGCGCGGGGCGTACCGGGGCAGAGCGCCCTGGCGGCGGGAGTTCACCGAGTCTTCGGTACGGGCTCAGGAGCGGGTGGCGAACTCGGCCATGCCGTCCTCGAAGGAGACCGTGGAGCCGAAGCCGAGCTCCGTACGGGCCCGATCGGGAGCGGCGACGATGTGGCGGACGTCGCCCAGCCGGTACTCACCGGTGACGGTCGGGGTCGGCCCGCCGCAGGACTTGGCGAGCGCGACCGCCATCTCCCCGACCGTACGCGGCTCGCCGCTGGCGATGTTGTACGCCCGCAGTTCACCGAGGCGCGGCCCGCCCGCCTCGAGCGCCAGGAGGTTCGCGCGGGCGACGTCGCGCACGTGGACGAAGTCGCGGCGCTGCCCGCCGTCCTCGAAGACGCGCGGCGCCGTACCGCGCTCCAGGGCCGAGCGGAAGATCGCGGCGACTCCGGCATACGGGGTGTCGCGCGGCATCCGAGGGCCGTACACGTTGTGGTAGCGCAGCGCCATCACCGTCCCGCCGGTCGTCCGGGCCCACGACGCCGCGAGGTGCTCCTGGGCGAGCTTGGAGTCGGCGTAGGCGTTCCGGGGATCGACGGGCGCGTCCTCGCCGACGGTGCCCGGCGTCAGCACCGCGCCGCACACCGGGCACCGCGGCTCGAACCGCCCCGCCGCCAGGTCCTTCTCGGCGCGCGGTCCGGGCCGTACCCGGCCGTGCGCCGCGCAGTCGTAGGCCCCCTCGCCGTACACGACCATCGACGAGGCGAGGACGAGCCGCCGCACGCCCGCCCCGGCCATCCCGGCGAGCAGGACGGCCGTGCCGAGGACGTTCGCCGAGGCGTACGCGGGCAGGTCGGAGACGTCGACGCCCAGCCCGACCTTGGCGGCCTGGTGGCAGACCGCGTCGACGCCGAGGAGACACCGCCCGACGGTGACGGCGTCGCGGACGTCCTCGCCCGACCGCAGGTCGAGCAGGCGCACCTCATGGCCGTGCTCCCGGAACTCCTCGACGATGTGGGATCCGATGAACCCGGCGGAGCCGGTCACGAGTACGCGCATGTCCGCACGCTAACCGCGGCCGGGAGGCCCGATCGGGAACGGCGGCGAGCCGTCCGCGTTCCGTAAGAATCACCGCCCGCGTGGGTGGTCAGGCGGCGACCTCGGCGCCGAGGTTGCCGGCGATCCTCTCCAGGAGGTCCATGAGGGTGTCGTAGTCCTCCGGCGACAGGCCCTCGACCACGCGGGCGCGCGCGGCGTACATCCGCTCGCGCGCGCGGGCGTACGCGTCCCGGCCGGCGTCGGTGAGCGTGAGGTCGCCCTCGCCGCTCCGGGACACCCATCCGCGCCGGGCCAGGTCATCGACGTACGGCCGGAGGGTGGGCTCGTCCGCCGAGAGGAACGGCGCGAGCGCCCGGTCCAGGTCGTCCGGGCCGATCGGGCCGCTCGCGATCGTGTTGAGCACCTGCCAGAGCCGCCGGTCGAGTCCATGCTCGGCGAGGACCCGGCGGCCCATCTCCTCGATGCGGCGATCGATCTCCTTCACCCAGTAGCCGAACGGGCGGTGCTGTCGGACGTCGGGGTACTGCTGCATTGCCGCCTCGCTTTCATGTAAAAGTACAAGTATTTGTAAACTAACATCCATGGACGCGGAGCGGCAACGAGAAGCACTGATCGCGGTGGAGCGCGCCATGGTCGCCATCCGCCGGAGCCAGACGCGCCGCGCGCTGAGCAGGGTGGGTCGGGACCTCGACGGCGTCACCTTCGATCCGACCGTCTTCGGCGTGCTGGACGCGATCGAGGGGATGGGACGGCCCTGCACGATCACGGAGGTGGCGGCGGCGCTCGACGTCGACCAGCCGAGGGCGAGCCGGCTCGTGGCCCGCGCGGTCGACGCCGGCCTGCTCGTCCGCCTCGCCGACCAGCGGGACGGACGCCGCACGCCCGTCGCGCTCACCGATCTCGCCCGGGAGCAACTCGCCCTCATACACCGGTTCCGGCAGGAGATGTTCGCGCGGGCGATGGCCGACTGGCCGGACGAGGACCGGGTCGCGTTCGCCCGGTTGCTCACCTCGTTCGTCCAGTCGTTCACCGCGATGACCGGGGCGCCCGGCGCCGGTGAAACTTTCAGTGCGGACCCGCCCCCGTCCGGTCGTCCGCCGGGCCGGTGACCTGCGGCGGCGCACGGAGGCGGCCGTGTCGGCCGACCTCGGTGCGCGGCCCGGCTTTGACGCGGCGTTCCCGGGACCGGAACCTGCTCCTGACCGGGCCACGCTCACCCGGTCGACTCTCGGGAGGCGGGATGTCCCAGATGCGACGCGTCGGTGCAGTGGGGGTCGTCGTGTCGCCGGCGTTGACGGCGGTCGCGTCGTACGGCGGCCCGGTGTCGGCGGCCACGGTCGTCACCGTGGCCACGGACGGCAGCGGGAACTTCACCACCGTGCAGGCCGCCGTCAACGCCGCCCCTTCCAGTGGCGGCGGCTACGAGATCGACATCAAGCCGGGCACCTACCGGGGGACCGTCTCGATCCCGTCGGCCAAGACGCACGTCACGCTCAAGGGCGTCGGGTCGGGCCGCGACCAGGTCGTCATCGTCGAGAACCACGCGGCGAGCACGTACGGCACGCAGGGCAGCGCGACCGTCGCCGTGTCCGCGAACGACTTCCGCGCCGAGAACCTCACCTTCGCCAACGACTACGACGAGGCGAAGAACGGAAGCTCGCAAGCGGTCGCCCTGGACCTGAACGCGGACCGGGCCGTGCTGAGCAACGTCCGCGTCCTCGGCGACCAGGACACGCTGCTGCTGTGGACGGCGGGCACGGGCACCGTCGGCCGGTCCTACATCCGCAAGTCCTACGTCGAGGGCGACGTCGACTTCATCTTCGGCCGGGGAACCGCGGTGTTCGACCGTACGGAGATCCACTCGCTGAGCCGCGGCTCCTCGACCGACAACGGGTACGTCACGGCGGCGGCCACGACCGACACCAACCCGTACGGCCTGCTCTTCTACCGCTCGACGCTGACCAGCGACGCGCCGGCCAAGTCGGTCTACCTGGGCCGCCCCTGGCATCCGTCGGGTGACGCGCACGCGGTCGGGCAGGTGCTGTTCCGCGAGTGCACGCTCGGCGCGCACATCCGGGACGACCCCTGGACGGACATGTCGGGCTTCTCGTGGCGGAGCGCGCGGTTCTCCGAGTACACGAACACGGGCACCGGCGCGGCGGTCAACGCGAACCGGCCCCAGCTCGGCGCCTCCCAGGCGCCCTCCTACACCCCCAACGCCTACCTGGCCGGCTCGGACGGCTGGAACCCGGTGTTCTGACCCCTGGAGGCCGAGATGCCCGAGCGGAACCGCGGGCGGCTGCGCACGTCGCTGACGGTGCTGAGCGCGCTGGCGTTCGCCTGCGCGTCCCCGGCGGGATCGCACGCACTCGCCGCTGGAAGCGTCGGCGGGGCGGCGCGGGCGGCGTCGTCCCCGGTCACCGGCAATGCGACGTGGTTCACCGGGCTTGGCTCGCCGTACGGCGGATGCGGGCTGCCGCAGGAGAACCTGGACAGCCAGGACTTCGTCGCGCTCAACGTCTTCAACACGCCGCACGACTACAACGGCTACCCGCGCCCCATCCCGGCGTCGGACGCCGCCCGGATGGGCGTCTTCGCCAACGGCCAGAACTGCGGCCGCTACGTGCAGGTGACGATCGGCGACTACTGCACCGGCGTCAACGACGGAGCGCCGAACCAGCCCTTCTGCCGGAACGGCTCCTGGACCGCCGACGCCTACGACGGCGCGACGCTGACCATGCTGGTGGCCGACAGTTGCGCCGACGGCAACGCCTGGTGCCGGGACGACCCGTACCACCTCGACCTGTCGCAGGCGTCGCTCAACCGGTTCGTCAAGAGCGGCGCCCCGGTCGGCGACATGTACCCGAACCACTGGAACAACCGGCATATCAGCTGGCAGTTCGTGCCCGCGCCCGGCTACAGCGGCGACATAAAGATCGGTTTCCTGCAGAACGCCCAGGTCTGGTGGCCCGTCATCGCCGTCTCCCACCTGCCGAACGGCATCCACGGCGTGCAGTACTACGACGGGAGTTCCTGGCGGAACGCCACCATGGACGGCGACATGGGCCAGGCGTACGTCATCGCCCCGACCGCGACCGGCGGGCGCGACTACCGGATCCGGGTCGTCGACGCCTCCGACGCCCTGGTCGGCGGCGGCCGCGTCTACTCGTTCTCGCTCCCCTGCGCGAGCACCTGCGGCCCGGCCTACACCCCGGTGAGCTACACGACCGCCTCCGGCTGACGCCTCCGCCGCCGCGTGACAGGTGGGCGCGTCCAGGCCGGCGGACGGCGACGCGGGCCGGGCGGGGTGGTCGGCGGCGGTCGGGGCCGAGTGGCCCTTAACCCGCTCCCGCCCACGGCGTACGTTCACGGTGTGATCGTCTTCGCGCACCTCAGTGACACGCACCTCGATGGCGGCCCGCGCGCGGCGGCGCGGACGCGCGCCGTCCTCGCCTACCTCGACCGGCTGCCGTACGACCTGGACGCCGTCCTGGTCACCGGCGACATCGCCGACCACGGGCTCCCGGCCGAGTACGAGGAGGCGCGCAAGCTCCTGGCCTCCCGGCACCCGGTGCTCACGTGTCCGGGCAACCACGACGTACGCGCGGCGTTCCGGACGGCGCTGCTCGGGGAGCCGGCCGCCGACGGGCCGATCAACCGGGTGCACCGCGCACCGGGCGCCGTCTTCGCGCTGTGCGACTCGTCGATCCCCGGCCGGGACGACGGCCGCCTCGACGAGGAGACCCTGACCTGGCTGGAGGCGGTGCTCGCCGAGACACCGCCCACCACGCCCGTCCTGGTCGCGTTCCACCATCCGCCGGTCGTACTGCACATCCCGTACGTCGACGGGATCCGGCAGTTCGGCGAGGACCGGCTCGCCGCGCTCGTCGCCCGCCATCCGAACGTCGCCGCCATCGTCTGCGGCCACGCCCACACGCCTGCGGCGACGACGTTCGCCGGTCGGCCGCTGCTGGTCGCGCCGGGCGTCGTCTCGACCGTCCGGCTGCCCTGGGAGACGGGTACGGCGGGCACGGACGGTCTCGTCGACCACGAGATCCCGCCCGCCTTCGCCTTCCACGTCCTCGACGATGACGGGCGGCTGACCACCCACTACCGCGTCGTCGTCCCCTGACCCGGTACCGCCGAGACCTGCCAGGTGACACCGTGCGGGGCGAGCAAGCCGAGGAAGTCCGCCGGGTCGAACGCCTGGGCGGGCGTCAACCCCCCCCGCCCGGCCCCGCCCGGCGGCGCCGACGCCTCCCTCGTCCGCGGCGAGCCGCCGGGCGCCCTCGACGGCGATCACCGCGGTCAGGCCGTACCCGTCGGGTCGGTGACCCATCCCTCGGCGCGGTCGCCCCGGCCGTCGTCGGCCCGGACCGCCATCAGCCATTGCCCGGCGCGCCGGGCCCCGTCGTCCAGGACCTCCGGGACGCTCTCCACGACCTCCGGCGTCAGGCCGCGGAAGAGCGCCGCCACGTCGGCCCGGATGACGCTCCGGACCCGGCGTGCGGGAACGTGGCGCGGCACGGTGGCCACGCCGGGCAGCCCGAACGTGGTGACCGGCATCTCCTCGCCCGAGCCGGGCACGCCGAGTGACGCGGGGCCGTGGTCGCCCGGGGCGGTCTGTCCAGAGCGGCCTTCGCCCGGCGTTTCACGAGCATGGTCGGCACGCCGCCGCTGGGCTACCTCACGTGGTGGCGGATGACGATCGCGGCGAGGCTGCTACGGGAGACCGACCTTCCGCTGCGCGGTCGCCGAGCGCACCGGTTACACCTCGGAGTTCGCGTTCGCGCGGGCGTTCAAGCGCGAGTTCACGACCGCGCCCGGCCGGTACCGCGCGGACGCGTCGTCCGCCCGCGCGGCGCTCACGGGCTGAGCGTCCTCCGGCGCTTGCGGGCTGAGCGTGCTGCGGCGGTCACGGGCTGAGCGTGCTGCGGCGCTTACGAGTTGAGCGTCCTGCGGGCGGTCACGGGCTGAGCGTGCTGCGGCGCTTGCGGGAGACCTCCTGACCGATCGCGAACAGCAGCCAGGTGAACGCCGTCGCGTCGTCGACGATCCCGAACGGCAGGAAAACGTCCGGGATCAGGTCGATGGGGGAGAGGATGTAGATGACCACGGCGATCATCGCGATGATCTTGCCCTTGCTCGTCCGGTACACCCGGTCCTGCACCCGCGCCTGAACCCCGGCACGGAGGCCACGGGCGGGAGAGCGCCGCCCGGCGACCCGGGGACGGCGACGCAGCCGCAGGATGCCGAGGACGAGCAGGACGCCGCCGACGACCATCCCGACGACGCCGAACGTGCGGACGTCGAAGGCCCCGATGTCACCACCGACGGCGAAGGTCAGAATCGCGCCGACGAAGAGGACGAGGGCGCCGAGCCAGGCCATTGCTCCTCCGAAGGGTCGGGGACACACCGAGTATGTCCCGCATTCGCCCGGCTATTCGCGCGGGCGCCGAACCAGGTAGGACGGACGGTTCGGGGCGGACGGTTCCGGGTTCAGCGGACGCCGCGCGGTCGGAACTGGACGCTGATGCGGGGGCCGCAGGGCCGGGTCGTCTTCGGCACGGCGTGCTCCCAGGTGCGCTGGCAACTGCCGCCCATCACGATGAGGTCGCCGTGGCCGAGCTCGAACCGCAGGGACTCGCCGCCGCCGCGCGGGCGCAGCGTCAGCGCGCGCGGCGCGCCGACCGAGACGATGGCCACCATCGTGTCCTGCGTGCTGCCACGCCCGATCGTGTCGCCGTGCCAGGCGACGCTGTCGTGGCCGTCGCGGTAGAAGCACAGCCCGGCGGTGCGGAACGGCTCCCCGAGCTCGGCGGCGTAGTGCGCGTCGAGCGCCCGCTTCGCGTCGTCGAGCGCCGGATCGGGCAGAGTCTCGCCCTCGTCGTAGAACTTCAGCAGGCGGGGCACGTCGACGACCCGGTCGTACATGTGCCGGCGCTCGGCGTGCCACGGCACGGTGTCCCGAAGCCGTTCGAAGAGGGTGTCGGCGCCGGTGACCCAGCCCCGGCGCACGTCGATCCAGGCGCCGCGGTCGAGCGGCGTCCGGTGCACCGACGGACCGAGCGGGCGCAGTCCGATCTCGTCGTCGGAGTCCAGCAGCGACGCCTGAAAAGCGCGGGTCATACCAGGAGTCTACGCATGCCTTCAAACGAATGTTCGATCATGGCTCGGACGTGTCCGCCGGGGTCAGAGCTCCAGGCGCCAGTCGTTGCAGCGCATGAGGTGCCCCGGCGGGTACTCGAAGTCGCAGGCCCCCAGCAGGGTGAAGCCGAGCTTGCGGCAGATCGCGTTGGAGGCCGGGTGGTCGACGGACGGATACGCGTGCAGGAACCGATGCCGGCGCTCCGCGCGGGCGCGCTCGACGACGAGCCGCCCGGCGGCGGTCGCCAGGCCCCGGCCGCTGAACTCGGGCAGGATGCTCCACCCCGTCTCGTAGACGGTCTCGCCCCGCCAGTCGCGCTCCCAGTAACCGATGCTGCCGGCGGCCTGCTCTTCGGGCAGCGCCACGACGCGGAACATCGCCTCGGAGCCGTGGTCTCCCGGCTTCAGGTAACGCTGGTGCCGGGCGCGGACTTTCTCCTCGCTCTCCGGGCCGCCGAGATGTTCCATCATCTCGGGGGCGTTGATCCGCCGGAGCAGATTGAGGTCGCCCTCGGCCCACGGCTCGATACGAACGCCCATGGCGTTGGTCGGTGTTGTCATGATTCGACCTCTCGTGGAAGGTTCATCTGCGCGGGAAGGCCGCGCATCCGGAAGAGCGGGGACAGGAGCAGCGGCACGACGGACGCGACCCCGCCGAGCACGGCGAGCCAGAGGGTCGGGCGTAGTCCTACCCGGGCGCCCAGCACGCCCCCGGCGAGCGCTCCCAGCGGCCTCGCGCCCGCGTTGAACGTCAGGTACGCGCCATGAACGCGGGATCGCAGGCGGTCCGGCGTGAGTGCCTGCTGGATGGCGTTGCCGCCGATGTCACAGAGCATGAGGCCGAAGCCGCCTCCGAACTGCGCCAGGGCCAGAAGTGTGACGGCGGCCCATTCCCGGGTCGTGGTGAGCGGGACCAAGGCCAGTGCGGCGGGATAGAGAAGCGCCCCGAGCACGTATGAGCGCCCCAACCCGATACGTCGGCTCGTCCCGCCGGCCACCGCGGATCCGAGCAGTGCTCCGCAGGACCCGACGCCGAGCGCGAGGCCTATGAGCCCGGCCGGCAGGCCCAGAGCGTGCGTGGCGAAGACCATGACCAAGGCGAAGTACACCGAGTGGAAGAAGCTGAGACCGGTCTCGGCGGCGAACTTGGCGAGGAGGGCCGGTGTCCGGCGCACGAATGCGAGTCCGTCGCGGACACCGGAGCCGGAGGCCATTCGATCCACCGGGTCGGCCGGCGGGATCGACCGGAGCAGCAGCGCCGATCCGATGAAGGAGACGGTGTCGACGATCAACGCGAGCGGCGCGGACATCACCTGGATCAGTACGCCGGCGGCGCTCGGCCCGGCGACCCACGAGAAGGAGTAACTGCCGCGGATGAGCGAGTTGCCCTGCACGTACGAGTCGCGTGGCACGACGGCGGCGAAGAGCCCGGCGGCGCTCACGTTGAACAGAACGGCGAGGGTTCCGGCCAGGAACGCCACGACGTAGAGATGGAGGAGGCTCAGCGCGCCGAACCAGAACGCCAGGGGCACCGTGGCCAGCAGCGCGGCACGGGCCAGATCCGCGCAGACCATCAGGGCGCGATGTCGTCCGTACCGGTCGGCGAACGCCCCGGCGTGGAGTGAGAACAACAGATTCGGCGCTGTCCCGGCGGCCGTCAGGAGGCCGGTCTCGAGGGCGGACGAGCCGAGAGTGAGGACCGCCACGAGCGGCAGTGCCACCACCGTCACCTGGTCGCCGAGGTAGGAGATCGTCTGTGCGGTCCAGAAGCGGCGGAACGCGGGATGGCGCATCAGCACGGGGAGAGGCGCCGTGGTCCGGGCGCTCCCGGTCGATCCCCGCCGACCGCGCGTCGGCGGCGACGTGGTCGTCTGCGAGAGCATTGATGGCTCCGGAGTAGGAGTAGGGGACCTGTCCCGGGGAGTATGCCCTGACTAAACTAAGTTTGCCAAGAGAGATTTTGGGAGGTTCTATGGGCACCGACGCACTCGAGCCGCGCGGCGACCGTGGCTCCGAGCCGGCATCCGGTGTGCGGCCGCGGATAGGAGACCGGCTGCGGCGCGTGCGACGGCAGCGTGAGCTGACGATCGAGCGGCTCGCGCAGGAGACCGGACTGACCAAGGGCTTCCTGTCCCAGGTCGAACGCGACCGGGCCAACGTGTCGGTCGCCTCGCTGCTGCGGATCTGTGAGGTGCTCGGCGTCCGGGTGGGAGAGCTGTTCGACGAGGAGGAGACCGGGCTGGTGCCGGCCGACCGCAGGCCCGCGTTGCACTTCGGCGGCACCGGGGTGCGGGACTTCCTGCTCACACCCCGGCCGAACCGCAGCATCCAGGTGCTCCACTCGACGGTGGCGCCGGGCGGCAACAGCGAGGAGGACGGGGATCCGCCCTATCGAACCCGGTCGGACGCGCAGTTCATCCACGTCACGCGGGGTTCGTTCGAGATCACCCTCGACGGCGAGGTCTTCCTGCTGCGGACCGGGGACTCCCTGACCTTCACCGGCCGGGAGAAGAAGAGCTGGCGCAACCCGTCGGCGGACGAGGACGCCGAGCTGCTGTGGATGCTGACGCCCTCGCTGTTCTGACCGCCGCGGAACGCGACTCCGCCGAAGGAAGGGGCGACCTTCCCGAGCCCGGCGAGCAGGGTCAGGAGTCGAAGCCGGTGCCGCGCGAGACCGGCTCCCACTCCCGCAGTTCCCGCTGGACGGCGTCGGCGTGCGCGACGAGCGCGTCCACCGCGTCGTCGCCCAGCGGCAGCCGCAGCGGCGTCCGCTCCGCGTCCAGCGCCGTCAGGATGGCGGCGGCGGCCTTGGCCGGGTCGCCGGGCTGCTTGCCGTGTGCTTCCTCCGCCATGGAGCGGGTCGCGCCCACCGTCTCGGCGTAGGCGTCCATGGCGGCGGACCGATACAGCGCGCCGCCGAACAGGCTCGTACGGAACGCGCCCGGCTCGACGATCAGCACTTTGATCCCGTACGGGGCGACCTCCTCGGCCAGCGCCTCCGACATGCCCTCCAGGGCGAACTTGGTCGCCGAGTACGCCCCGAATCCGGCGAACGACAACTGGCCGCCCATCGAGCTCAGCTGCACGATCGCCCCGGAACGCCGCTCGCGCATGTGCGGCAGCACCGCGCGGACCAGCGCGGCGGGCCCGAAGACGTGCACGTCCATCAGATCCCGGAACTCCCGGTCGGTCGTCTCCTCCACCGCGCCGATCTGACTGCGTCCGGCGTTGTTGACCAGGACGTCGATCCGGCCGTACCAGAGCAGCACCTCCGCGACGACGGCGGCGATCCGTGCGGTGTCGGTGACGTCCAGCCGGACGGCGTTCACCCGGTCCGGGTGCGCGGCCACGAGGTCGTCGAGCACCTCCGGCTTCCGGGCGGCGGCCACGACGGTGTCACCGGCGGCCAGCGCCGCCTCGGCGATCGCCCGGCCGAAGCCGGAGGACGCCCCCGTGATCAGCCAGACCCTGCCGCTCGCCGTACGCGTGCTCTCAACGCTCATGTCATGAACTCCTGTCGAAGTGAGATGCCTCCGTTATGGCAGCGAGCCGGCCGGAGCGTCCAAGACAGAAGATCGCTTGAGTCATAAAGGCGGCTTATGATCGCAGCGTGGAGCTGCGGCAGTTGCGGTACCTGGTGGCGATCGACGACGAGGGGAACCTCGGCCGCGCCGCCGAGCGGCTGTACGTCAGCCAGCCCGCGCTCTCGTACGCCCTCAAGAACGTGGAGGCGGAGTTCGGCGTGCGGCTGTTCGACCGGCACGCCGGAGGCGTCACCGCGACGGCCGCAGGGCGCGACGTCCTCCTCGAGGTCCGCCGGACGCTCCAGCAGGCCGACCGCGTCACCGCCGCGGCCGAACGCCACCGCCGTAGCGCCACGGGCGTGCTGCGCGTGGGATTCGAGGCCAGCGGCGCGGGCGAGCTGACCACGCGCGCCCGCGCGGAGTTCGCCCGCCGCCACCCGGGCGTGCGGGTCGAGCCCAAGCGCTTCGACTGGGGCGAGGAGGCGGCCGCGCTGCGCGACGGCCGGGTGGACGTCGCCTTCGTGTGGCTGCCCGCCGACCTGACGGGCATGCACAGCGAGGTCGTGCACACCGAACAGCGGGTCGTCGGCCTCCCCGCCGGTCACCCGCTCGCCGACCGTGCGGAGCTGTCGATCCTCGACGTCAAGGACGAGCCCCTGATGTGGACCGAACGCGCGCCGCGCGCATGGGTCGACTGGTGGGCGGTGAATCCGCGGCCGGACGGTTCGGCCCCGCGCTGGGGCCCGACCAACGACAACGTCGAGGAGATGCTGGAACAGGTCGCCGAGGGAGCGGCGATCTGCTTCGCGTCCACCAGCATGGCGCGGTACTACGCCCGCCCCGCCCTGGTCTGGGTGCCGCTCACCGACGTCGAGCCGCTCCGGGTCGCGCTGGCCTGGCCCACCGGCACGGACGAACGTTTGGTCGACGGCTTCGTCGGTGTCGTGCGCGAGCTGGCCGCCCCGGGTTTGCGTTAGACCGCGCTCGAAGTCCTACCGTCATCGACGTGCCGGCACGAAGCCGGCCGACCATGACGAAAGACCAGGGAGTTGACGATGACCCGCGAAGAGAAGTACGAGCACGGCCTGAACGTTCTGCGGCAGATCGAGGGCGAGGCCGGGCAGAAGGTCGTCGACTCCCTCGCCGACATCTCGCCGGAACTGGGCCACCAGATCGTCTCCTGGGGATTCGGTGAGATCTACGCGCGCCCCGGCCTGGCGCCGCGCGACCGGCAGCTGGTCACCCTCGGCATGCTCACCGCGCTCGGCGGAGCGGAACCGCAGCTCGAAGTGCACATCAACGCCGCGCTCAACGTCGGCCTGACCCCGCAGGAGATCGTCGAGGCGCTGCTGCACTCCGCCGGTTACTGCGGCTTCCCGCGAGCCCTGAACGCGACCTTCGTCGCTAAAAAGGTCTTCGCCGAACGCGACCTGCTCCCCGTCGAGATGTGAACGCGCGGCAGCACTCCTGGTCCGGTCGAGATCGCGGTGCTCCCGGTGACCGGTGGCGACGCGGCCCGCGCCGGGCGCGGCTAGCGGTACGCGATCGCTTCGTTCGCGGGCTCCCATGTCCGGCGGAGTCATTCGTGGGCGGTCGTGGCCAGAAGAGCGTTCGCGGTCGCGCCCGTGCCGGGCGTCCGCGTTCGGAAAATCGTTCGCGGCCGTGCCCTGCCCCGGAGAGACTGCCGAACGTGGCCATGACTCAGCAGCTCGCCCGGGTCTCCGAGGCCGAGCTCGACGCCTGCCGGCGTCGGTCGAGACGGGGCGCGGAGTCGGTTGTCTGCGGGGCCGTGTCCGATCGGGGGCGCGGAGTCGGTTGTCTGCGGGGCCGTGCCCGGTCGGGGGGCGCGGAGTCGGTCGTCCGCCGCGTCACCGGTGGCGTAGCAATCGGGCGGGAAGGACCGCCGGTCGCACGCCGCCCACTCGATGTGAGCCTGCCACGGCGGCCTTCGCGGCGGAGGCCGGCGTGGGCCTGGAAGGAGCGAACGCGGTCGCGACGGCCGCGGCGACGCACGCGAAGCCCACGACGGCGATCAGCATGGGCATTCTGCGGCGGTTCTTGGTCTGCACCGGGCCTCTCCCCGAGATCGGAGCGCACCGAGCGCTCGTGATCGTTACTTCATGAATGGAGATGCTCCACAAGCCGCCGAAGTTGCCCCCAACCACAACAATTCCGGTGAGTCGCACCTCGGCGACGCGCCCCCGCAGGTCAGGCGTTCGCGCCGACCGCCGACCGCCGACGGGCGGCCGTGGGTTCTGGGCGGCGCGCAGAATGCTCGGTGAACCGGGTGCCGCCCGCCCTGTCGAGGCGCGTTAATCGTGATATGTCACGCGGCGGTGGGTGGGTTCTCCGAGGTTTCGCCCACCACCCAGCCGCGCCGTGCCTTGTATGCGGCGGTGGGCGTGCAGAAGTCTCGGTGAATGCTGCGCAGCTGGGCCCGCAAAGGTGGACGAAGCGTGATGAACCGGTCGGCGGCGGGGTGGGTTATCCGAGGATTCTGCCCGGTCGCCGAATCGTGCCGTCCGCCGCATCGAGGCGAAGGGATCGATCGCCGACCGCTGTTCTGCGACGCCGCCTGCTGACGTCCCGAGTCGCCGTCATTGAGGACATGGTGCTGTCGGTGTTGACAGGTTGGCGTCGATGTCGCCGGTCTGCTGTCCGAATGGTCGGCTTTGGTGCGGCAACAGCGGCGGCAACGTGCTGTACCGCTTGGTCGCCGGTGGGGGTACGAAGACTCGGTGAGGGCGGTGTCTCGCGTTGGGCGGCTCGTGGCGGACTGAAGCTCGCTCGGGTCGGCCGGTGCCACCAGCGGGCGACGGCCCGGCCTCGCTCGGCCGTGTCACGCTGAAGGCCGGCAGGGCGGTGAGGTGCTCCTCGATGTGGCGGCGGTCCGCGACCCGCACATCGTCCTCGTCCAGCCCCGACTCGTCGTTGCGGCCGGCGGCCTTGCGGCCGGCGGCCTGGCGGCTGGCGGTCAGGCGGCGGGGCGGTCTGGCGGCCTGGCGGCGGGGCGGCCTGGCGGCCTTCGAAGGTGATCTCGAAGGCGTGGGGATGGTCCGCTGGAACTCGACGCTCCGGCCCAATCCCGCGCTCGCCGACCGGGCAAGGGGAGCACGATCCCGTCGCTCAACGGCCGTCAGTACCGGATGCTGCGGAGAGGAGTGTTGAAGCTGAAGTCGTTCCCAGCCCAGCCGGCTTCCGCCTCGATCCGTCCGTGCGCGAGCGCGGGCACCGCCTTCGTGGAGAGCACGCCGCTCGTGGTCACGTCGGCCTCGTTCTCGGCCACCTTCCAGCGGTCGGTCGGCGTGTCGGCGTAGGCGGCGATCCAGACGGTGGTGCCGTACGCCCCTCGGTACTTCCCGTCCTTCTTCACCTCGGCCCATACGGTGCCGCAGGAGGTGGACCGCATGACGATGAGGGTGCCGCCTCGTTCGCCCTTCGGCGCGCCCATGTCACCGACGACGGGGAACCTTCTCAGCACCGTGCCGTGGTACTTCGCGTGCTCTGCCGCGCAGGGCCGTGCGTTCCTGGCGGACGGCTGCGGCGTAGCGGTCGCGGGGAAGGGCGACGCCTTGCCGGTCCCGAAAGCGGTCGGCGCGTGGGCGGTCACTCTGGCAGCGGCGTCGACCGTGGCGGTCGGGGCTGGGCTGGAAGGCGCAAGGGCGGTCACGGCGGCCACGACACCACCCACGACGCCCACCGCGGCGATCAGTACACGCGACTTCCGTCGGCTCTTCTGCATCTGCCTCTCCCCGAGTTCGGTCGAGCGCGGCGAGCACTCATGATCATCAACCTCATGAGAAGAGATGCTCACCAGGCCACCGAAGTTGCTCGGAACGGGGACCATCTACGTCGGCGTAGCCACAGTGCAGGTCAGGAACATACGGCGTCGCGAACGCTTTAAGTTCCCGGCCCATTAAGGCGGGCAAAGCGTGATGAAACGGGCGGTGGCGGGCGCGTTTCCCGAGACTTTCGCCCCCATCCCAGCCGCGCCGTGCGCGTGCGTGCGGCCGGGGTCATGGGGACGCACATAAAGTTCGGTCAATGCTTCGCGACCGGGCCCACAAAGGCGGGCGAAGCATGATGATTCGGGCGGCCGTAGGGGAGTTCTCCGAGACTTCGGCCCGCCGCGCCGGACCGCGCCAAGGACAGGAAGGGGCTCGCTCGGATCGGTCAGTCCCACCAGAGGACGACGGCCAGGCCCCGCTCCGCCGTGTCACGGTAGAAGGCGAGCAGGGCGGTGAAGTGCTCTTCGAGGTAGCGGCGGGGATGGCCCGAGAGGAACTCGACGCTCCGGCCCATCCGCGCCAGCGCCTCCGCCGGGTGGGCGGGAAGCGCGTCGAGCACGGCCCGTGGTTCGATCCGCCGCAGTAGAGCGGCGACCTCCGCGACGGCGCCCGGCACCAACGCGGTCACCGGATGAGTCCAGATGGAGTCGGAGAAGTCGCGGTACGCGGGATTGACCTCGTCGTCTCCGTCGACCGACCGGCGGAGCGCAGCGACTGTCGCGGCGTCGACCCCCGCGACCTCGCAGGACCGGACGAGACCTTCCGGGGACCAGTCGAGGTCAAGATGATCCGACCGCGGTCGCAGGTCGAATGAGCACAGCAGGTCCAACGTCTCGACCGACGCCCGGCAGGCGTCGAGCTCGGTCCCGGAGACCCGGGCGAGCTGCTGAGTTATGGCCACGCTCGGCAGTCTCTCCAGGACAGGGCACGGCCGCGAACGATTTTCCGAACGCGGACGCCCAGCGCGGACACGACCCCGCGAACGCTCGTCCGGCCACGACTGCCCGCGCGCGACTCCGCCGGACATGGCCACCCGCGAACGAGCGATCGCCGATCGCCCGCTACGAGGTGCCGCTAGCCGCGCCCGGCGCAGGCAGCGTCGCCGCCGGCGACCGGTAGCACCGCGACCTCGACGCAGGCCCCGCCGTTGTCGCCGCTGCGGCTGGCCTTGCGCCAGCGCGCGACCTGGACGCAGTTTCCGCCGTTGTCGCCGCTGCGGGTGGACGTGCGCCACTCGGGGGTGGTGGTCAGCGCCATCGTTCCTTCGCCGCCTCTGTCAGGGGATGTGGCTAGGGGCGGTCGGCGGGGGCCGGATCGCGGCTGGTGAGCGGCAGCGCCGCGACCTCGACGCACGCGCCGCCGTTGTCGGTGCTGCGGGACGACTTGCGCCATTCGGGGGTGTTCAGCTCCATCGTTCCTTCGCCGTCCTCGTGATCAGGTCGAGGGACTGGTCAATTGGCAGCGCACGCGACCGAATCGAGTCGAACTTATCGGTGAGCGTCTTGATGTCCTGGGTGTCGCCGGTGGTGATTCCGCGTGCCGCTGTCTCTATGTACGCTACCTCGGAACGATCGTCGAGTGTCGCGAGGATGAATGAGCCGCTGATGCCGCGGTGCATCCCGCAACGAACGATCTGAACGCTGATGCGCTCGGAAACGACCTCGACCAGATGCTGCAGTTGGTGGCGCATGACTTCTGGACTGCCTACCTCCCGCCATAGAACGTTCTCATCCAGGACGCAGACGAGGAACGGCGGCTCGGGCTCCGACCGCCTGAGGATTTCCTGTCGCGAAAGCCGCGCCTGAACCGCCGCCTCGTTGTCGCCAAGTAGCGCGCGAACGTACTCCTCGTTCTGCAGGAGGCCATGGACGACCGAGAACTCGAACGCCCGCAGCGTTGCGGCGGCGGACTCGTGGACCGGCCAGTCGAACCACGGGGGATGGACGCTGCGCTTGAGGAGGCCGTCCCAGAGGCGCAGTAGGACGCCGCTGCCGTCGAGGACGTCGTCCATCCGCTCGGCGAACTTCCGGAGCGGCATGTCCTCGGCGCGCTCGACCGCGCCGATGTGGGAGCCGCTGTAGTTGGCCTTCGTACCGGCCTGGTCCTGGGACAGGCCGGCGCGCTCGCGTAGCAAGCGCAGCTCCGCGCCGAAGAGGGCGAGGGGAGACGAAGACGGGTCGAGGGGGCTCGATCTGCGCGGCACGGAAGACCTCCGTTGACAGGTGTTCGCAACCGGCGGGGGCCGGTTAGCCGAGATGTAACGGAGTGTAGAGCGAGTCATTACCGAATGTGAGGTCCGTTGGCCAGGCTGTGGAAAGGAATTTCGACAGACGGACGGCGAGGTGAGCATGGTGACAGCGATCGGCGGCGTCGATCCGAAGGTCGTACCGGCCGGCGGGTGCGCCGCCTGGCCTCTTCCGCCGGGCCCCACCGGGGCGGGCTTCGCGCGCGGCGTGCTGAAGGCGGTGTTCGGCGAGCTGCGCATGCCCGCCGTCACGACGTACGACGCCGCCGTCGCCCTCTCCGAGCTGGCGACCAACGTCCACGTCCACGCGTACGGCGGCGCGATCCCGGCCTACCTGCCGATCGCCGGGCTGCCGGAGCTGTGGGCGTACGTGCGATGGCGCGTGAAGCCGGAGGTCGTGTTCGCCGTCTACGACTCGGCGCCGTGGCGCGGGCCGGTCCCGGACGGGCGACTGCGGCCGCCGCCGTACGCCGAGGGCGGGCGCGGCTTCGAGGTGGTGGACGCGCTGACCGCGGAGTACGGCGGCGAGTGGGGCATGTACCGGACGCGGTCGCGGCTGGGCGCCGGTCCGGTTCCGGGAAAGGCGGTCTACTTCACCGTGCCCGTACCGGCCGGGCTGGTGACGCCGGGCGAGAGCACCGCGCGGCGGACGGCGGAGGAGATCCACGCCCTGCTCGCCGCCCGGGGTCTCGGCCCGCTGCAACTGGCCATCGGCTACGGCATGGCCGTCATCTGCGTCCGCGCCGGAATGCACGTCTGGGTGCGCGACGGGTCGATCTCCTACCGCGCCCCCGGTCTCGGCGTCGTGCGCCACTCGCCGTACGACCGCGTCGAGGTGGTGGAACGGATCGTCCGCCACTGCGCCGAACTCGACACCGCCACGGACTGCCGCCGCCCTTGACCCTTCGTCGCGGCGATCGGAGCCGACCGTCGGCTTCATGGGTCTGAGCAGGGGCGGCAGTCGACGATCTTCGCTGCTCGGACGCTTGCCGACGAACGCGCCCTCCGGACGGTACCGAGCGTAAGGAGACTCCACCCCCGGTGTCCATCCGGGAAGGGGCTTCCGGCCACGCGTAGCGCAAAAGCATACGCAGTCAACACAAAAAGGGAAATCTCACTATGAAATCTGAGAAGGAATTGTCGGATCGGCCTGACGGCCGATGTCGACTGTTATTCGGGTGGCTGATTCATCACCCGCGCCGGTCGGTCGGTCTGGCTGACGGCCGGAGTCGCGTATCTCGGATCGTCGCTCGCCGTACGTGTGTCGGGCGTGACGATGCAGCCGCTGACGGCCGCGCATCAACTGACGGCTCTGCAGGCCACCACCGTCATCAGCCTGTTCACCATGCCGATCTACGGCATGGCGCTGGTAGCGGGGCGGCGAAGGCTGACCGAACCGAGGCTGCGTGACGCCGTCCCGGACACCAAATGGCGGGACCGGGTCTTCTCCCGCATCCTGCGCGCCGTCCGGAGGTCGCCCTCGGCGCACGTGATCCTGTCTCGGATCGTGAAGCTGGAGAAGCGGTATGGATGGGTGCTGACGTTCCTGCCGTACTTGGCGGTCGGCTTCATCGGCACCGTCCTGGCGCAGTACTACGCTGCGAGGATCCCCCTGGCGAGCGGTGTCGCGATCGGGACGCTCGGCCCGATCGCCGTAACGATGTGGTTCGCGTCGCATCGCAGGCTGAAGGGGCTCGCGCTCTTCCTGCCGCTGCTGACGGCGGCCGGAGCGATGATGTTCATCCCCTGGGGACACCACCTCGATGGTGCCGGCGTGCTGGCCGCCGTGGCCGGCGCGGTGGTGGCCGCCGTCGGTGTGTTCACCGGGAAATCGGTGTCCAACTCGGGGATCCTGCTGAAGACCAGGTGACCCGGGGCCGTTCGTCTGCCTGCTGACATGCGACGGTTCCGCCGCGGGAGGCCGACCGGCGGGGTCGCCAAGCCCGCGCCCGTACGGGGCCGGTTCGCGGGGCGGGGCGGGGCTGCCGAGCCCGCGCCTGTTCGGGAGCTGGTTCAGGGGGCGGGGCGGGGCTGCCGAGCCCGCGCCTGTACGGGGCCGGTTCACAGGGCCGGGGCCGGGCCGTCGAGGCGGTCCAGTACCGGATTGCGGACCTGCTGGAAGACCACCGAGGTGCGGAATCCGGCGACCTCCCGGCGCCTGCTGAGGCGGTCGGTCAGGAACGCGTGCAGGTGGTCGAGGTCCTGCACCGCCACGTGCAGGAGGAAGTCGTCGTCGCCGGAGATGACGAACACGCTCAGCACCTCGGGGAGCCGTGCCGCGAACTCCTTGAAGGCGTCGATGAACGGGCGGCTGGGCACGCGGAGCTTCACCGAGACCAGACCCTGCACGCCTCGGTTGAGGGCGGCCAGGCCGATGTCGGCGTGGTAGCCGCGGATCACCCCCCGCCGGGTCAGCGTCCGTACCCGTTCCAGGCAGGTCGACGGCGCGATGCCGAGCTTGCGCGCCAGCTCGCGGTTGGACTGCCGCGCATCCGTTTGGAGAAGGCGCACGATTTCAACGTCGAGTTCGTCCATGGCCGCAATAGTCGCACGATTCCGGACAGACGTTCGGTGAACCGTCGTCCTCGCCGACCGGATGGCTAGCGTCAAGGCGTTTCGTTCGAGCATGGGGGAGAAGACGTGGCGCTGTCGACGCGACAGGAACCGGCGAGGGCGGTCGCCCCGGCGCGCGAGCACCGGCTGGGCACGGCGCAGGGTACGGCGCTGTTCGTCGGGGCCGTGCTGGGGCCGGGCGTGCTGGCACTGCCGCACCTGGCCGCCGAGGCGGCCGGACCCGCCTCGATCTTCGCCTGGGCGGCGCTGCTGGTCCTGAGCGCGCCGGTGGCGCTGACGTTTGCGGCCCTGGGGTCGCGGTACCCGGACGGCGGCGGGGTCGCGACCTTCGCCGGACGGGCGTTCGGGCCGCGGATCGCGGCGATCGTCGGCTGGTGGTTCTACGGCATCGTTCCGGTGGGCACGCTGGCCGGCGCGCTCATCGGCGGGGACTACGTCACCTCCGCCGTCGGTGGCGGCCGCCCGTGGGCGGTGGTGGTGGCGGTCGCCCTGCTGGCCGCGGCGTTCGCGACGAATCACGGCGGGCTGCGGATGTCCGGCCGGGTGCAGGTGGTGCTCGTGGGCGGGCTGGCCGTGCTGCTGACCACCGCCATCGTCACGGCGGGACCGCGACTGTCGTGGGGGAACTTCGTGCCGTTCGCCCCGCACGGCGCGCTCGGCGTGGTGCACGCCGCCGGAGTGCTGTTCTTCGCGTTCGCGGGGTGGGAGGCGGCCAGCCACCTGTCCGGGGAGTTCGCCGATCCGCGCCGGTCGATGCTCCGCGCGACCACGCTGACCCTGCTGGTCGTGGGCGTGCTGTACCTCGGGCTGGTGGTCACCGTGCTCGGTGTCCTCGGCGGACGGGCCGCGACCTCACCGGTCCCGCTCGCCCTGCTGCTGCAGGAGGGGATCGGGGCCGGAGCCCGGACGGCCACCGGCGTCGTCGCCGTCATCCTGAGCTTCATCGCGGTCAACACCTACATCGCCGGCGGGGCCAGGCTCGGCGCCGCCCGGGCCCGCGACGGCGCCCTGCCCGCGCCCCTCGCCAAGGGAGCGGCGGCCGGGCAGGTGCCGCACCGCAGCCTCGGACTGCTGGCGGCGCTCACCGCCCTGGTCACCGCGGTCGCCGTTCCGTACGGGCTCGGGCTCGACACGCTGATGCGGGCCACCGCCGCCTGCCTGGCCGCGGTCACGGTCGTCGGAACGGCCTCGGCCGTCCGTCTCCTGCCCGGCGGCGACCGCCGTGGCCGTGCGCTCGCCGCGGCGGCCACCGTCTTCACCGGCCTGGTACTGCTGTCGTGCGGCGCCTACCTTCTCCTGCCCGTGGCGCTGGCGGCGGGAGCCGTTCTGGCCGTCCGCCGACGGATCGCGAACCCGTCCGGAGGAGCGACTGACGCTCGGAGAGGGCCGGCTCAGGACGTGCCGGAGGCTCGGAGAACGCCGCCTTCCCGGCGGGACGAAGAGTGCTGAGGCCGCCGAGTCGGGCGGACTTGGGGCTGCTTTCCGAGACTCGCGTACGGCGCGCCGGGCCGCCGCCGCACGTCTCGGCCCGCCGCCGCACGTCTCGGCCGGCCGGGGCTCCCTGGCGTGCCGGGACGGGCGCGGCGTACGAGGCGGTGGCCCGCCGCCGTGGGACTCAGTCGGCCGGCCGGGCTCCCGGGGCGGGTTCAACAGCACGGGCGGCGGTTCCGGAGAAAGACGAACGGCCCTGCCGGGGATCCCGGCAGGGCCGTCGCAGCATGTGTACCGATGTGCGGGTCGCCTCTCGGCGAAAGGCACAACGCGGCTCCAGCCGGACGGTATTCCGCGAAGGCGATAGATGAGGCCCGGGGACACCAGGCACATCGGCCACGACGGATGTAACGGAGCGAGGGGCGTCCTTGTTCCCCGGTCCCGGAGATTCCGTGGCCGGCCACGGTGGGTGATCTCGTGGCCCGGAAACGTGTGGGGGCGCTCCTCAGGGGAAGCCCTGACCTATCATCGGCAGCAGCGTCGCCCTAGGGAAGAGGTGTCAGATGGTGAAGGATCTGGACGTTGACGTCATCGACGTCAGCGGGCCCATCGCTGTCCTCACCGTCAAGGGGGAGCTGAACCTCTACACCAGCGGAGGGTTCCGCACCGCCGTACGCGGTGCGGGCGGCGACGGGCATCCGCATCTGATCCTCGACGTGTCCGGAGTCCCCTTCTGCGACTCGAGCGGGCTCAGCGCGCTGATCATGCTGCATCGCTGGGCGGGTGAGGCCGGCGGGTCGCTCACGCTGGCGGCGGTTCCCGACCGCATGACGCGGCTGCTGGAGATGTCGGGCGTCGACCAGACGATCCCGATTCAGCCGACCGTTCGCGAAGCGCTCGAGCGGCACCCGCACGGCGGCGACCGTACGTCCGCGCCGCAGAACTGAGCTCGATCTCGGGCGAGGACGTCACTCCCGAGGGACGTTGACGTCGTCGGACGAGACCGCGACCATGCCCTCGATCTCCGACAGCAGGACGGCCAGTTCGCTGACCGATCCGGTGCCCTGCACGGACAGCCAGACCGAGACGACGCGCGGCTCGTCGGCCTCGCCCCGGTCCTCGACCGACAGCTCGCTGACCGTGAAGCCGTGGCTCGTGCACCGGGCCACGGCCTCGCGCAACGCGCCGCGCCCGCTGCGGTAGGCCACGCGCAGGCGCGAGGACGCGTATCTCGAAACCGGCAGCCGAGCGGCCAGCGCCGTCAGTCCGAACACCACCAGGAAGTGACCGATGGTGACCAGGACGGCGAGCAGCCAGAGGCCCGCGCCCGCCGCCATGCCCACGGCGGCGGTCAGCCAGACGATGGCGGCGGTGGTCAGCCCGCGGACCGCGTCGCGGCGTACGAAGATCAGACCACCACCGACGAATCCGATCCCGGTGACGATCTGGGCGGCGACCCGGGACGGGTCCAGCGTGACGTGCGGACCCAGGACATCAGTGAAGCCGTACTTCGACACCAGCATGATCAAGGCGGCGGCGAAGCCCACCAGGGTGTGGGTGCGCAGCCCGGCGCTCTTGTGCCGGATCTCGCGTTCCAGGCCGATCGCGGCCGACAGCACCAGGGCCAGCGTGAGCTCACCGACCTGCACCCATCCCTGGCCGGTCGGCTCACCGAAGTAGGTCAACATCACCATTTCAGGCTAGTTCGCGGAGCTCAGAGCGCCTCGTCATCCTTGATTGTCCGGGTGTCGCGCAGCTCGACGTACGGTTCCTCGCGCGGGGAATGGCCGGCCTCGATGGCGCGGCTGCGTTCGAGTTCGGCGTTGAACTCCGCGCCGAGCAGGATCGCGAGGTTCGAGATCCACAGCCAGATCAGCGCGACGACCACGCCCGCCAGGCTGCCGTACGTCTTGTTGTACGAGCCGAAGTTCGCGACGTACAGGGCGAATCCGGCGGAGACGACCAGCCAGAGCAGCACGGCGAGGACGCCGCCGGGACTGACCCACCGGAAGCCCTGCTTGGCGTTGGGGGAGGCCCAGAACAGCAGCGCGAACATGAAGCTCACGACCAGCAGCAGCACCGGCCACTTGGCGATGTCCCAGACGGTGACGGTCGCGGACTGGGCGCCGATCAGGTCGCCGACGCGGCGCGCGATGCCCCCGGTGACCACCACGGTCACCGCCGTCACCGTCAGGCAGACCAGCATCACGATCGTGATGCCGAGGCGGATGGGCAGCGTCTTCCACAGCGGCCTGCCCTCCGGCACGTCGTAGACGACGTTCGAGCTCCGCATGAAGGCGGCGACGTACCCGGAGGACGACCACAGCGCCACCAGGAGGCTGAGCACTCCGGCCAGACCGGCGGCGCCGGTCCCGTGCTGCAGCTCGGTCAGCGCGTTGATCGCGAGCTGGCGTACCGGTCCGGGGGCGGCCTTGCCGAGCTCGTCGATGAGCTGCTGCAGCGTGTTCTTGCCCGTCAGGCCCAGCAGCGACACGAGGACGAGCAGCGCCGGGAACACCGACAGGACGCCGTAGTAGGTCAGGGACGCCGCCCGGTCGACGAGCTCGTCCCGCTGCACCTCGCCGACGGTCCGGCGCAGCGCCGCCCACCACCAGCGGACGCCGAGGTCGGTGGGCTCGGGAGCCTCCTCTTCGGCAGCGTCCTTCTCGGGCGCCTCGGCCTCGGCGGCTCCCGTGCCGGGTGTTTCGGTTTCAGCGGTCTTGATCTCGGGGGCTTCGGTCTCGGCGGTGTCGGCGGAACTGCCGACGGCCGACTTCCTCATTCTCACGCTCCCTCAGGCGATGGGCAGGGGCTGTTCGGTCGCAGGCGTGATGACGGCCGTGCACTCCGGGCACCGCCGCGCCGCCAGGGGGATCTTCATCGTGCACTCGGGACAGTCCCGCTCGGCCGCCGCCTGCTTCCGGTCGAACAGGTGCAGCAGGCGCGTGACCGGCAGGACGATGACGAAGTAGATGACCGCCGCGGAGATGAGGAAGGACACCGCCTCGGTGAGGAAGGCCCCGTACATGAACTTGGCCTTGCCGACGGTGAGGACGAGGCTGGTGAAGTCGGGTTTCCCGCCCACCAGTGCCAGCAGCGGATTGATGAAGGAGTTGACGAAACTCTTGACGAGGTTGCTGAACTGGGTCCCGATCACCACGGCGACGGCGAGGTCGACGAGGTTGCCGCGCAATATGAACTTACGAAAGCCGCTCATCACGGCAGGCAGTATTCCCGTCTGACGCTTACTATGCTCCGGATTGCGGCGAAGCTTCAACTCCGCGTAGCGGAGGTGGAGCGACCGGGCCGCTCATGCCTCATTGACCGGGCCGCTCATGCCTCATTCGAGAATGCCGCCGGATCGGCGAGGTCCACGTCGATCAGGCCCGTGAGCAGGCCGGTCCCCTCCGGAACGCGTGCGCGCCGGCGACCGCCTGAGGCGATCCACCGGCGCGCGTTTCGCGGGTGCGTCCCGGTCAGTGCTCGGCGGTGACGGCCTCCGTGCCGTCGTGTCGGGCACCGCCGGCCTCGGCGGCGTGGCTCCGGCCGTGGCGGATGAACGCGGCGATGAGGACGACGGCGGCGACCACCACCGACCACAGCACCTGCGGCCGGCCGCTGTCGTCGAACAGCATCGTCACGAGGATCGCGGCGATGCCGGCGATCGTGGCGATGGTGAGGTACGGGAACAGCCACATGCGGACGAGCAGGCGGTCGGGCGCCTCGCGCTCCAGGCGGCGGCGCATCCGCAGCTGGGACACGGCGATCACGGTCCACACGAACAGGGCGACCGCGCCGGAGCCGTTCAGCAGGAAGAGGAAGACGGTGTCCGGGCTGGTGTAGTTGAAGATGACCGCCACGAACCCGAAGGCCACCGAGACCCAGATCGCGACGTGCGGGACGCCGCGCGCGGTGGTGGCGCCGAACACCTTCGGCGCGTCGCCGCGCTCGGCCAGCGAGAACGCCATCCGCGAGGCCGTGTAGAGGCCGGAGTTCAGGCAGGACAGCACGGCGGTGAGGACGATGACGTCCATGATCGTGCCGGCTCCGGAGATGCCGATCCGGTCGAGGACCGCGACGTACGGGCTCTTGGCGACGTCGCTCGCGCTCCAGGGCAGGAGCGTGATGACGATGGCGATGGAGCCGAGGTAGAAGACCAGGATCCGCCAGATCACGCTGTTCACCGCGCGCGTCACGGCCCGGCCCGGGTCCTGCGACTCGCCCGCCGCGATGGTGACGATCTCGCTGCCCATGAACGCGAAGACCACGGTCAGCAGGCCGGTGATCACCGCGCCGTACCCGTGCGGGAAGAAGCCGCCGTGCCCGGTCAGGTTGCTCATGCCGACGGCGTGCGTGCCGGGCAGCACCCCGAAGACGGCGAGGAGGCCGAGCACGATGAACACGGCGATCGCGGCCACCTTGATCGTGCTGAACCAGAACTCGAACTCGCCGTACGAGCCGACCGAGAACAGGTTCGTCGCGGTGAGCAGGATCATCAGGGCGAGCGCCAGGAACCACTGCGGCAGGGCCGGGATCCAGCCGTGCACGATCTTGGCGCCGGCCGTCGCCTCGACGGCCAGGACGACCGCCCAGAACCACCAGTACAGCCAGCCGATCGTGAAGCCGGCCCAGCGGCCGATCGCGCGGTCGGCGTAGGCCGAGAAGGAGCCGGTGTCGGGGGAGGCGGCCGACATCTCGCCGAGCATCCGCATGACCAGGACGACCAGCAGGCCGGCGATGGCGTACGACACGAGGATCGCCGGGCCGGTGGTGTGGATGCCGGCTCCCGATCCGACGAACAGCCCAGCCCCGATGACGCCGCCGATGGCGATCATGCCGACGTGGCGGTTCTTCAGCCCCTTCTGGAGGCTCTTGTCGGCCATCTACCCCTCCTGATCACTTACCGCAGCAAGACCGTCACACCGCAGGCTCAGAGGAGCTTATGTGGTGACCGAGGGGTGATTGTCCAGTCAGGGAGAGTTGAAACCCGTCAGGTCTCCGGTTGCTCGGTCAGCGGCAGGAACACCTGGAAGCGGGTGTCGCCCGGCTCCGAGGTGACCCGCAGGTCGCCGTGATGGCGGTTCGCGACGATCCGCCAGGAGATGTCCAGCCCCAGGCCGGTGCCCTCACCGACCGGCTTGGTCGTGAAGAACGGCTCGAAGATCCGCTCCCGCAGTTCGGCCGGGACGCCCGGCCCGGTGTCGCAGATCTCGACCAGCACCCGGTCGTTGTCCCGGCCGGTGCGGATCGTCAGCGTGCCCTCGCCGCCCATCGCGCCCACCGCGTTCTCGATCAGGTTGGTCCAGACCTGGTTGAGCTCGCCGGCGTACGCCGGGATCTCCGGGAGCGACCGGTCGAAGTCCTTGACGACCCGGACGCCCTTACCGATCTTCCCGGACAGCATGACCAGCGTGGACGTCAGGCCGTCGTGGACGTCGACCCACTGGAACGGGGCCCGGTCCATCTGGGAGTACTGCTTGGCCTTGCCGACGAGGGCGGAGATCCGGGTCGTGGCGTCCTCGATCTCGCCCATCAGCGTCTCGGTCTCCACGGCGTAGCCGAGCCAGCGCAGCGCGGTGCCCAGGTCGCCGGCGCCGACGGCCGCGCGCACCTCCTCCAGGCGCTCCACCGTGATGCCCGCCGGCACGAACACCGCGGCGAGGTCCCACCCGTCCGCGACGTCGTGCTCGTCGAACCAGTCGGCCAGCTCGTCCTCCCGGTCCGCGGTCTGCATCGCGCTCAGCCGCGGCGCGTCGGCGACCTGCTTGACCAGCAGCTCCTGCACGTCGATGAGGCGTTCGAGCAGGTCGGGATCGATGTCGTTGCGGGCCAGCAGCGCCAGCTTGTGCCGCATCCCGGCGACGCGCTCGCGCAGCGCGGCCGTCGCCCGCACCGCCGCGGCGGCCGGGTTGTTCAGCTCATGGGTCAGCCCGGCCGACAGCGAGCCGAGCGCGATCAGCCGCTCCCGCCGGCCGATGAGCGCGTCGGTCGCGCGTTTGCCGAGGAACATGCCCTCGAGCAGGTGCGCGGCCATCGGGAACCACGCGACGAAGCGCTCGCCGAACTCCGCCGCCGGCAGCGTGAGGAAGCTCAGGTCGGTGACGGCGTACACCGACGCGGAGTAGCGCTGGTCGTTCCGCTGGCCCATGAGGAACTCGGTCGCGCCGCAGTACACCCCGCGCTGCTCGGTGCGGACGAGCTCCACCTCGTCGCCGTGCACCGTACGGCACATGCGCAGCGTGCCGGACAGCAGCACGTAGAAGCAGGTGGCCGGGTCGCCCTCGGCGATGACCCGGGCCTGCGCGGGGTGGTGCTCGACGCCGGCGTGCTCGGCGACCCAGGCCAGTTGCTCGTCGGAGAGCCCCTCGAACAGGAAGAGGGTGCGGAGCTCGTCGGGGGTGAGGGTTTCGGTGCTCAACGCTCCTCCAGGTACCGGTGCACGAGAGCGACGGCCATCGCGCCCTCGCCGACGGCGGAGGCGACCCGCTTGACCGACTGCGAGCGTACGTCACCGGCGACGAACACTCCGGGCATGGATGATTCGAGGTACAGCGGATCGCGGTCGAGGGTCCAGCCCGGTGGGCGGCGCCCCTCGCGCAGCAGGTCCGGGCCGGTGCACACGAAGCCGTGCGAGTCCCGGGAGATCGTGTCGCCGAGCCACTCCGTACGCGGCGCCGCGCCGATGAACACGAACAGGTGGTTCGTCGGCAGCGTCTCCGTCTTCCCGGTCTCGGCGTCGCGGAGCGTCACCCGCTCCAGGTGCTCGTCGCCGTCCACCGCCTCGACGGTCGTGCGCACCCGCACGTGGACGTTGTCGATGTCCCGCAACTGCTCGATCAGGTAGTGCGACATCGAGCGCTCCAGCGACGGCCCCCGTACGAGAAGGGTGACCGAACGGGCGTGGTGGGAGAAGAACACCGCGGCCTGACCCGCGGAGTTCGCCCCGCCGACGATGTAGACGTCCTTGTCCTGGCAGGCCGGGGCCTCGGTGGACGCCGAGCCGTAGTACACGCCCTGCCCGGTGAGCCGCTCCACGCCCTCGGCCTCCAGCGCGCGGTAGTAGACGCCCGTGGCCAGGACGACCGCGCGGGCGGCGATCTCCGTGCCGTCGCCGAACGTGATCACCCGGGCCGGGCCGCGGGCGGTCAGCCCGACGACGTCCCGGGCGGTGAGCACCTCGGCGCCGAACTTCGCCGCCTGGCGGCGCGCGCGGTCGGTGAGCTGCGCGCCCGAGACGCCGTCGGGGAAGCCGAGGTAGTTCTCGATCCGGGAGCTCTGCCCGGCCTGGCCGCCGGTGGCCTTCTTCTCCACCAGGACGGTGTGCAGGCCCTCCGACGCGCCGTACACGGCGGAGCCGAGCCCGGCCGGCCCACCGCCGATCACCACGAGGTCGTAGAACGCGGCGGCCGGTTCGGTCGAGAGCCCGACCGCGGAGGCGATCTCCGAGCCGGTCGGCGCGCGCAGCGTCTTGCCGTCCGGGGTGATGACCACCGGGATCTCGTCCGGCGCCGCGCCGGCCGCCTCGAGCAGCCGGGCCGCCTCGGGCTCGTCCACGGAGTACCACCGGTACGGCACCGAGTTGCGGGCCAGGAACTGCCGCATCTCGTACGACGGGCGCGACCAGCGGTGCCCGATGAGCTTGGTCTCCTCGACCGGCCGGTCGCCGACGGCGCGCCAGGTCTCCACCAGCGCGTCCACCACCGGGTAGAGCTTCTCCTCCGGAGGGTCCCAGGGCTTGAGGAGGTAGTGGTCGACGTCGACGACGTTGATCGCCTGGATCGCCGCGTCCGTGTCGGCGTACGCGGTCAGCAGCGCGCGCCGGGCGTGCGGGAACAGGTCCATCGCCTGCTCGAGGAAGGTGATGCCGTTCATGTTCGGCATCCGGTAGTCGGCCAGGATCGCGGCGACCGCGTCGCCGCGCAGCTTGATCTCCCGCAGCGCGTCGAGCGCGTCGGCGCCTGAGTCGGCCCGTACGACGCGGTAGTCGTTTCCGTAACGTCGCCGCAGTTCGCGGGCGACGGCGCGGGACACCGACGGGTCATCGTCGACCGTCATCAGGATCGGCATGCTCATGACCTGAATCATTCCAGCCCGCGGTTCTCCGGGGGAGGGCCGGTCGACCCGCCCGTGGCCCGCCCGATCCGGCCCGTACGGGGCGTGGCGAACTCCGCACCCCCGAGCGGGATCCGGGTCGGCCGACCGGGGTGAGGTCTTTGTCACCGTACGGTGACGATGCCGATATCCAGCGTTATCTCCGCACGTTGGCATCTGTTGTCGACTGATTTCGGAGAGTGGTAGACGTGTGCATGGTTACTTGTGGTAGTTATGTGGCTTCCCTCCGAGATCACGGTCTCGCGAGATCCCGCTCGCCTCCCCCTGCATCACGATCTACGGGAGTATTCGTGACCGATCGTTCCAATCGCGCTGGTCGTCGCCCTGTGGCGACGGCACACCCGCCGGTGCGCGCCCGCGGTCTGATGGCGGTCGCCGCGGTCACGGTGGCCGTCGCGCTGCCGGTGACGGCCTGCGGCGGCAAGAGCCACTCGCCGGCCCCGCCCGGCGGCGGGCCGGCGGCGTCGCCCGCCGGAAAGCTGCCGCAGGCGACGACGTACACCACGCTGAAGGGCCTCGGGCAGGACACCGCCGACGCGATGTCCGACGGCACGGTGGTGCACCCGAAGGCCGCCGTGCCCGTGTCGGCCACGGCCGGGGGGCCGGCCGTGGCCGTGCTGCCGAGCACCCAGCTCGGCAGTCCGACCTGGGTTCCGGTCGTCGAGACCAAGTCGGGGTGGGACCGCGTTCTGCTGCCCAGCAGGCCGAACCACTCGACCGGCTGGATCCCCACCGGGAAGGTCGGCCTGGACACGGCCCGCAGCCCGTACGAGATCAAGGTCGACACCTCGGCGCGCACGCTGACGCTCACTAAGTCCGGCCACAAGCTGGGCACCTGGACCGTCGCGGTCGGGGCGGCCAAGACGCCGACCCCCGTGGGCCGGACGTTCCTGCTGGCCTCCCTGGCGCCGGCCAAGAAGACCTACAGTCCGCTCATCCTGCCGGTGGGGGCGCACTCGGAGACGCTCGACACGTTCGGCGGCGGCCCGGGCACGGTCGCGTTCCACGGCTGGCCGAGCGCGTCGGTCTTCGGCAAGGCGGTCACGCACGGCTGCGTCCGCGTCCCCGCTGACGCGCTGAAGCAGTTGTCCGAGGTCCCCCTCGGCACGTCGGTCCTCGTCACGGCCTAGCTCTCGAGGGAAGCGTCCGCGCTTTCACCTACTTTCAAGGAGTAACCATGCGTTCGACACGTCTGGCCGCCTGCGCGGTGGCCGCCGGTGCGCTGGCCGCGCCCCTGGTCATCAGCGGCACGGCCTCGGCCACCGGCGGGACGGGCTCGGCCTACGGTCTGGCCGCCACCGGCCTGGTCGCCATCCCCGCGACCCCCGCCGTCGCCGCCACCGCCGACAGGAGCCTGCTGCACCTGCCGGCCAACCCCCTCATCGACGTCAAGGCCCTGCACGTCACCGCCAAACCGGCCTACGCCCGCGCCAGCGTCACCGACCTGAGCGTCGCCAAGGCCGCCCTCACCGCCCACCTGGTCACCGCCACCTGCACGGCCGGCACCGCCGGCAGCCACCTGGTGAACGCCACCCTCGCCGGGCGCCGCCTGGCCGCCGACGCCGCGCCCAACAGCGCCCTGCGCATCCCCGTCCAGGGGCTCGGCACCGCCTCCGTCACTCTCAACAAGCAGGTGCGCAACGCCGACGGCAGCGTCACGGTCACCGCCATCGAGGCCGTCCTGCCCCTGGGTGCCGGCCACACCCAGACCCTCAGCGTCTCCTCCGCCACCTGCGCCGGCGTCCGGAAGGAGCCGCCCGGACAGGCGCCGAAGCCCGAGCCGGTCCCCAGCGACCTGCCCGTCACCGGCTGAGGACACCCACGACGCGACGGCCTCCGGGTTCACGACCCGGAGGCCGTCGCGCTGTGCGTAGACGATCCGTCGCGCTGTGCGTAGGCGATGCTGTGCGTAGGCGATGCTGTGCGTAGACGATCAGGAACCTCGCGCTCGCGCGAGGACGGCGACCACGGGTCGGTGCCGAGTCGGGTCTTCCGCCGCCGAACGGCCCGGCAAAGCGTGGAATGTCCCTGAAAAGCGACAAAACGTTCCGCTGCAACTACCGAGCGACTACTATCTGCGTCCCATACGCGGCCTGATCACTACCAGGCCCCAAGGTGCACATCTCGGCTGAGGCGAGGGATCGAGATAGAGACGTACGACCGAGCGGATCGGCGGAGGCGAATCCTCCTTAGTCTCTGTCGTTCTCTGCGGTTCGTCCGGCGGCCCTCGGCCGAGGACTTCACCGTCCACCGCGTCGAACGGTGCGCGCACACCGATTTATCGGCCATTCCCTAGTGCGGTCCCGCACCCCTCGCGGGGCCGGCTCGCCCACGGCTCCGGATGACTCCGTTCTTTGCTCCAACCGCCGACGAGGACCTGATTGATGTCAGCACACGTTCCTAACCACCAGCGGGCCGAGCGCCCGCCGATGGACCGGGCCCTACTCGTCCTGCTGGCCGCGGTGGTGGTCACCGGCGGCATCTGTCTCGCTGTGACGGCCGCGGTTCCCGCCACGGACCGCGGGCTCGTCGCCGCCTGCACCGGGGTGGCGGCGCTCGTCCTGTGCGCCGCGCTGTCGTTCGCGGCCTACGGGTTCCAGACCGCACGCATCCTCCGCGACCGCCTCGCGACGATGGAGTCGGAGGTCGCCCGGCTCGCCGACACCACGCTGCCCGCGGTCGTGAAGAGACTGCGCGACGGAGCGTCCGGCGACACGGCGATGTCCTCGATCGAACAGCCCGCCGACGCCGCGTACCGGCGGATCCTCCGCGTCCTCGTCGACGAGGTCGCCCGGGGAGAGCGCATGCGCGCCGCCGCCATGTCGGTCTGCGCCAACGCCGCCGGTCGCGTCCAGGCCCTCGCCACCAGCATGCTCGCCGACCTCCGCGAGATGGAGAACAAGCACGACGAGGCGGTCCTCGGCGACCTGCTCAGGCTCGACCACACGACGGCGCAGGCCGGTCGCCTGGCCGACAGCATCGCCGTGCTCACCGGCGCCCGATCCGGACGGCGCTGGACCAAGCCGATCGTGATGGAGAGCATCCTGCGCGGCGCGGTCGGCCGGATCAGCGCCTACCAGCGCGTCCGGGTCCACTCCACCAGCGCCGTCGCCGTCGCGGGCTACGCCGCCGAAGGCGTCATGCACGCCCTGGCCGAACTGATGGACAACGCGACGAGCTTCTCCCCGCCGTCCGAAGAGGTGCACGTCTACGTCGAAGAGGTGCACGCGGGCGTCGTGGTCACGATCGAGGACGGCGGTCTGGCGATGAGCGCCGCCGCGCTGGAGCGCGCGGAGCGGGCGGTCTCCTCCGAGGCGCTCGACCTGACCTCGTTGTCCGGTACCCGGCTCGGCCTCGCGGTGGTGGGCTGCCTCGCCCGTAAGCACGGCCTCACGGTCTCCTTCCGGCCGTCCTCCCGCGGCGGCACCGGAGTCGTCGTCATGATTCCGAGGTCGCTGATCACCCAGCCGGGGCCGGCCGCCGTACCGAGCGGGTCCCGCGTCGTGGGCCTGGACGCCCGCCGTACCGAGAGCGCCCGGGCGGACGCGGTCACCCGGACCGCGGCTCCCGAGTCGGGCGCGGTCGCCACCGTGGAGGCCGCGAGCGTGGCGCCCGCCGACGCGCCGGTCGCCGAGGAGACCGCCGACCCGGCGACGGAGACGCCCCGCCTCTCCGAGGCCGGTGGCGAGACCGTCCCGGACCGCGATGACATGATCGGCGGGCTGCCCAGACGACGGAGAGGCCAGACGCTGGCGGCGGCCACCGCCCGGACGACCGAAGAGCCCAAGCCCCGTGCCGAAAGGCCCGCGACCGATCCCGGAGCGAGGTTCAGCGCGTTCCGGGAGGCCGGTCGCCGCAGGCGCGCGAGCGGTGACGCGCCCGCCCCCGAGACGGATGAGAGCTGAACGCATCGCTCACCCTGCCAGGCTGGAATGACAAGACAACAGATTGGAGGCAGGGGACGAATCTCCGGCGCCCGCGCCCGGATCACCGCCCCGCACCACCCATGAAGACCACAGATCGCGACCTCGACTGGCTGCTGGAGAACCTCCTCGAGAGGACTCCGGAGAGCAGGCACGCCCTCGTCCTGTCCAAGGACGGGCTGAAGCTCTGCCACACGTACGGGCTGAGCGTGGACCAGGCCGACCAACTCGCCGCGATCGCCTCGGGCATCCAGAGCCTGTCCTACGGCGCCTCCGCGGAGTTCGGCGACGGATCCGGCGGCCTCCGCCAGTCCATGACCGAGTTCCACGGCGGACTGCTGTTCATCGTCGAGGCGGGGGAGGGCGCCCACCTGGCCCTCATCGCCGGTGAGGACGCCGACGTGGGCGTGATCGGCCACAACATGCACGAACTGGTCGAGCAGCTCGGCGAGTACCTGGTCGCCCAGCCCCGGCGGCCGCAGCAGGGCAGCGCCACCCGATGACGTCCCGGTCTGTCGACAGAGAGGATCCGGACCGGCTGTACATCGTCACCGGTGGCCGCAGCCGGGTCGACGAGAGCTCGATCGACATCGTCTCCCTGATCGTCAGCGAGTGTGATCCCGCGCCGGGCATGCAGTCCGAGCACGTGAAGATCCTCCAGATGTGCACGAATCCGATGGCGGTCGTGGAGATCGCCGCAGAGCTCGGGCTGCCGGTCAGCGTGGTGAAGATCCTGCTGTGCGACCTGCTCGACACCGGTCGGATCACCGCGCGTCATCCGACGGCGGCACCCGCGAAGACCAAGCTCCCCGAACCCGACATCCTGAAGCAGGTGCTCCTTGGACTTGAAAAGCTCTGATCGGGTCACCAGCGCGCCGCTGCGGAGCACCGCCAGCAACGCGCTGAAGATCGTCATTGTCGGTGGCTTCGGCGTCGGCAAGACGACCATGGTCCGGTCGGTCAGCGAGATCCGCCCGCTCAGCACCGAAGAGATCATGACCCGGGCCGGAGTCGGGATCGACAACGCGGCCGGCGTGCGGGACAAGACGACCACGACGGTGGCGTTCGACTTCGGGCGGATCAGTCTGAACGACCAGATGGTGCTGTACCTGTTCGGCGCCCCGGGTCAGCAGCGGTTCTGGTTCCTGTGGGACCGGCTGTTCTCCGGGACCCTCGGGGCGGTCGTGCTCGTCGACACCCGGCGGGTCCAGGACTCCTGGTACGCCATCGACCGTCTCGAGCACCACGGGATGCCGTTCATCGTCGCCCGCAACGACTTCGGCGGGCCGGCGCACAAGCTGGAGGACATCCGGGCGGCGCTCGACCTGTCCGAGGACATCCCGCTGATCGACTGCGACGCCCGTGAGCGCGATTCGAGCAAGAAGGTGCTGATCACGCTCGTGAACCACCTGTACTCGCTGTCCACGGCTCAGCAGGAAGGCAATTGATGACGCAGCAGCCGCCGGAGACCGGGCCGCCGGCACCCGAGGAGCATCCGGACGCGGTCCCGCTGTACGGGCCGCGCTACCAGGAGAACCCCGCCGAGCTGTACCGGGAGCTGCGGGACACGCACGGACCCGTCGTGCCGGCGCTGCTCGAAGGCGACATCTTCGCCTGGCTCGTCATCGGCTACCGGGAGCTGCACCAGCTCTTCAGCGATCCGCAGCTGTTCGCCCGCGACCCGCGCATCTGGAACCAGTGGCCGAACATCCCGCCGGACTGGCCGCTCATCCAGTACACGTCGTACCAGCCGTCGGTGCTCTTCGGCGAGGGGCCCGAGCACCAGCGCCGGGTCGACGCCATCAGCGACGCCATGTCCGGGGTCGACCAGTTCGAGCTGCGGACCCGGTGCGAGGAGATCGCCGACGCGCTGATCGACGACTTCGCCGGCAGTGGCGAGGCCGAGCTCATGACGCAGTACGCCTACTCGATGCCGGTCATGGCCATCGCCCAGATCATCGGTATTCCGATGGCCGACGTGGACAACACCGCGCGCGATGTCGTCACCTCCCTCGACGGCGGCGAGGCGGCCATTCCGGCCTACGAGCGGATCGCGGCCACGATGCAGCGGCTCATCAAGGCGAAGCGCGCGGAGCCGGGCCCGGACGTCACCTCGCGGATGCTGGCCCACCCGGCGGCCCTGACCGACGAGGAGCTCCTGTTCGACATCATCCTCCTCGCGGTCGCGGCCCAGGAGCCGACGGCGAACTGGATCGGCAACGCCCTCCAGCTGATGCTGACCGACGACCGGTTCTCCCTCACCCTCTCCGGCGGGCGCCGTAGCGTCAGCCAGGCGCTCAACGAGGTGATGTGGGAGAACATCCCGGTGCAGAACAGCCTCGGGCGGTGGGCCACCCGCGACACGCAGCTCGGCGGGCGGCGCATCCAGGCCGGTGACGCGCTCCTCCTCGGCCTGGCCGGCGCGAACGCCGACCCTTACGTCCGGCCCGCCGGGGCCGGTGTGCCGGACAACAACGCGCACCTGTCCTTCGCGCACGGCAGCCACGGCTGCCCGCACCCGGCGCCGGAGCTCGCGGAGGTCATCGCCCGGACCGCCGTGGAGGTGCTTCTCGACCGTATTCCGGACGTGGCCCTCGCGGTGTCCCCCGAGGAGCTGACGTGGCGGTCGTCGTTCCAGATTCGGGGCCTGCTCTCGCTGCCCGTCAAATTCTCCCCGGTATCCGTCGCCCGTCCGTGATCCATGGCATTCTCTGTGCCCGGTGCCGGAGCGGGCTCGATCCGGCACCCGGCGCTGACTCCGGTCCACGCAGCCGACCCGCCGCCCGACTCCGGTCGAGGCCGGGCCCGCGCCCCGTACCGGGTTCTGACCCCACCGCCCTGGGAAGGCAGTCATGACCGACACCGAGCCGACGATCCGGCCCTTGGGTCCTCCGTCCCCCGTCCCTCCGGACGCCGTGCCGCTGTACGGACCGCGCTATGACAAGGAGAACCCCGCCCGGCTCTACGGGGAGCTCCGGAACCGGCAAGGCGCGGTGCTGCCCGTCCTGCTCGAAGACGACGTGCCGGCGTGGCTGATCATCGGTTACCGGGAGGTCCACCAGGTCCTGAACGACGCCACGCTGTTCGCCCGCGACTCCCGCCGCTGGAACCAGTGGCCGAACGTCCCCCCGGACTGGCCCCTGATGGCGCTCGTCGGCTACCAGCCCGGATCGATCCTCTTCAGCGAGGGGGCCGCCCACCAGCGGCGGGCCCAGGCGATGACCGACGCGATGGCGGAGGTCGACCGGTTCGAGCTGAGGACCCGGTGTGAGCGGATCGCCGACGAGCTGATCGATGGGTTCTGCGGCAGCGACGGGGCCGAGCTCATGGTCCAGTACGCCAACCGGATCCCGGCCCTGGCGCTCGCCGGGATGTTCGGCCTGGCCGAGTCCGAGGCATGGAGCATCGCGGAGGACGTGATGGCCGTCCTGGACGGCGGCGAGGGCGCGCTCGAGGCGTACCAGCGGTTCGCGGGCGCGATGGCGCGTCTGCTGGCGGCCAAACGCGCCGAGCCGGGCCCGGACGTCGCCTCCCGGATGCTGAACCATCCCGCGAAGCTCACGGACGAGGAGCTCACCCAGGACCTCCTCATCATGATGATCGCCGGTCAGGACCCGACGGCCAACTGGATCGGCAACACGCTGCGGCTCATGCTGATCGACGACCGGTTCTCCCTGACCCTCGCGGGAGGACGGCGCAGCGTCGGGCAGGCCATGAACGAGGTGCTGTGGGAGGAGTCGCCCGCCCAGAACACCTTCCGCTGGGCCACCCGCGACACCCGCCTGGGCGGGCGCCAGATCCGGGCCGGTGACGCCGTCGTCATCTGCCTGGCCGGCGCGAACTCCGATCCGCTGGTGTTGCAGAGCCAGGACGCCGGATCACGGGGCAACCACGCCCACTTCTCCTTCGGCCACGGCGACCACGGCTGCCCCTTCCCGGCGCCGGAACTCGGCGAGATCATCGCGGAGACCTCCGTCGAGGTGCTCCTGGACCGCCTCCCGGACGTACGGCTGGCGGTACCGCCGAACGAGCTCGTATGGCGGCCGGCCTTCCGGGTGCGCGGGCTGACCGCACTGCCGGTGAAGTTCTCCCCGGCGCCGGCCGTGACGAAGGTGTGATCGCCGCCGGGCCGTGAGGCCGCGCCAGACGGCCGTCACCCCCGAGGCGCGGCCCGACCGCAGTGCGTACGGCCGGTACGGCGTGGCCGCTCAGACAGGGCCGTGTCGGGCGGCCGTCACGATCCACGTACGGCTCGGCCGATACGGCCCGGCCGTACCGGCCGTATCCGCTCAGGCGCGGGTGTGCCAGCTCATCGGTACGTCGTCGGTGGTCGGGTCGGTCGGCGCGTCCGGGCCGAACTCCAGCGCGGCGTCGGCGGCGATCTGGACGATGACGCGCCGCAGTTCGACGCCCGCCTGCCAGTGGCCGGGCAGCGCCGCCGTGCCGTACCGCGCGCCCAGCAGGTTGCCGCAGATCGAGCCGGTGGAGTCGCTGTCCCCGGAATGGTTCACCGCGAGCCGCAGCGCCCGCCGTACGACGTCGGCGGGCGCGCCGTCCCGTACGGCCAGCGCGGCGCACACCCCGATGGCCAGGGCCTCTTCACCGGTCCAGCCGCCGCCGAGCGTCTCCAGCCGCTCGGGCGTGAGCGCCGCGCCGTCCCGGGCCAGCGCCACCGCCGCGTCGAGCGACGCCGAGGTCTCCTCGTGCCCCGCGTACGACTCCAGCACCGTACGGGCGGCGTCGAGCGCGTCGGCCAGGTCCGCGCCGCGCAGCAGGCTCCAGACCGTCGCGGCCAGCACCCCCGCCGAGAGGTATCCGCTCGGATGGCCGTGCGTCAGGGCGGCGGACGTGGCGCCCATCGCGAAGGCCGCGCGGCGGCAGTCGGCGACGCCCTCCGGGACGCGCGGAGAGAAGGGGAAGCCCGCCGGTGCCGCGCGCATGACGCCGCCGCAGCCCTTCGAGTCGTTGATGGGCTCCTCGATGCCGCCCACGGGGATGTACGGACGCCGCCGGGCGGCGATGGTGTGCAGGGCGCTCAGGCAGGTCTTGCCGGGACCCCGCCGCTGGTGCATCTCCGGCTGGGCGAACAGCCAGCCGCCGCCGAGGTCCTGATCGGGGAACTCCTCGCCCTGCGTGCGCAGCCACTGCAGGTACGCGGCCTGGAGCAGGCCGGGCGCCGCCCCGCCGATGCCCTTGCTCCGCTCGCGGATCGACGCCTGGATCAGCGCCTCGGCGGTGAACAGCGTCATCTGGGTGTCGTCGGTGATGGCGCCCGCCCGCACCCGCGCGTCGCTGTACTCGGTCAGCCCCGCCGCGCCGTGCTTCGCGCGGATCTCCGCGATCGGCCGGCCCTCGATCGGTGCGCCGAGCGCGTCGCCTATCGCGCCGCCCAGCAGACAGCCCAGCATGCGGTCCGGATCCGGGAATGTCATGCGATCGCCCACGCCGGTAAGTCTGCCAGGGACCGGATCCGGCCTCCGCCGCCACGTGTCGCTCGGTTCCGACTACTCGGAGCGTTCCTTGTCGCTACTCTGCTCCCGTGAATGGCCTATTTGAGGACGCAACGGACAAGCCGCGCGCTACCGTCGCGAGCCGCATGGCGGGATGGTTCGAACGGACGCCGTTCCGTCGAGGCGTGACGCTCCTCGCCGTCCTCATCATCGTGCCGGCCCTCATCATCGGTGGTCTCCTCGCCGTCGACAGCGGCGGGAAGGGCGACGGCTCGCGGTCCCAGGCGGCCGTCGCGACGCCGTCCGCCCAGGAGCACGACGAGGACTCGGGCACCGTCGAACGCACCGAGCGGGCCCTCGGTGAGATCGTCGCCTCGCGCAGCGCCCGGCCCGCGCCGACCGCCTCCACGGCCTCCGCGGCCCCCAGCGCGTCGCACCGCGCGAGTGCCCGGCCCCGGCCGACCCGCACCACGGCCCCATCCCCCTCCGAGAGCACCAAGTGCCCGCCGGAGCTGAAGAAGTGGCCGTGGATGTGGGACCTCTGCAAACGACGCCGCGGCGGTCACGGCCGCCCGTGAGGTCACGAACAGAGCACGAAGCACACGCTTACCTGTAGTACCGTCGTCCCGCCGCACATAGTTCGCCAGTCCCCCGGAGGATCTCCGCGTGCCAAGCACTCGGTCAGCGGCGCTGATCGCGGCGATCGCGGCGGTCGTGCTCTTGCTGACGTCCAGCGCGAATGAGTCGTCGGCCGCCCAGTCGCCGTCGGCCGACAGCGTTCAGGCCCTTCGCAAGCAGGCCGACAAGGCAAAGAACGAGCTCTCCAAGGCCACCAAGGCGTGGGAGACGCGCAAGAAGCAGCTCACCGCCTCCGAGGACAAGCTCAAGAGCACGCTCGCGGATCTCGGCACCGCCAACGCCGAGCTCAACAAGATCCGAGAGCCGCTGGCCCAACTGGCCGCCAACGCGTACAAGCAGCCGGGCGTCATGGGAGTGCCCGCCCTGATCGGGGGCAGCAACCCCGACCGGGCGCTGGCCGCCGCGACCGACCTGACGATGCTCACCAACGACCAGAAGTCCCTCATCGACAAGGCCGGCCGCCTGCAGAAGCAGCGCGAGCAGCTCGCCGCGTCGGCGCAGGAGCTGCAGTCGAACAACGCGGTCGAGGAGGCGAAGCTGCAGCAGGAGATGAACGCGCTGAAAGCGCGCGCCGCACGTCTCACCGCCCAGCTCACCGCCGCCCTGAAGAAGCTCGACCCCACCACCCGACTGCAGCTCACCTGCCAGAAGAGCCTGGTCGCCGAAGCCCGGAAGTTCCCCAACGGGCTCATCCCCGCGCGGTACCTCTGCCCGCTGCCGCAGCCCGGCCGGCAGCTTCGCGCCGACGCGGCGCTGGCCTTCTACAAGCTGAACGCCGCCTACAAGGAACACTTCGGCACCCAGATGTGCCTCACCGACTCCTACCGCCCCCTCGCCGAGCAGCAGCGGATCTACGCCGACCGGCCCGGCATGGCGGCGGTGCCGGGGCACAGCAACCACGGCTGGGGCACCGCCGTGGACCTGTGCGGCGGGGTGCAGAGCCAGGGCTCCGCGCAGTTCAACTGGCTCCAGGCGAACTCTAAGCGGTACGAGTTCTTCCACCCGGCATGGGCCTACAGCAGCCCCTTCGAGCCGTGGCACTGGGAGTACACCAAGGAGAACACCCCGGACTCCAGCGACTGACCCACGCCGCCCGGCGCGCCGGGTCGCGCTCGTACACCGGCCCGACGACCCGGCCGGTGTGGCGGCCTCCACCGCGAACGGCCCCGACGATCGTCGGGGCCGTTCGCGCTTCTCTCCCGGATGGCTCGTCCTGCGCGAATGGCGGAGAACGCAACCGAGCAGCGCCGATCGGGCGAGTTCCAGGTGATCGATCTGCCTGGCGGTGAAGGGCGCTGGTGGCGGGCGGGGCCTGCCCCGTTCGGCGTTCAGCGGCGCGCTTTCGTCGGGCAACGGCCGTGTCCCGAGAGAAAGTAGTGATGACGTGCGACGGAGAACTCGATGGAGACTCCTGAAGATCGGCCTGGCCGGCTGGGTGGCCCTGACACCCGCGACGGTCGGCGCCACGGGATCCGCTGCCGCGGCGGCGCCCGCGGCGCATGACGGAACGAAGAAAGTGACCCTCGTCACCGGTGACGTGGTGACCCTCGGCGAGCAGCGTGGAGATCTGTCCGTCAGACGGATCGACCGGGGGACCGGGCGGCAGCGGATCGATTTCCTGACGACCCGGCTGAACGGACACCTGTACGTGATCCCGTCCGACGCCCAGCGCCTGCTCGGCGAAGGCCGGCTCGACGAGCGGGTCTTCGACCTCACCCAGCTCGTCAAGTGGGGGTACGACGACGCCCACCGCAAGGACGTGCCGCTGCTCGCCCAGCGGTCGGGCGGGTCCCGTACGCCTCTGAAGGACGCCTCGGTGACGCGCTCCTTCGCCAAGGCCAAGATCGACGCCGTACGGGTCGACAAGGCCGAGGCGGGATCCTTCTGGAAGGACCTCACGGGCACGAGGCCCACCGCGATGCTCGACGTCGGCGTCACCGCGCTCTGGCTCGACGGAAAGCGCAAGGCGCTGCTCGACAAGAGCGTGCCGCAGATCGGAGCCCCGGCCGCCTGGCGGAAGGGACTCACCGGCAAGGGCGTGACGGTCGCCGTCCTCGACACCGGCTACGACGAGAAGCACCCCGATCTGAAGGGTGTCGTCACCGAGGCCAAGGGCTTCACCGACGGCGGACCCGACGACGTCCAGGACCACTTCGGCCACGGCACGCACGTGACGTCGACCGTCGCGGGCAGCGGTGCCGCCTCCGGCGGCAGATACAAGGGCGTCGCCCCCGACGCCAAGGTCATCATGGGCAAGGTGCTCGATGACGACGGCCAGGGCCAGGACTCCTGGGCCCTCGCCGGGATGGAGTGGGCCGCGGGCAAGGCCAAGATCGTCAGCATGAGCCTCGGGGCCCAGGACTTCCAGGGTGCCGACCCGCTGGAGCAGGCGGTGAACTCGCTGACCGCCTCGACCGGTGCCCTGTTCGTCATCGCGGCGGGCAACGACGGGCCGGACGACCGCTCCCTGTCCTCGCCCGCCACGGCGGACGCCGCGCTGGCCGTCGGCGCCGTCGACCGCTCCGACGGGCTCACCGACTTCTCCAGCCGCGGCCCCCGGCTCGGCGACTACGCGGTCAAACCCGACATCACCGCGCCCGGTCTGGACATCAGGGCCGCCGTCCCGGTCGACGACACGAACAGTGCGGACCCCTACGAGGAGATGTCCGGCACCTCGATGGCCACCCCGCACGTGGCCGGAGCCGCCGCGATCCTGCTCCAGCAGCACCCCGACTGGACCGGCCAGCGGCTCAAGGCCGCGCTCATGGACTCCGCCAAGCCCACCACCGACACCGTGTACCGGCAGGGCGCCGGCCGCGTCGACGTCGCGCGGGCGGTAGGCCAGCCGGTCACGGCCTCCACCGGAGGGCTGTCCTTCGGTGCGGGGTCCGGCCCGCAGGCCGTGACGTACACCAACGACTCCGACGAGGCCATGACGCTTCACCTGACCGTCCACGCGACGTCGTACCAAGGCGGCGCCGCGCAGGACGGGCTGTTCCGGCCGGACGTCGAGTCGGTGGCCGTCCCGCCGCACGGAACCGCTCAGGTCAAGGTCGCGATCGCTTCGGAGGGCGTGAAGACGGGGGCGTACGGCGGCATCCTCACCGCCACGTCCGGTGACACGACCGTGCGCACCGTGCTCGGCGCGTACCTCGAGCCCGAGTCGGCCGACCTGACCGTCAAGGCGATCGACCGTTCCGGGAACCCCACCGAGTCGCTGCTCGTGGTGCAGGACCAGAAGACGTCCTTCCATGAGTTCCTGTGGACTCGCGGCGGCACCGCCACCGGGCGCTTCCCCACCGGCGCCTACAACGTCGTCGGCCAGATCCGTACCCCCGCGACGGACGACCTGCTGACCCTCGCGAACGTCCCCGTGTCGCTCACCGGCGACCGGGAGGTCGTCGTGGACGCCCGGAAGGCGGTCCAGCCGGAGCTCGCGGTGGACGATCCGACCGCCGAGGGCGGGAAGTACGGGCCTGTCGGCTTCGCGTACCAGCGCGGTGGCGCGAGCTACGACGTCTTCCAGCAGCTCTGGCCGATGGCGCTGATCTCCGTGATTCCGGTGAAGGAGGGCGGGTTGTCCTACCTCGCCCAGCGGACGTTCTTCAAGAAGGGCGCGACGGAACAGGACCCGAGCCCGTACCGCTACGAGGTCGTCGACTACCGGAAGGGCGAGATCCCGCGGAATCCCGTCCACACCGCCAAGGCGGCGGACATGGCGCGGGTCGCCGTCACCTACCGCGCGCAGGACGCGGCGGCCGACGCGTTCGACGTCGTCGGCGTGACCCTGCCGGACGGCTTCGCGCCGTATGGCGTGGTCCAGCGGTTCCCGCTGCCGTTCACGGTCACCCAGTACCTCACCGCGGACCCCGACCTCCGCTGGTGGCGGAACCTTGCGTACGACCGGACCGGATCCCGGTTCCCAGGGTTCTACGGCCATTCGCAGAACGATCCTCCGCGGGCCTACCGGCCCGGTGACCACCGGGAGACCTGGAACGCCGCGGTCGTGGGACCGGCGCTGCCGCCGATCTGCGCCGTCACCACGATCGACCTGTACAACGGGGCGTGCGGGGTACGGAAGGGCGACCGGATCTTCTACGGTGGCGCCGCCTACCTTTTGTCTGAATCCGGCGGTCGTGACCATTACGGCTGGGACGGCAACGCGGACGGTACCGCGACGCTGTCCAGTGGCGGGAAGACGATCGCACAGGGATCGATCTGGGACTTCCTGGAGACCGACCTCCCGAGCGGACCCGCGAAGTACGAACTCGCCGTCTCGGCTCACCGGAGCACCGGGACCTACACCAACCTGTCCAGCGAGGTCACCGCCAGGTACGTGTTCTCCTCCGGGACGACGTCCGCCAAGCAGTCCCTGCCGCTGATGGCGGTGCGCTACGCGCCGCGCGGCCTGGACGAGCAGAACCGTGCCAAGCCGGGCTCGACCACCGAGATCCCACTGCGGGTGGAGCGCAACCCGGGTGCGGCCTCGTCGTCGGTGCGGTCCCTCACGGTGTCGGCGTCGACCGACGACGGCGCCACCTGGAAGGAGGTACCGCTGACCCGGTCGGGGACCGGCTGGATCGCCAAGGTGAGCGCCCCCGCCTCCGGCTACGTGTCACTGCGCGCCACCGTCACCGACCAGGCCGGTGACTCCGCCGATCAGACGGTCATCCGCGCGTACGCCGTGAGCGGCTGAGCCGCGCTCGCCCGTCCGGCGGGCGGTGTGTGTCACCGCCCGCCGGATTCGGCCGGACGAAGCACGACTCCCCCCTTTGCCTTTAGTGCGGTGACCACTTACTTTCACCGGGCCCAGCGCCGTGGCGGCTACTGCCCGGTGATGGGCTTCATGTCATCGGTGGTGTCACGAACCCGGCGACCGCTCGTGGTCGCCGCGCTAGCCGACGATGGCGACCGACAGACGGGAATCGACGGCGGCGCGGGCGATGGCCGCCGCCTGGGCACGGTCCGTGCGCAGCACGACGAGCGCTCCCTCGTCGGTGTCGGGACCCGCCCGGGGCACCGCGACGACCGGGACCGCCGCCGCGACCGTGCGGGCCGGCAGCGGTCCTTCGGCGCGTGCGGCCAACAGATCCACGCGGTCGCCGGCGTGCAGCAGCCGCACGACGGCGGCGTCGGCGAGGCGTACCGGTGTCGCCACCACGCCAGGCCCCGCCACGTCGAGCAGTGTGCCGCCGCGCAGTCGCACGTCGGTCAGCGGCTCGCCCCGGCGTACGGGGCCGGTCAGCGTGCGCCCGGCCGCCCGGCGGACGGTCCCTGCGGGCACGGCGCGGGCGGGCAGGGCGCGGACACCGACGTCGGCGGCGGACAGAGCCG
>NZ_JBFAUT010000008.1:0-217017 GCF_040679475.1 Actinoallomurus sp. NPDC052274
GGCCCTGGGTGCCCTGCTCGACGTTGTACCCGTCGATGCGTCCGGTGGCGGCGTTGTAGGCGAACAGCTGCCAGCGTTGCACCCCGTGGACGGCGCCGCCGGCGTCCCGGCGACGGTGACGGCACGCGGCGCGGCTCCGGCAAGAAGGCGAAGCGGAAGGGCTGGCGCCGCCTCCTGTCGTGGAAGCTGTGGCTCGCCGTCTTCGGCATCGGCACGCTCGCGAGCATCTGCCTGGTCGGAGTCGCCTACGCGATGACCCCGGTGCCGAAGGTCAACGCGAGCACTCGTACCCAGGGTTCGACGATCTACTACGCCGACGGGAAGACCGTCCTCGGCGTCATGGGCACCTCGCGGCGGATCGTTCCGCTCAGCAAGATGTCGCCGAACGTCCGCAACGCCGTGCTCGCCGCCGAGGACCGTAAGTTCTACCACGAGGCCGCGATCTCACCGACGGGCATCGCCCGCGCGGTGGTCAACAACCTCTCCGGCGGGGACACGCAGGGTGGTTCCACCATCACCCAGCAGTACGTGAAGAACGCCTACCTGAACCAGGAGCGCACCTTCACCCGGAAGTTCAAAGAGCTGTTCGTCTCCATCAAGATCAGCAAGTCGCACTCCAAGGACCAGATCCTCGAGGACTACCTCAACACCATCTGGTTCGGCCGCGGAGCGAACGGCATCCAGGCGGCCGCCAAGATCTACTACAACACCGATGCCGACAAGCTGACCGTGCCGCAGGCGGCGGTCCTGGCCGCCAACGTCAAATGGCCGGGCCACTACGACCCGAGCAGCACGGGGCAGCGGCTACAGGACACGGTCGCGCGATACAACTGGGTGCTTCAGGGCGAGGTCACGATGGGCACGCTCCCCCAGGCCGAAGCGGACAAGTACAAGAACCATCCGCCGAAGTTCGTGAAGCAGAAGTCCACCAAGACCAGCGGGCAGAAGGACTATCTCCTGGAGCGGGTGCGGCAGGCGCTGACCTCCCTGGGCGTGGACGAGGCCAAACTGGAGACCGGCGGGCTGAAGGTCTACACGAGTTGGGACCCGAAGCTTCAGGCCAAGGCGGCCGCCACGGTGCAGGCGAAGCTGCGGGCGCACAACATGCCGAACGACACGCGCGTGGGCCTGGTCACCATCGACGCGAAGACCGGTGAGATCAAGGCCGCGTACGGCGGCAAGGACTTCACCAAACGGGCCGTGGACGACGCCTACTTCTCGACCGCGCAGATCGGCTCCTCGTTCAAACCGTTCGTGCTCGCCGCCGCCATCAAGGAGGGCATCGGGCTGAAGACCACGATGAACGCGGCCGCGCCCGCGTGGATCAACACCGAGGGCGACCGCGTGGCTCCCCACACGGTCGGTGCCGCCCCCTTCAGCAACGACGAGGGCAACACCGACAAGGTCGTCAACCTGATCGACGCGACGGCCGAGTCCTACAACACGGTGTACGTGCCCCTTGGGTTCAAGGCGAAGTGGCAGAACGTCCTTCAGGTCGCGGAGGACGCAGGCCTTCCCAAGACGGCTCTGCAGCGTGGGCATCCCGGTGAGGGTGGTTTCTTCCTGGGGCAGTCGGACATGCGCCCGCTGGACCTGGCCGGTGGATACGTCACGTTGGCCAACGACGGGAAGTTCATCACGCCGCACAGCATCATCAGGGTCGAGGACCAACACGGCAAGGTGATCAAGAAGCCGACGCTCGAGAGGCGACAGGTGCTCGAGGCGCCCCTCGTGCACGACGTCCAGTACGCCATGCAGGCCGTCGTCAAGCGCGGTACCGGTGTCCGGGCCCAGCTCGGGGACCACCAGGTGGCCGGCAAGACCGGTACGACCAACGGCAACAAGTCCGCGTGGTTCTCCGGCTTCACCCCGCCGACCACGGGCTCCGACCCGGTGCAGTACGTCACCACGGTCGGCATGTGGATCTACCACGACCCGATCACGAAGGGTAAGCACAAGCGGGCCGGCTCGTACGGTCTGCTGCAGCACGTCGGCGACTACGGCCACATCAACGGTGGTGACCTACCCGCCCAGATCTGGCACGACTACATGAGCCAGGCACTGGAGGGCAAGACCACCGGGTCATTCGATCCGCCGGCGTACGTCGGTGAGAACAAGGCGTACGCGACGCCGAGCCCGACGATGACGACGCCGTCCTCGACGCCGACGCCGACCTGCCGGCCGGACCAGGAGCCGGCGGTCGACGACTGCAAGCCGCGCAAGACGCCGAATCCGAACGACACGAAGCACTGCGACCGAGTCCCGACGCCGGACTGCCCGGACCACTCGAAAAGCCCGGGTCCGGGCACCACCTGCAAGCCGTGGGACATGACCTGCACGTCGCCCTCGACGGAACCGGGTGGGCCCGGTAACCACGGCAACAACGCCCAGGACGTCCAGGGCCGGGCCGCCCGGCCGCTCAAGGATTAACCTGCTGGCATGCCGGAGTCACAGCTGATCGATGGGGCCGGGGGAGCCGCGAACTCCCCCGGCCCCGCCGGTGTCCGTACGGGCCTCCGGCAGGTGCTGCCGCTGCTCGTGTCCACGACCGCGGCCGTCTCGGTGCTGGGGTACCTCCAGAAGGTCCCGTGCAAGCAGGTGGGCTTCGACTTCATCCCGACGGTGCGCAACGCCTGCTACACCGACATCTATCCGCTGTACTTCGGGCGGGGCCTGGCCGACGGGAAGGTCCCGTACCTCGACAAGATCCCCGAGCCGGTGGAGTACCCCGTGCTCACCGGTGGGTTCATGCAGGTCGCCGCGACGGCGGCGCGCTGGTTCGGCGGGGATGACGCCGTCTCGCGCGGCATGTGGTTCTTCAACCTGACCGCGGTGATGCTCGTGCTGTGCGCGGTGGTCACCGTGCTGGCGACCGCGCTGGTCGCCGGCGGGCAGAGCCGCCGGGTCGGGCTGATGGTCGCCGCGTCGCCGGCGCTCCTCCTCACCTCGTACATCAACTGGGACCTGCTCGCCGTGGTCCTGTCCGCGCTGGCGCTGGCCGCCTGGGCGCGCCGTCGCCCCGGCGTCGCGGGCGTCCTGCTCGGCCTCGCGGTCGCGGCGAAGTTCTATCCCCTCATCTTCCTCGGCCCGCTGTTCCTGCTGTGCCTGCGCGCGGGCCGGTGGCGGGAGTTCGGCCGGCTGCTGGCCGGTACGGTCGTCGCCTGGCTGGTCGTGAACGTGCCGATCATGCTGGCGGCATGGGACAGCTGGGGCCGGTTCTACACGTTCAACCAGGAACGCCCGGTCGACTGGGGCTCGATCTTCTTCCTGACCGAGCGCAAGGGCCTGTCGTCGGTCGACACGGTGTCGACGCTGAACCTCATGGGCGAGGCCGGCTTCGTGGTCCTCGCGCTGGGCATCGCGCTGCTCGTGCTGCTGGCCCCGCGCCGGCCCCGGCTGCCGCAGGTGCTGTTCCTGACGCTCGCGGCCTTCCTGCTGACCAACAAGGTCTGGTCGCCGCAGTACGTCCTGTGGCTGCTGCCGCTGGTGGCGCTGGCCCGGCCGAAGCTCCCGGCGTTCCTGCTGTGGCAGGCGGGGGAGATCGTCTACTTCTTCGGCATCTGGTGGTACCTCATGGCCGGCGCCAAGCAGCATCCCGGCGTGGGGCTGTCCGCCACCCTGTCCGCCGTCCTCTCCGGACACGCCCCCACGGCGGGCATCAGCGACGGCGTCTACTTCATCGCGCTGCTGGCCCGGTTCCTGACCGTCCTGCTGCTGGCGGTGCTCGTCGTGATCGACATCCTCGTGCCCCGGCTCGACACCGTACGGGCCGGCGGCGCCGACGACCCGGCCGGCGGCGTCCTGGACGACGCCGAGGACCGCTTCGTCCTGCTGCGCCGCCGGGTTCCCCGGCCCGCCTGAGCCATGGTCGAGGAAGGCCGCTCGGACGGCGTCGGCGCGGCGTGGCTCCGCGTCGGCGACCGGCTCGCGCTGCACGCCTGGTTCGGCACACGGGCGGCCGTGCTGGGGATCTCGCTCCTCGCCTCGGCGCTGTGGTCGTACGGCGACCTGCACGACTCCTTCCTCGGCCGGTGGACCCAGTGGGACGTCGACCACTTCGTGGAGATCGCCCAGTACGGCTACCGAGGGAATCCCGCCCACCCGCCGGACGCCGGGCTGCCGGCCTTCTTCCCCGGCCTGCCGGTCGTGCTGCGGATCCTCCATCCGCTGATCCCGAACTGGGAACTGTTGGCACTGCTGGTCAGCCTCGTGGCCGGCGCGGTGGCGTCGGTCGCCCTGGCCCGGCTCGGCGAGCAGGCCGTGACGGGCACCGCTGGAAGCGGGGTCCACGCCGACGGGAGCGGGGCGCACGTCGGCCACTCCAGGCTCGGCGCGCACGCCGGTTCGCACCTGGGCGGCGCGGGGCCGCGCGCGGTGCTCGCGCTGCTCGTCAGCCCGTACGCCGTGTTCCTGTTCGCCGGTTACTCCGAGAGCCTCTTCCTGGCGTTCGCGCTGCCGGCCTGGCTGCTGGCCAGGCAGCGGCGGTGGCCGGCCGCCGTACTGTGCGCCGCGGGCGCGTCCTGCGTGCGGGTGACCGGGCTCTTCCTCGCCGCGGCGCTGATCGTGGAGTTCCTGACCGCCGACCGGCGATGGCGGTCGGCGCCGTGGCTGGCGGTGCCGTTCCTGCCGGTGCTGGGCTACGCCGCGTACCTCTGGCGTCGTACGGGCGACTGGTCGGCGTGGCAGCACGCACAGGAGGCGGGCTGGGGACGCTCGACGGTGTGGCCGTGGACCTCCTTCGAGACGACGTGGAACGCGGCCTTCGGCACGCACGACCAGTTCACGACGGCCTTCCGGGTGGAGCTGATCGCGGCCGCGGTCGGCGTCGCGCTGACCTGCTGGCTGTTGTGGCGGCGGCAGTGGGCGGAGAGCGTGTACGTCGGACTGCCGTTGATCTCGCTGCTGACCTCGGCGTACTACCTGTCGATCGGCCGGGCGACACTGCTGTGGTGGCCGCTGTGGCTGGCGGTCGGGCGGTGCCGGCGTCCGGCGTACGTGATCCTGATCGTCGTCTTCGTGCCGCTGATGACGGCCGAGGTGGTGACCTACAACTCCGGAGGCTGGGCGGGCTGACGCCGGGTGGGTGTACGGAGGACCATCGAAGGTAGGTACAGCGAGCGGCGGACCGCCGGACCTTCGAACGCGTCGAACGGGTGAGAGATGATCGCGGAGCTTCTGACCGGACGCCGGCCACCGGGCGTGTACACCTGGCCCGTCGACCGGAAGGAGGCCGCCCGTGGCGCCGCCGAGGCCGAACGCGCCGGCCGGAGAGTCTTCTGGCTCGACGTCCACGACGTGCGGGACAAGCGGGCGCTCCTCGATCGGTGCGCCGAGGAGTTCCTCATGCCGTCGTACTTCGGGCACAACTGGGACGCCCTCCAGGACGGCCTACGGGACCTGTCCTGGGCGCCGGCCAACTGCGGCTACCTGGTGATGTACGACCACTGGCGGGAGCTGGCGGGCGCCGACCCGGCGGTCCACCAGACGCTGCTGGAGGTCTTCACCGCCGCCGTCGAGCACTGGCGGGACACCTCGACGCCCCTGTCCGTCCTCATCCTGGTGACGGAGGAGGACCGGGAGAACGCACCCGTGGGGCTCCCCGACGCCTGAGTCGCGGTCCGGTTTCCACAGCCTGTGGACAGCCGGCCGCTCGGCGTCCGGCGAATCAGGGGCCCACCACGGCGCGACGCCGTCCACAGCCTGTGGACAACTCCCGTGCCCGGTACGGCGGGAGGCGGGTCAGAGGTGCTCGCGGAGCCAGGCGATGTCGGCGGCCTGCCCGTCGCCGGGCGTCTCCACGATCACCGGCGCCCCGGCCGCCCGTACGACGGCCAGGATCAGCTCCGGGTCGATCCGGCCGTCGCCGAGGTTGGCGTGCCGGTCGGCGCCGGAGCCGAACGCGTCGCGGCTGTCGTTGCAGTGCACCAGGTCGATCCGGCCGGTGATGGCCTTGACGCGCTCGACCACGTCGACCAGGTCCTCACCCGCCGCGTGCGCGTGACAGGTGTCCAGGCAGAACCCGACGTCGAAGCCGTCGAGGGCCTCCCACAGCCGGGCGATCCGGTCCAGTTTGCGGGCCATGGCGTTGTCCCCGCCGGCGGTGTTCTCGATGAGGACGGGGATCGGGCGATCCTCCATCCGCTCGAAGACCTTGCGCCAGTTGTCGAAGCCGCTCTGCGGGTCGTCGTTCTTGAGCACGTGCCCGCCGTGCACGATCAGACCCTTCGCGCCGATCTTCGCGGCGGCCTCGAGCTGCTGGGTGAGGATCTTGCGGCTCGGGATCCGGATGCGGTTGTTGGACGACGCGACGTTCACGATGTACGGCGCGTGGATGAACACGTCGACGTCGGAGTCGCGGATCGCCTCGTACCCCTCGGGCAGGACGGGCGCCTTCCAGCCCTGCGGGTCTCCGAGGAAGAACTGGACCGCCTCGGCCTTCTTCGCGGCCGCGGCGGCGAGCGGGTCCGTTCGGTCGACGTGGGCTCCGATTCGCAGCATGGCGACGAGCCTACGCGCGCGGTCCGACCAGAACGGTGACCGACGAGAATCCACCACCGCGGATCGGTCGCTCCGGCCGCTCCGGCTCCTCCGACCGCCTCGGCCGGTCAGACCGTGAAGCCGCCATGCGACAGACCCAGGCCGAGGCCGACGAAGGCCATGCCGATGCCCAGGACGTTCAGCCAGCGCTCGACCGTGGTCGCGGAGACCAACTGGGAGTACAGGCCGAAGAGGAACGTCACGAATCCCAGGCACACGGCGACGAAGTGCGTCGCGTGGACGGCCCCGAGGACGAAGGTCGCGAGGCCGGCGGCCACGGTGACGAGCGCGAGGGAGTTCTCCAGGGGGTGGGCCTGCCGTTCCAGCAGACGTCGCGGGATGGCCAGTGGTGACATGACGATTCGTCACCTCCTACACGGGGTGGTGTTCTCCCAGAGTCGTTCCCTGCCGCCGGGCAGGTCAAGACCCTGGTCGAGGGCCACGGGGCGACGAGCGTTCTGTCGGTCCCCACCGGTATGGTCGAACGTGGTTTCGAATGGAGGATGCCATGACGATGATCACTCGTGACCTGGCCGCCATCGACGACGCCGAGCTCATCGAGGAGTTGTCCATGCTGACGACCCAGACGGCCCGCATGCGGTCGCGGATGGCCGACATCATGTCCGAGCTGGACCGGCGCCGAGGCCGCTAGCGCGGGTCCCGGTCCACGGCTTCCGGCCGATTGAGCTGCCGGTTGTTGATAGCCTTTGTCGGTCCCGCGCATCCGAGACGCGGGACGACGCAAGAGCCCTCCTGTCACGGAGAGACCGTGACCGCACCAGTCCAAAGGAGGTTGGGACCAGCATGCGTCGTTACGAAGTCATGGTCATCCTCGACCCGAACACCGAGGAGCGCACGGTCCAGCCGTCGCTCGACCAGTTCCTCACCGTGGTGAAGGACGGCGGTGGCAGCGTGGAGAAGGTCGACGTCTGGGGCCGCCGGCGCCTGTCGTACGACATCGCCAAGAAGTCCGAAGGCATCTACGCGGTCATCGACCTGACGGCCACGCCCGCCACGGTCAAAGAGCTCGACCGGCAGCTGAACCTGCAGGAGTCCATCCTGCGCACCAAGGTCATCCGCCCCGAGGCCCACTGACCGTTCCCCGGTCAGCCCACGACACGCACCGATCTGTAACCGGAGAGCCGCATGGCAGCAGGCGACACCCAGATCACGATCGTCGGCAACCTGGTCGCCGATCCCGAACTGCGCTTCACCCCGAACGGGCAGCCGGTCGCGACCTTCCGCGTGGCCTCCACCCCTCGCTTCCGCGACCAGCAGTCCGGCGAGTGGAAGGACGGCGAGAGCCTCTTCCTCACCTGCAACGTCTGGCGGCAGGCGGCGGAGAACGTCGCCGAGAGCCTCCAGCGCGGCATGCGGGTCATCGTCCAGGGCCGTCTGAAGCAGCGGTCGTACGAGACCCGCGAGGGTGAGAAGCGCACCGTCTTCGAGCTTGAGGCCGACGAGGTCGGCCCGTCGCTGAAGAACGCCACCGCCAAGGTGAACAAGTCCCAGCGTTCGGGTGGCGGCGGAGGCGGCTTCGGCGGTGGCGGAGGCGGCGGCTACGGCGGCGGCGGCCAGGGCGGCTACAGCGGCGGCCAGGGCGGCGGCTTCGGTGGCGGTCAGGGCGGATCGGGCGGCGGAGGCGGCGGCTTCGGTGGCGGCAACGCGCCGGCCGACGACCCCTGGGCGACCGGGGGCGGCGGTTTCTCCGACGACCCGCCGTTCTAAGCCCGTACGGGCATCACTCATCATCCGACCGACCATTCCCGCGTGAGCGGGGCTCTCTTCTAAGGAGCACCACGATGGCGAAACCGGCACCACGCAAGCCGAAGAAGAAGGTTTGCCTGTTCTGCCAGGAGAAGCTCTCCTACGTCGACTACAAGGACACGGCGCTGCTGCGCAAGTTCATCTCCGACCGCGGCAAGATCCGCGCGCGCCGGGTGACGGGCAACTGCACCCAGCACCAGCGTGACGTCGCCACCGCGATCAAGAACGCGCGCGAGATGGCGCTGCTGCCGTACACCAGCACGGCCCGCTGAGAAAGGAGTCACTGTTCATGAAGCTCATTTTGACTCAGCAGGTCTCCGGCCTCGGCGCTCCCGGCGAGGTCGTCGAGGTCAAGGACGGCTACGGCCGTAACTACCTGATCCCGCGCGGCTTCGCGATCCAGTGGACGCGCGGCGCGGAGAAGCAGATCGACTCGATCCGCAAGGCCCGCGCGGCCCGTGAGATCGCCAGCGTCGAGCAGGCCGAGGCGATCAGCAAGGACCTGCAGAAGCTCAAGGTCCGGCTGCGGACGCGCGCCGGTGAGAGCGGTCGGCTGTTCGGCGCGGTGACCCCGGCCGACATCGCCGGCGCCGTCAAAGCGTCCGGCGGCCCGGAGCTGGACAAGCGCCGCATCGAGGTGCGGAACCCGATCAAGACGGTCGGCTCCCACGAGGTGGCGGTGCGCCTCCACCCCGAGGTGAGCGCCAAGATCTCCCTTGAGGTTCTCGCCGGCTGACGTTGCTTCAGCGCAGGTGAAGGGCCGGGTCCGGTGAGACCCGGCCCTTCGCGTATCCGGGCGGGTCCGGTGGCGTTCCACGTGAAACACCCAATCCGGCCTCCTCGCATTCCGCGTCGCGATCACTACGCTTAGCGATCAGTCGTCCACGGGGGGTGGCCGCGATCGTGCGTGAGGGGACGCTGCGCCGGGATGTGCTGCGGGGGATGCTGGGCATCGTGGCCGCCGATGTCATGATGGCCGGCGGGATGATGTGGGCGAACGCCGACGTGACACCGAAGGTGTACACGCGCAGAGAGTGGGGCGCGGTGCCGCCGAGGCGGCCACCGAGGGTGCTGGACCGCGCGCCGGACCACATCATCGTGCACCACACCGCCTCGCCCAATGCTTCCGATCTGTCCCGTTCGCACGCGTTCGAGCTCTCCCGGCAGATCCAGCGCTACCACATGAAGAACCAGGGCTGGGACGACATCGGAGAGCAGCTGACGATCAGCCGTGGCGGGCACGTCATGGAGGGACGGGCGGGCTCCCTGCCGACCATTCAGCAGGGCCGGCTCGTCGTCGGCGCCCAGTCGCTGCACCACAACGACCACACGATCGGCATCGAGAACGAGGGCACGTACGAGAAGGAGGACGTGCCCGGCCGGTTGTGGGACGCGCTGGTCGGCGTCTGCTTCTGGCTGTGCACGGCCTACCGGCTCGATCCGTCCGTGGCGATCATCGGTCACCGCGACTACAACGACACGGACTGCCCGGGGGATGTGCTCTACCGCCGGCTGCCACGCCTGCGCGCCGAGGTGGCGCGGGCCCTGGACGACGCCGCGTCGCACGCCGACCCGCCGCATGGGGACCCATCGCGCGGGGACCCACCGCACCGGGACCCACCGCATGGGGACTCGCCGTCCGACGCGCGACGTCGCCTGACGTCCCGCCACCACCGCCGGCTGCACGACCACGAGAAGTAGACCCTCCGGCCGCCGGCGACCGGCGCGAGGGCGCCCGGGGCGATGTCTCCGCCTGCGGGCGCTCCGGGCGAGGCCTTCGCGTGTGGACCGGCGTGACGCGTGGGCTCCCACGGTGGGCGGCCCGTGCGGGGCGCCCGTAAGGCCTCCGCGCGCGAACGCCGGGACGGCGACGTCCGCGCGCGGGCGTCGTTCAGGACTCCAGAGTCGAGTAGCAGGCGCGGCGGCGGGCGAGTTCGGGATCGAGCCCCTCGACGAGGGCCCAGATGCCGGCCACCCGCTCCGCCCAGGCGTCCGGCGGGAGGCCGCCGAGGCCTTCGGCGGCCAGGTCGTCGATCGCTCGGGTGAGGTGAGCCAGACGCTCCCCTTGTGTAGAACACATGTTCGAAGTCTAGCGCCCCGGGCCGACAGGGGAGCGGATTTCCGCCGTACTTCGTCACTCGCGCGCCGTGCCGAACCACCGGGCGCAAGCCTCCCGCAGGCCACCGACATCCTCACCGGCCCAGGCCACGTACCCGTCCGGCCGTACGAGCACGGCGGCGGCCGGGGCGTCGTCCGTCCGCGCCGTCACGGCCTCGACGCGACCGGCCCACGGCCGTACCGCGTCCCGTACGCCGGGCCGGTCGTCGAGATCGAGCAGCAGCGCGCGCCCGCTCCGCGCCAGCCGGGCCACGCTCGTCGCCGTACCGGAGACGGTCAGGACCAGGTCGGGGCAGTAACGGCCCGCGAGCGGGTGGTCGGCGGCCACGTCGTACCGCAGGTCGAGATCGGCCATGAGGTCGGTGAGCAGGCGGTTGGCCTCCGCGGTCGAGGCGAGGGCGGTGAAGATGTCGCGCAGCGCGTCGACGCGCGGGCCGGGGGCCAGCAGCGCCACCTGGGCTCGCGTGTTGTGCAGGACGCGCCGCCAGGACTAGCCGCGTACGGTCGCCGACCCGGATCGCCGCTTACGGCCGCCCCCAGGCCGGGCCGCGCATGGCCGCGCGCAGGTTCGGCCGGGTACGGCCTCCCGCGTCCGGCCGCGCCGCAGGTTCGGCCCGTATGGCCGCCCGGGAGGACTAGCCGCGGACGGCGCCCGCGACCGACCACGCGTCGGTACGGGCCCGCAGGCCCAGCGTGACCAGCCGGGCGGCCATCCACACGCCCATCGCCAGCCAGAGCGACACCAGGCCGCCGCCCAGTGCGTACGCCAGCCAGGCCACCGGCAGGAAGGCCGCCGTCTGGAGCACGCCCGCCACCGCCAGGTACGCCATGTCGCCCGCGCCGATGAGCACGCCGTCGAGCACGAAGACCACCCCCGCGATCGGCTGCAACAAAGCGACGATCACCAGCGCGCCGAGCAACTGGGACCGTACGGCGGCGTCGGCCGTGAACGCGTCCGGCAGCCAGGGGCGTACCGCGAGCAGCAGGAGCGCGAGCACCACACCGCAGGCGACGCCCCACGCGACCATCCGGCGGGTCGCGGCGCGCGCGGCCGCGACGTCGCCCGCGCCGAGCTGGCGCCCGGTGATGGCCTGCCCGGCGATCGCGATGGCGTCGAGGGCGAACGCCGTCAGCGTCCAGACGTTCGCCGCGATCTGGTGCGCGGCGATCTGCGGGTCCCCGAGACGGGCGGCGACCATCGTGGCGACGACGAGGACGACGCGCAGGCTGAGCGTGCGGATCAGCAGGCCGACGCCGGCCGTCGCCGACGCTCGCAGCCCGCTGAGGTCCGGGCGGAGCGGCGCGCCATACGTCCGCGCGCCACGCAGGACCATGACGACATAGGCGACGGCCCCGCCGGTCTGCGCCAGGACCGTGCCCCACGCCGAGCCCGCGATGCCCGCCCCGAGCACCAGGACGAACAGCGCGTTCAGCCCGGCGTTGACGACGAACATCCCCACCGAGACGAGCAGCGGCGTCCTCGTGTCCTGCATCCCGCGCAGCACCCCGGTGCCGGCCAGCACGATCAGCATGCCCGGGACGCCGAGGAGGCTGATGTGCACGTACGTCTCCGCCTGCGGCGCGACGGCCGCCGACGCGCCCAAGGCGCGGACCACCACGGGGACGAGCGGCCGCCCGACGACGATCAGCGCGATCCCGATGAGGGCCGCGAGCCAGATCCCGTCCACGCCCTGCCGTACGGCGGCGCGGTGGTTGCCGGCGCCCACCTGGCGGGAGACGGACGCGGTCGTGCCGTACGCGAGGAAGACGCACAGGTTCACCAGCGTGTTGAGGATCTGCCCGGCGACCCCGAGCGCGGCGAGCGAGGCCGTCCCCAGATGACCGACGATCGCCGAGTCGGTGAGGAGGAACAGCGGCTCGGCGACGAGCGCGCCGAACGCGGGGATCGCGAGGCGGAGGATCTCCCGGTCATGGGGGTGCCGGAACGTCATGATGTGCCACTGTAACCGGCAAATGGGAGTTAACGCTTACCTGCTCCTGTGGGCGACCCTGTGGATGACCACCGTCCGAACTTTCTCGCACCCACAGGTGGTGGACGAAGTATCCCCAGGTCAGCGGGCTGATTCGACGGGTCGATCCGAGTATCCACAAGTTATCCACAGGTGATGTGCACAGCCGGCTCGGCGTGTATGCACAGGTGGTCCACAGTGCCCTCCACAGATCATTTTGCCTTCCCTCCCGGACCGGCCGCAGACTGTCAGACCTGTGGGATAGACGTGGAAGACGTGAGCGACTGAGACGGTTGGGGGTGTCGACATGAGCGTCACCGATATGCCCTCACACGAGCAGGAGTTCGAGCGAACCCCGCCGCACGACCTCGCCGCCGAGCAGTCCGTCCTGGGCGGCATGCTGCTGTCCCAGGCGGCGATCGCCGAGGTCATCGAGATGATCCAGAGCCGCGACTTCTACCGGCCGGCGCACCAGACCATCTTCGACCGGATCCTCGACCTGTACGGCCGGGGCGACCCGGTCGACGCCATCACCGTCAAGGACGAGTTGCTCAAGCGCGGCGAGCTCAGCCGCGTCGGCGACGCGCCGTACCTCCACACGCTGGTCGCCTCGGTGCCCACCGCCGCCAACGCCGGCTACTACGCCAAGATCGTGCAGGAGAAGGCGGTGCTGCGGCGGCTGGTCGAGGTCGGCACCCGCATCGCCCAGCTCGGCTACAGCACCGACGGAGCCGACGCCGACGACCTCCTCGACCGGGCCCAGGCCGAGGTCTACGCCATCGCCGACAAGCGTTCCGGCGAGGACTACGCGCCGCTCAGCGACATCATGCCCGGCGCCCTGGACGAGATCGAGGCGATCGGCAGCCGTGGCGGCCAGATGGTCGGCGTCCCCACCGGCTTCACCGACCTCGACGCCCTCACCAACGGCCTCCATTCCGGACAAATGATTATCGTCGCCGCAAGGCCGGCAATTGGTAAGGCCCTCGCTTTGGACACGCCATTGGCGACGCCGACAGGGTGGACGACCATGGGCGACGTCGCCGTCGGAGACTTCTTGCTCGGCGCGGATGGGATTCCAACCCGTGTGGTGGCGGCTACGGAGGTCATGCACGGACGGCCCTGCTACGAAGTTGAATTCTCCGATGGCGAGATCATCGTTGCGGACGCTGCTCATCAGTGGCTGACCTGGACCCGAGCGGCTCGCAGATTTGACGCTCAGGAGCGTGGGCTGGGAAAGGACTATGCACGGCCCGTGACCCCGAGTGTCGTCACGACCGAACAGATCGCCGCGACTCTGCGGTGCCCGACCGCGGATCAGCGGCCGAATCACGCCGTGGAGATCCATGCGCCCCTCGACCTTCCCATCGCAGACCTGCCCATACCGCCGTACGCTCTCGGGGTCTGGCTAGGTGACGGCCATTCAGCGGGGGCCCGGATAACCTCTGCAGACCCGGAGATCGCCGTTCATCTGGGGGCATGCGGAGTCGAGGTCACGAAGGGTGCCCGTCTCACCTATAGGCTGAGATTTCCTCAGGAGTATCGGACCGCTGAAGACCGCGCGTTTGTGGTGTGCGGCAAGATCTTCAAGCCGAAGACCGCCCAGGTGCGCACCTGTGGCAGATCCTGCGGAGGGAAGGCTCGTTTCGTCAGTCCTCCCGCAGCTCAGCCGACGTGCTCACGGTGTGGTTCTCCGATGACGGGCGCATCGGCTGGCTCCGACCTTTGCATTGATTGCTGGAAGAAGCACGGGAGCCTCCAATCCGTTCTTCGAACGATCGGTGTTCTGGAGAACAAGCACATCCCCGCTTCATATCTTCGGGCGTCCATCCAGCAGCGACGCGATCTCTTGGCGGGCGTTCTCGATACAGACGGAACCGTGACCAACAGTGGCGCGATTCAACTCGCGGTGACGTCCCAGCGTCTCGCAGAGGACGTCCGAGAGTTGGTCCTCAGCCTCGGATACCGCTGTTCGGTAACGACCAAGGCAGTTCGGGGACGTACCGAAGACTCATCAACGTGTTACATGGTCAACTTCACGACCACGGATCAGGTGTTCCGGCTCTCTCGCAAGCAGAAGGTGCATGCTGAGCGGCTGAAGCACGATCCACAGCGGACCCGCTGGCGTTATGTTGTTGATGTCCGGCCTGTCGAGTCACGCCCTGTGCGATGCGTGCAGGTCGACAACGACTCGCAGATGTATCTGGCCGGCCGGCGAATGGTCCCGACGCATAACTCGACCCTCGCTCTGGACTTCGCGCGGGCGGCCGCGATCAAGCATCAGTTGGCGACCGTGGTCTTCTCGCTGGAGATGGGGCGCAACGAGATCACGATGCGTCTGCTGTCGGCCGAGGCGCGGGTCGCGCTGCACGCCATGCGGTCCGGCTCCATGAACGACGAGGACTGGACGCGGCTGGCCCGGCGGATGAGCGAGGTCGCCGAGGCGCCGCTGTTCATCGACGACTCGCCGAACATGTCGATGATGGAGATCCGCGCCAAGTGTCGGCGGCTGAAGCAGCAGCACGACCTGCGCTTGGTCATCATCGACTATCTGCAGCTCATGCAGTCCGGCAAGCGGGTGGAGAGCCGCCAGGTCGAGGTCTCGGAGTTCTCCCGGTCGCTCAAGCTCCTCGCCAAGGAGCTCGAGGTCCCGGTCATCGCGCTCTCCCAGCTCAACCGTGGCCCGGAGCAGCGAACCGACAAGAAGCCCATGGTGTCCGATCTGCGCGAATCGGGCAGCATCGAGCAGGACGCGGACATGGTCATCCTGCTGCACCGCGAGGACGCCTACGAGAAGGAGTCCCCGCGGGCGGGCGAGGCGGACCTGATCGTGGCCAAGCACCGTAACGGCCCCACCGCCACCGTGACCGTCGCCTTCCAGGGCCACTACAGCCGCTTCGTCGACATGGCCCACTGAGCCGGGCGACCTGTAGCGTTTCAATTTTGGTGTCGTAATCTCAAAGATCTTGTCATCTGGCGCACCGCCCTGCACAGCGACTGACCTCCTCCAGAGCCGCAATGGCCGGATGGGGGCGGGCCCCCATCCGGCCTTCGTGCGGGGTCAGCCGGTGTGGCGGGTCTGGTCGGGGACGTTGAAGCCGTTGACGCGGACGTCGGGCTTGGCGGGCGTGGCGGAGTAGCGGGCGGTGATGGTCTGCTGCTCGCCGGGCCAGAGCGTGACGTCGTTGTCGCTCCAACGGATCGGCAGCACCTGCTTGCCGCCGGCGAACAGGTCGGCCCGGGTGAACAGGGCCGGGGTGCCGCCGTGGCCGACGTTGCGGACGGTCACGCTCGTCACCATCTCGCGGCCCTCGCGGCCCTCGCGGCCCTCGCGGCGGGTCGTCGCGCTGACTTGGATGTCGGCGGGCTTGAGAGCGCGCAGGCCGGTCAGGTCGGCGTAGCCGTTCTTCTGGAAGACCGCGAACCCGTTGGACGGGGTGTACTGGCCGGGCGCGTGCGTCTTCGGCCAGTCGACCTGGTCGGCCTTGGTGGACAGCCAGTACACGTTGCGGCTGACGACCTCGGACCCGCGGGTGAGGGTGAGCTTCTCGAAGTAGGTCTTCGAGGTCCCGGCCGGGACCTTCGGGTGCAGGACGGTCCGCACGTCCTGGCTGCCCAGCGCCCCGACGGGCGCGGTGGCGGTGGCGCGGACCTTGCCGTCGAGGTCGATGATCTGCGCGGTGGCGCGCAGGCCGTCCTGGCGGGCGCCGGTCAGGTTGGCGACCTTGATGGAGCCGTCGTCGTAGGAGTACATGACGTGCACCGGCTCGTTGGCCTTCTTCGCGCCGAAGTAGACGCCCGGCTGGTCGAAGTCGGAGCCGTACATGCTCCACTGGAGCGACGGCCACGCCTTGTTCAGCATCCAGTAGATGATCCCGGTGCTGGGGTTCGCCTTGTCGGTGGAGTTGCCGATGTACGACTCGAACTGCGCGCGGGTGACCTCGTACTCACCGATCTGGACGGTCTTCTGGTATGAGCCGGCGTCCTTCCAGGGGCCGTACCGGTGCCACAGCGGGGTGTTGTAGACGCCCATCCGGGACAGGCGCGTGTAGTCGGCGTAGAAGAACGTGTGGTACATGTCCTGGCCGGCGGTCTGGCCCTGTGCGGTCGCCGGGTCCCAGATCTTCTTCTGCTCGTCCGGGGTGAGGAAGCGGTTCAGCGAGTCCTGCGTCGGGATGGTGTTCCCCGTGCTGACCTCGGTGTCGAACCCCCAGGCGCTGCCGGTCATGCTGAGCGTCGGGTCGTTGGTGTTGACGGTCTCCCGCCTGTTGTTCCACAGGGCGCCCGGCGGGAAGTAGTTGTAGCCGCCCTCCTTGGTGCCGGCCGGCCCGAGCTTGGGCGACGACTTGTACTCCGCCGCGGCGACCTGTGGGAGGCGGAAGTCGGCCTGCTCGAACGCCTTCAGGAAGAGGGCCTCCTTCTCTGGGTCGGGCGCGTCGTCGCTGCCCTGGAAGAAGGTGAAGACGCTCGGGTGGTCGCGGAGCCGCTCCGCCATCGTGCCCGCCTGGTTGGACGCGTTGGCCTTCACGTCGTCCGACCAGGTCGACGACTTGCTCTCCCAGAGGGCGCAGCACTGCCAGCCCGGCATGGCGAGGACGCCCGCCCGGTCGAGCTGGGCGAACATGTCGTCGGGCGGGAAGTTGCCCTCGAACCGGACCGCGTTCAGACCCATGTTGCGGATGTAGGAGATCTGGTCGGAGACGTTGGACGGGGAGTAGCGCAAGAACAGGTCCGGCGACCATCCGGCGCCGCGGATGACCAGCGGCTTGCCGTTGACGATGAACTGCCGGTAGCCGTCCTTGCCGTGGGTCTTACCGGGGACGGGCTTGGTGAGCCGCGACGTAACCGTCCGGATGCCGAAGTCCTCGGCGGCGGCGCTGGACACCGTTCCGCCCACGGACGCGTCCAGCGCGAGGTGGTAGAGCGGCTGGTCGCCCATCTGGTAGGGCCACCACACGGCCGGGTGCTCCAGGTGCAGGCCGGGGCAGTCCGCCTTGGTGATCGCGACGGTGCGGGTCGCGTGCGCGGGCACCGTGACCGTGGCCTTGCAGGCGACGCGGGTGGAGCCGTGCGTCACCGTGCCGGACACGACCACCCGCTGCGCCGACCCGGTGTTGTTGCGCACGTCGGCCTTGACGGTCAGGTCGGCGCTGGACAGGTCGGGGGCGTCGTCCTGCAGGACGTGCGCGTTGCGGACCGAGACCGGGCCCTCCTGGACGATCTGCGGCGCGTAGTGCAGCCCGGTGTTCTGGTCAGGTGCCATGGGGTTCCAGTCGACCTGGTTTTGGGTCAGGTACCGCATGGGCGTGTCGAACTTGGTGATGTCGGCGTCGTTGCGGGAGACGTCGAGCGCGATGGCGTTCGCCCCGTCCCGGACGTAGGGCGTGATGTCGTATTCCAGCCGGGCGTACGAGCCCTGGAGCTGCGCGCCTCCGGCGATCTTCTTCCCGTTGCTCCAGAGGTCGGCCTTCCCGGAGACGCCGTTCAACACCAGGAAAGTGCGGCCGCCTTTCCGGGGGTGGACAGTGAGTTGCTCGCGGTACCACCAGTTCACGTCGAACTGCTTGGCCGGGACCTTCGCCATGTTGTCGTTGTCGAAGATGTTCGGGTACCGGCCGTTCTCCAGCAGGCCCGCCATCAGCGTCTCGGGCCGGGACAGCGGCAGCCAGCCCTTCGTCGAATAGTCCGGCTTGGAGATCTCGGCGCCGGTGTCGCGGGTGTCGGCGGACGACCGGATCGCCCAGCCGGAGGTCAGTTCCGTGGTCCCGGAGGACCGGATCCTCTGCACGGCGGGCCGGCGCCCGGCGAAGGCGTGGGCCGGCATCGCGGGGGCCAACGTCCCGGCGAGGGCGAGCGCGGCGCACAGCGCCGTGGTTCGAGTCCTGGACCCGCTCATGTGTCACTCCTTCGTGCGGCCGGGCCGGGCGCTTCCCGGCGGCTGATGCCATCAATGCTCGGGCCGGGGGCACCCGCCGGGCAGTAGAGCCAGGACGTCGATGGGGGTGGTGCTAAGCCCACTTCGCGGGGGACCCTACAGACCGGCCCTGCGCTCTCTCCGGAGGGCAGGACCGGTCCGTCCTCGGCCGACGCGGCCGTGGTCAGCCGACGGAGAGGGCGACGTTGATGATCACGCCGATGACGAGGACGATGAGCAGGATCCAGGGCCATACCCGGCGTTCCTTGGGCGGCGTCCACTCAGTGCGGTCGGAGCGGCCGTCCGTGTGCTTTCTTTCGTTCACAGTGACTCCTTCGGGTGGGATCGCAGGGCGATTCGGGCCGGGACGAGAATGGAGAGGGTTCCGAGCAGGGACGCACCGCCCGTGATCGCCACGTACAGCAACGGCGGCAGGTAGGGCATGGGGTTGCCGGTGAGGCCGTAGCTGATCGTGGCCAGGGGCAGCAGCGGCACGGCGGTCCCGGTGGCGACGGCGATCACGGCGACCAGCACGGCTTCGGCGCGCATCATCCGCATGATCTGGCGGTGGGTGGCACCGACGAGGCGGAGCAGGGCGAACTCGCGGGTTCGTTCGGTGACGGACAGGACGAGGGCGTTCGCGACGGCCACGGCGATGTAACCGAAGATCATCAGGAGTGGCAGGGCGCTGGTGAGGATGGCGCCGGTCTGTTGTGATCGCTGCGCCGCCGCGATGCCGTCGCGGTCGTGGACGGTGAGGCCGGGGTATCGTCGTTCGAGTTCGCCGAGTGCGGTGCCAGGGCGGGCGCGGACGAGGATCGTCTCGTCGATTCGGCGGGTGGTGTGGGGCAGCAGGTCCGAATGGGGCAGCGTGATGTCGCCGAAGCCCGCTCCGCGGCGGTAGACGGCGATGACGCGTGGGGTGACGGGTGTGCCGTCGCCGAGGTAGAGCCGGACGGTGGAACCGACGCGGGCGCCGAGAGTGCCCGCGGCGGCTCGGCTGATCGCGACCGTTCCGCCGGCGAGGTCACCGATGTTCCCGGACAGCACGCCGAGGTCGAGTGTGCGGTCGAGTCCACGCGGATCGATGCCCTGTGCCTGGTACTCGAAGACCTCCGGGTCGCCCAGCATGGTGATCGCCGCGTAGATGGTGGAGTGGACGATCGGTGTCGCCGCCAGCACGCCGGGAGTGTTCCGGGCCGCCTCGAGGGCATCGGGAGGCACCCCTCCGGCCCGCGCGAGTGTCCGGTCGGCGAGGACCCCGCGGGTCGCGTCCCGGTGGGCGGCGGCGGCCATGGTCGTGGGCAGACCGAGCTGGATCAGGGCGAAGCCGACGATGAGGATCATCGGTGAGATCGCCGCCGCCAGCCGTCGCGACGAGGCCCGCGCGCCGGCCGCCGCGAGGTATCCGGGCGTGCCGAATGAGCGTCGCAGCGGTACGGCCAGCAGCCGGGTCATGGCCTTGACGACGGGCGGGCCGAGCAGGACCACGGCGATGATCATGATGAGCCCGCCCGATCCGGCCCCCGCCACCGCGAACACGCTTCCGAAGAACAGAGGCAGCAGGGAGGCGGCGCCGCCGATCAGCAGGAGTCCCAGGCCGGCCGCGACACGGGCACCGCCGGTGCTGCGGCGTTCCAACGCGGCTTCGCCGAGCGCCTCGACGGGGCGGACACGTACGGCGCGGCGGCTCGCGGCCCACGCGGCGAGTTCGGCGACGCCGACGCAGACCCCCAGTGCGACCAGTGCGGGCAGCGGACCGGCCGAGAACGCGTAGTCGGCGGGGATCAGACCGACGGCGCCCAAAGCGCTCTTCAACGCGAACGCCACGACGACACCCGGGAGCCAGCCGAGTGCCGCCGCCACGAGCGACACGACGAGCATTTCAGCCGCGATCATCTTGCTGATCTGGCGTGGAGTGGCCGCGATGGCACGCAGCAACGCGATCTCGCGCCGCCGGCGGTGGAAGGTGAGGGCGAGCGTGCCGGCGACGACCAGTACCGTGACGAGGATGATCGTGCCGGTGAGCGCTCCGGCCATCTCTTGCAGGTCGCTGCGGGCCCGCCGTACGTCGGGGAACTCGACGCGGCTGCGTGCCGCGCCCGTGGTGACGTTCGCCCGGGTGCCGCGCAGTGCTCTGCCGATGCGTGCGGCGAGATCCCCGGTGTCGGTATGCGGCGCGGTCAGCACACCGATGGCATCGACGGTTCCCGGACGACCGGCGAACCGTTCGGCCTCGGCGTCGGAGAAGAACAGGGCCGGGTGCCGGTCCGCGCCGTGTCGCGCCGTGACCCCGCTCACCTGGTAGGTCGCCGGTGCGCCGCCCGCCATGATCTGGACCCGGTCACCGGCCGTCACGTGGGCCCGGCGGGCGAGGACCGCGTCGAGCACGACCTCCCCGGCGGAGGCCGGCGGGCGCCCGATGGCTGGCGTGAGGGGAGTCAGGGCCGCCGAGGCCCAGCCGTGTCCGAGTGACCCGTCCCCAGCGTTGACGGGTTTCCCCTTCCGGTCGATGACCTCGGCGGGGAAGCTCACGTCGCCGATCGCCGTACGCACGCCTTGGACGTGCGCCACCCGGTCCACGAGGGCGGTGGGCAGGGCGGCCCGCTCGGTCAGCGGCTTGTGCTTCGTCTTGCCGCCCCGCGTCACCGCGACGTTCGTCGGTCCGCCGACGACGACCGCCGCGCCCGCGTACCGCTGGGGCGCGACACCGGCGCTCAGCCCCGACTGCAGAATGATCCCGCAGGCGGTGATCAGGGTCGAAGCGCCGACCAGGGCGACGAACGCGCCCATGAGCCCGCCGCGGTGCGCCCGGATCATCTTCCAGGCCAGGTCCAGCACGGTCACCACTCCCCGAGGCGGGTCATCGCGGCGGCCACACGTTCGGGAGACGGCGCGTCCAGGTGCCCGGCCAGTCGTCCGTCGGCCAGGAACACGACGCGCCGGGCGTAGGACGCGGCAACCGGATCGTGGGTCACCATCACCACGGTCTGGCCGAGATCGTCCACAAGGTGCTGGAGAAGAGTCAGCACCTGGCGTCCGGACCGGGTGTCCAGCGCGCCGGTCGGCTCGTCGGCGAAGACCACGTCCGGTCTCGTGATCAGCGCCCGGGCGACCGCGACACGTTGTCGTTGACCGCCGGACAGCTCCGCGGGGCGATGGCGTCGCCGGTCGGCCAGTCCTACCCGCTCGAGGATCTCCGCCAGCCACCGCCGGTCGGTGGGCCGGTCCGCCAGCCGCAGCGGAAGCGTGATGTTGTCCGCGACGTCGAGCGCCTCGATCAGGTTGTAGGCCTGAAAGACGAAGCCGATCCGTTCCCGGCGCAACGCGGTCAGCCCGGTCTCATCCAGGTCCGACAGGTCCGTCTCTCCGAGCAGCACCTCACCGGCGGTGGGACGGTCGAGGCCCGCGGCGCAGTTGAGGAACGTGCTCTTACCCGAGCCCGACGGTCCCATGATCGCGATGAAGTCGCCGCGCGCGACGGCGTACGTGACGCCCGCCAGGGCGGTGACCGCTCCGTCGCCGCGGCCGTAGACCTTTCGTACGTCTCGCATCCGCACGGCGGCCACGTTCTCCTCGTGCATCGGCGTCGCCGACGCGTCGCTCCTCATCCGCCCTCCCCGTTGAAACCTCGACCACCTGCATGAACGTACGGTTCGGGGGACGGGCCCGGACAGCCGATGGGCGGGTGTCTTCCGGGTACGGCCCGTGGGGGGACCGAGGGTGGAGTCGGCACCACCCTGGACTCGGCGGCGAGAATGAACCGGTGATCAGCATCGACGGTTGGCGATCGGCCTCGTGGTGGCCGGTGACCGCGAAGTCCATCCGATCCACGACGCGGTACCTGTTCGTCGGTTTCGGGACCGGCATGCTGGCGCTGTTCGCCCTGATCGGCCTCCTGGTGGTCGGGGCGTTGTCGCTGATCGGCATCGGCCTGCCCGCGCTGCCGGCAGCGGTGGCCGGGGTACGGCGTCTGGCCGGAACCGAACGGCGCCGCGCCGCCGCGTTCCTGGGCACCCCTGTACCCGATCAGTACCGGAGCCTGGACGGGGGCTTCACGACACGGCTGCGAAGCGTGCTGGGCGATCCGGCGACCGGCCGTGACCTGGCCTGGCTCGCGATCCACGGCCTCACCGGGACGGTGGGCGGCTATCTCGCGCTCGGCCTGCCGCTCGCCGCGCTCAACGCCGCGACGATGCCACTGTGGTGGTGGGCCGTACCGGGCAGCGCGCCGTCCGTCATCGGGCTCCCGGTCGACTCATGGCCGGCGGCGCTGACCACGCCGTTCGTCGCCGTCGGCTACGCGGCTCTCGGCCTGGTCGTGCTACCTCGCCTCGCCCGCCTCGACGCGCGGATGAGCCGGGCCCTGCTGCGGCCCACCGACCGGGTACGGCTGAGCGAACGGGTCACCGAACTCACCGCCACGCGCGCGGCGGCGCTCGAGGCGCACGCGGCCGAACTCCGGCGTCTCGAACGCGACCTGCACGATGGAACACAGAACCGCCTGGTGGCCGTCGTGATGCATCTGGGCATCCTGGATCGGGCCCTGCAATCCGCACCGGAAAGCCAGCGCGCACTCGCGGCACGAGCCCAAGAGGCCGCCGGTGACGCACTGACCCACATGCGCCAGGTCGTCCGCGCCATCTACCCTCCCATCCTCGACGAACGTGGCCTGGACGGCGCCGTGGCGGCGCTCGCCGCGCACTGCCCGATCCCCTGTGTCGTGGAGAGCGCCGATGTTCCGCGTGCCCCGGCGGCCGTGGAAGCGGCGGCGTACTTCTCGATCGCAGAGGCGCTGACCAACGTCGCCAAGCACAGCGGAGCCCGGCAGGCCGTCATACGGCTGACCGGACGCGACGGGACACTGGTCATCGAGGTGACCGACGACGGCCGCGGCGGCGCCGACGAGCGAGGCGGCAGCGGGCTGGCCGGCATCCGTCGCCGGGTCGATGCCCTCGACGGCCATACGGAACTCATCAGCCCGCCCGGCGGGCCGACCGCACTACGAGTGGAGCTGCCATGCGGGTCGTGATCACCGAGGACGACGCGCTGCTGCGCGAAGGCCTGGTCCTGCTGCTGGAGACCGAGGGCATCGACGTGGCCGCCGCGGTGGACAACGCCGACGACCTGCTGGCGATCATCGCCGGGGACCGCCCCGACGCGCTCGTCATGGACGTTCGGCTGCCGCCGGACCATCGTGACGAAGGGCTGCGCGCCGCGGTGGAGGCGCGCCGGATCCACCCGGGCCTGCCGGTGCTCGTCCTGTCCGCGCACGTCGAGGACAGTCATGCCGCCGACCTCCTGTCCGACGGCGGCGCCGGTGTCGGCTACCTCCTCAAGGAACGGGTCGGCAAGGTCGCCGAGTTCGTCGATGCGCTGCGCCGGGTCGCCGATGGCGGCACCGTCATGGACCCCGAGGTGATCGCCCAACTGCTGGTCCGCCGAAAGGCCGACGATCCGCTGCGCGCCCTCACCCCCCGCGAACGCGAGGTGCTGTCTCTCATGGCCGAGGGACACGCCAACGCGGAAATCGCCGAGCACCTTTCCATCAGCCATGGCTCGGTGAACAAGCACATCGGCAACATCTTCGACAAGCTCGGTCTGTACCCCGATGGCAGCGGCCACCGCCGGGTACTCGCCGTCCTGACGTACCTCAGCGCTTAAGGCCTGTCTCAAAGCCCCGCTGTCCTACTGCGGCTTTGAGACAGGTTCTGGGAGACAACGATCCGGAACAGGTTCACGAATCGCGGTCGGCTCAGCGGCTGAGCAGGGATTCGACCTTGAACCAGAGAACGTGCAGGAAGGCGGACGGACCGTCGATCGGCTCATAGTCCCAGGCCGGCGGAGTAAGCGTCCAGAAAAGCCAGGAGGCCGTCACGATGAGAAGGACGATCAGCCCGGTCCACACCGCCTTCCTGGAATACCAAGGTGGCGTTTTACGGCGCCTGGTCCCCCTACGAGGCGGCGCCGTTGCCCGCCGTCCGACCGTTGTCGGCTCGGCCGGCGCCGGTGCCGTCCCGGCCACCTTCGCCCGCTCGGCGTCCGCCGCTGGGCGATGTGTCGGGGAGGAGTGGCGTCGTTTCCCTGCTGACCGAGGCGTCGCCGATTTCGGGTTCGTGGACGGTGATCGGCCCGAGTCGGGCACCGGCCGGTCCGCCGAGAAGCGGCCATCCGCAACACCGGCGTCCGCGGCGGCGGCCGGCCATGCCGCCGGACCGTCCTGGCCGACCGGAGCGAGCGCAGTGGGAGGCACGGGCGGATCGCTGCGGACCCGGCGCGCCCAGCTCGCGATCTGCGTCGCCGACGGGCGGTCGTGTGGATCGCGGGCGAGAGCCGCTTTGACCTGCGTCTTCAGGTGCGGTGGAACGCCATCGATGTCGGGTTCGCCGGAGATGGCGCGGGCGAGGAGGGCCTGCAGCGATCCGGTGCCGAACGGCGGCCGGCCGGTCGCCGCGAAGGCGACCGTCGCGCCCCAGCCGTAGACGTCCATCGCCGGGCCGGGCGGGTTGCCGCCGAGGACCTCGGGTCCCAGGTAGCCGGGCGTGCCGATGAACATGCCGGTCTGGGTGAGGCGGGTGGAGTCGGCCGCGTGTGCGATACCGAAGTCGATCAAAACGGGGTCGCCGTCGACGAGCATGACGTTGTTCGGCTTGACGTCGCGGTGAACGATCCCCGCCTCGTGGATGGCGATGAGCGCTTCGGCCAGGCCCGCCGACAGCCGTACCAGCAGGTCGCTGTGTAGTGGCCCGACCGCCTGGACGACGGTGTCGAGCGGCTGGCCGTCGATGAAGCGGGTCACGATGTACGGGCGTTCCGCCATGACGTCCGCGTCCACCACCTCCGCGACGCGTGGACTGCGCACGCGGCGCATGGCATCGACCTCGCGGGCCAGCCGCCTGCGGAAGGCGGCGTCCTCGGCCAGCTCGGGCTTCAGCAGCTTCAGCGCGAAGTCGTGGCCGTCCGCGTCGGTCGCCCGGTAGACGACGCCCATCCCGCCCTTGCCGAGCGCTGCCACCAGGCGATATCCGCCGACCCGCTGCACCGCGGAGTCCTCCATGAGCATGTTCCGACTTCCTTGATCGATTGCGTGCAGCTTAGACCGGCGTCTGGTCAGGCGGTACCTCTCGGTGATTGCATGCGACGGTTCGCGTGACGGGGCGCGTGGCCGCCCGGTGCCGGGCGGCCACGCGGATCGCACCCGCGGCGCGTCTTTGACTCCGGCGGACCCCCCGAAAGCCCGGCTCCAGATTCTTTCCGTCAGTGGTTATACGACTCGGCCTCAGCGAAGGTTGTTCGGAGTCCCGAGAAAAATGATCAAAGCGGGGAAGCGCTCACCGCTCCGGAGGCGTCGCGCCCACCGCGGGAAGAAGGTGAGCCTCCTCGTAGGCGAAGTGGTCCTCCAGGCCGGTGACCACGCGGTCGAGTTCGGCGCGGAACCGTACGACGTCGTCGCCGGACGGCGCCTCCCGCAGCAGGGCCTCGAAGTCCGCCAGGGCCTTCTCCACCACGTGGTGCTCGGCGCGCAGCCGTTCGATGACGGGAACCAGGTGCGGGAACTCGTCCTCGAAGGCGGAGAACGCGCCGTTCTCGCGGGTGTGGTGTAGCTGCAGGCCGTGGCAGAAGGTCAGGCAGTGGCCGCGCAGTTGGGCGGTCAGGTCCGCCGGAACGGCGGGGGCGACGGGCCCCGGCTCGCCGGTGAGGAGGTCGTCGAGCCGTGCCCGTACGTCGCGCAGGTGGGCGCGGAGTTCGTCGTGGTGGTGGACCAGTTGCTCGCCGATCAGCCGGGCGCGCGTCGTGTCGGCGGCCAGGTCGAGGAGGTGCAGGGCCACCACGGGGATCTTCCGGGGGGTCTGCTCCTGGTACTGACGGAACGCCGGGTTGACGGCGCACTGGCGTTCGTACCAGTGGTCCCGCTCGTCGCCGTCGAGGATCACGGCGCGGGCGGCGAAGGGGCGGACGTGGCCCTTCTCGGTGCCGATCTCGATGGTCGCCTGCGGGCTGACCAGGAGGTTCTCGTACCAGTCGGGCTGCTGCGGCCGACCGGCGTTGGAGCCGAACACGAGGTACCGGTCGCCGTCGCGCAGGTGGACGACGGGGGTGGTGTGCGGCCTGCCCGTCTTCCGGCCGGCCGTGGTCAGCAGCAGGAGCGGGACGCCGTCGAACATCCCGCCGACCTTTCCGTTGTTCGCGCGGAACTCCCTGATGATCGGGATGTTCGGGTTCGTGTCCGAGGGTGTCGCGTTCATGGGTGATACCTCCGCGGGTGAGAGTCGGGCCCGGATGGATGAGGATCGGCCGCTGTCGCCTGCGGCGACGGCCGCTGCGGCCGAGCGGCGGTGAAGTGCGAACGTCCGGCGGGCAGGATCAGGGTGGCGGGCGCCGCCAGCAGGTAGAGTCCGGTGACGACCAGCAGGCCGATGGCGGCCGACCGGACGGGCGGATGACCGCCGTCGAGCAGGCCGAAGTAGACGGTCCCGATCAGCGCCACGCCTGAGGCGGCACCGATCTGGAGTGCGGTGTTCACCAGCCCCGCGGCCGAGCCCACATGCCGGCCCGGCGTCTTGGCCAGGACCGTGGCGATCAGGCCCACGCCGACCGCGGCCGGAACCAGCGTCACGGCGGTGTGCATCGGGGAGAATCCGACGGTGCTCTGTGCGGAGCATGGACAGTACCTGCGGCACCATCAGCGAAGGCGGACGCGCCCTGCGCGATCCGGGTGACCACCAGCATCGCCGGGCCGGTGGCCAGGCCGGTGAGCACTGAGGTGACGACGAAGGCCGCGAGTCCGCCCTGGAAGACCCTCAGGCGGCCGTAGCGGTCACCGAGCCGGGAGGAGGTGATCATCCCGGCGGCGAAGGCGAGGGTGTAGCCCGCCATGGTCCACTCGAGCTGGGCGGAGGACGCGTGGAGCTCGCCGCGCAGTGACGGGAGCGCGACCTGCAGCACCGTGCCGTCGATGAGGTCCATGACCGTGGCGGCCATGGTCACGACCAGGGCCGCCCACCGGCGCGGGTCGTACTCGTCGGGCGAGGGGCGTGGAGCGGGCACGGGCGACCCCTTCCGGGTACGGTGAAGCGACGAAGAGAAGGCTTTGCTTTAAAAGCAAAAATAATTTGATCGCAAACGTATAGGGATGATCTCGGGGATGTCAACGGAGCAACTCCCAGAGCCCGGCCTGCGCGCGGACGAGGCGGTACGGGCCATGCTGTTGCTGATGCCTCGGCTGGCCGCCAGGCTCAAGCGCACACCGATCCCCGAGCGGCTCCGCTCCTTCAACCTGGCGCCCAGGCACCTGTCCCTGTTGTCGTCCCTGCTGTTCGACGGGCCCATGGCGGTCGGCGAGCTCGCCTCCCGGCTGCAGGTCGCCCCGACCACGGTCAGCCTGATGGTCAGCGACCTGACCAAGCAGGGCGTCCTGGTCCGGCGTTCGGATCCGGCCGACGCCCGGCGTACGATCGTCGACCTCACCGAGGACGCGGAGACCCGTGCCGCGATCGAGAGCTGGCTCGCCGGCGGGGCCAAGGCCTGGCGCGCGGCGTTCGACCCGCTGTCCCCGGACGAGCGCGCGATGTTCGTCCGCACCATCGAGACGTACGAGCGCCTGACCGGCTCCGCCGACTGACCCGGGATTTGACCTTCAAGCCGCTCGAAGGCGCACGATGTCCGGCATGGACGACACCGAAGCGCTGGCCGGCATCGGGACCTTCGCCCGCCGCGTGGGACTGACGCCGAGCGCCCTGCGGTTCTACGACGACTGCGGCATCCTTCGGCCCGCCCACGTGGACGGCGCGACCGGCTACCGGTACTACGCCCCGGACCAGGAGCCGCGCGCCGTCCTCGTACGACGGCTCCGCGAGGCCGGGCTGCCGCTGGTCGACGCGTCGGTGGTGCTCGACGGCGATCCCGAGGAGGCCCGCGCGGTGCTGGCGGCGCACGCGCGCCGGACCCGGGACACCGCCGCGGCGACCCAGGCCGCGATCGACGGCCTCCTGCGCGATCTCTCCGGGGACGGGGAGAGGGCGGCGGCCCGCGTCGGCGGGGCGGAGCTGGCCGGCGCGGTCCGGCAGGTGACGCCGTCGGTCGCCCGCGACGCCGTACGGGAGGAGTTCCCCGTGCTGGGGTGCGTGCTCGTCGAGCTCACCGACCAGGAGGTACGGCTGGTGGCGACCGACCGCTACCGGCTCGCCGTGCGAGGGTTGCGCCCCGGCGACATCACCGGCGTCCCGCGTGACCTGCTGGTCGACGCCGACACGATGAAGGAGCTCGCATCGTGGGCCGTACGCCTGCCGGAGGTCGTCATCGAGATCGACGACCAGGGCGCCCGCGTCCACGGCGGCGGCGAGCAGCGGTCGCTTCCCACCGCCGGGGGGACGTTCCCCGACTATCGGATCGTCCTGGACGACCTCCCGGCCGCCCGGCACCGGCTGATCGCGGATCGCGACGCCCTCCGTACGGTGCTCGCCGACCACGAGGGCGGACCGGCCACCCTCCGGACCGACGAACGGCACCGTCTCCTCGTGTCCTGCGGGACGGCCGAGACCGAGGTCCCCGCGATCGACACGGGACCACCGGTGCGGATCGCCTTCGCCCCTGAGGTGCTCCTACCGGCGGTCGAGGCGAGCGTGGGCCCCGACGTGCTGCTGGAGATCTCTTCGATCACGCGCCCGGTCGTCGTCCGCTCCGCGGACCAGGGCGGTTTCACCACCCTCGTCATGCCCGTCCTCGGCTGAAGGAGAGAGATGGATCCCGCGAACCCGGTCGTACGGCTGTGCTCCGAGGGCATGCGCGCGGAGGCCGAGGGCAGGCCGGCCGACGCGCGCGACCTCTTCCAGCAGGCTTGGGGGGCGGCGACCGACGACTACGAGGCCTGCGTCGCGGCGCACTACCTGGCCCGCCATCAGCCGACCCCCGAGGACACGTTCCACTGGAACCGCGAATGTCTCACCCGAGCCGACCGGGTCGGTGACGAACGCGTCCGCGGCTTCTACCCGTCCCTGCACCTCAACCTGGCCACGGCGTACCGCGACCTCGACCGGCTCGAGGAGGCGCGAGCCCACTTCGAACGCGCCGCCGCGTGCCTCGACGACGTCCCGGCCGGCCAGTACGGCGACTGGAACCGCTTCGCCGTCGCGGAGGGCCTGCGCTCGACCGGCGGCCTGGCGCGTCGCCCCGCCGACGACCTCCTGGCGGACCTGCTGTCCGGGCTCTGCGCCCGCCGGGACCTCAAGGCGCTCGGCCTCATCCTGCCCGCCTACCTGAGCGACCTCGGCACCGACGACGATCGGGCCCGCCTCGCGACGGCACTGCACATGGTGCACGCCGCCCGCTGGCTCCCGGAGGAGGACCAGACCGCACTCGGCCGAGCGATCACCGTCCTCGACCCGGCCTGACGAGCCCACCGGCCGGTTGTGAAAGCCAGGACCGGCCGGCTTGCCAGGCGCACGGCCGGCAGGCGACACGCCCGGGGTACGACACGGAGATCGGCTCGCCGATGCTTAGCGTAACTATTTTAGTGCGGAGGGTAACGTCGCCCGTGAAGTCGATCTACGAGGAGATCCCTCACGGCAGAGCGGGAGTTCAATGCAGATGTCACAGCGATCCAGATCCGCACTCACCGCGTCGGCCTGTGCCCTGTCGGCGCTGCTGGCCGCGGGCGCGCAGGTGGCGGCCGGCGTCGATGCGCACGCCGCCGCCGGGGCACGGCACGCGGTCACCCGGACGGTCTACGCGCCGTGTGTCCGGCACGGGCAGGCGAACTACCCCGTGGAGTACTACTGGAAGAACCTCATCGGGATGCGGCTGGGTCGCGGGTCGGTGTCGGTCACCACCTCCCCATCCTTGTGGGGTGGGCAGATCGCACCGGGCAGCACCTTCACCGTCACGCTGAGGCACCAAACGGCCCAGTGGCCGTGGGTGGTCTCCCAGTACCGCACCACGTGGGACCTGTCGTCGCTGCTGGCCAGCGCCGACGTCGTCGGCCAGTCGGGGGCCGGCTCCATCAGCGGCACCACCCTGACGATCCCCTCACCGGGCGGCAAGGCCGACGCGCCCCCGCAGGTCATCACCTTCCGGGTCAGGCAAGGCACCATCGGGCGCAGCATGACCATCCGGCCGGTCGGGATCTGGAGCAACAACTCCGCTCCGGGTCAGCTCGGCAACAACGCGCCCGCTCCACCGATCCAGATCGTGAACGGGCAGTCGATCTCGCCCACCAACGCCGCCGACGACACCGCCACCACGCAGGGCAAGGCCGTCAGCGTGCCCGTCCTGGCCAACGACACCGGAAACGCACCGACGATCACCGGCGTCACCCAGCCCAAGGCGGGCACCGCGACGATCTCCGGTAGCAACATCGTCTACACACCCGCTCCGGGCTTCGTCGGCACCGACACCTTCACCTACACCATCACCACCGACTGCGGAACCAGCACCGCCAAGGTCACCGTCGCCGTTCCCTGCACCGACGCACCGGTCCACCTGGTCAACGGCAGCTTCGAAGCGCCACCGGTGACCGGGTACCAGCTGCTCCCCGACGCCTCGACCAATCCGAGCATCGGCTGGCACACCACCGCCACCGACCACCTGCTGGAGTTCTGGCGTTCCGGCTTCCAGGGGGTCCCGGCGGCCGACGGGCAGCAGTTCGCCGAACTCAACGCCAACCAGGTCTCCACGCTGTACCAGGACCTGCCGACCGTGCCGGGAACACGGCTGACCTGGTCGCTGTACCACCGAGGCCGCCTGGGCACCGACGTGATGCGGGTGCTCATCGGCGCCCCCGGCTCGACCGTGGCGCAGACCCCGACCGGGGCCTCCTCCCCGGACATCTCCGACGGCAACACCGCCTGGGGCCACTACACCGGGGTGTACGTCGTCCCGCCGGGACAGACCGTCACACGTTTCTCCTTCGAGTCGGTGTCGGCCGCAGGTGGACAGCCGAACCTCGGCAACTTCATCGACGGCGTGACCTTCGAAACGCCGGCCTGCCCGCCCACGGCCAAGACCGCCACGAAGGCGAGCTGATCGCCGGGCGATAGGAGCACCACGCCAAGGCGGCCTCCGTCTCCCTCCGCGCGGCCCACAGCCACGGAGGGAATGACGGAGGCCGCCGAGTCGTACCGCGACCTTGACCGGCCGCTCCTGGGGCAGGCGTCGGCGTTCCGTGTACTGCCGCGAGAAAACGTGTCACCCCAGTAGACGCCCAGGAGAGGCGAGCGGCCACTCCGGCGTGCTATTTGAGACGCTTGCCCGGTATGTGCCAGGTGAGGCCGTACCGAATGCTCGGAGAAGCTCCGCGCGCGGTGCTGATCTGCGAGCTTTGGCCCCTTCCCAGACCGCAGTTACCGAGCCTTCCGTACGCATCGACGAGTGCTCATCACCCCCGACGCGGCCTGACGAGGCCGCCGGCCGCAGGTCCCTCACCCCCTGCGACCGGGGCCTCGCGCCCCGACCTGAATCGGCCGGGACATCTGGGTGGGAGCGCGTGCGCGTGACAGGCGGGCGTGGAACTCGCCCGGTCTCGGTTCGCGCGGTCGGCGCTCATGGCGATCGCTACAACGGGTTCCCCTGCTGCCGTACGCGTGCCCGACTCCCGACAATGGCGGCCTGCTGCACCTCGCCCATCCGCTGAACGAGCCGATATGCCGACGCGTCATCGATCACCAGAACCTCTGGGGTGACGGCCGAAAAGGCGGAGAACGCCCGCCGCCAAGGCGGCCTCCGTCTCACTCCGTGCGGCACACGGCCGCGGAGGGAACGGTGGAGGGCCGCCGAGTCGTCACGAATACCCTCCGCGCACGGGTCGGTGCCGGTAACGCTGCCCGGGCGAAAGGATCGTGCATAGCGGAGCATCCTGCTCCTGGGCAAGGCGTTGCGTCCCGCGCTGTCTACTGGCAGAAGAGAACGTCTTCTTTTGGTAGACCCCTGGGGGAGACAAGTCGCTCCGGAATGCAATTTGGGGTGCTTGTCCGTCGTGTTCCCAGGCCGGGGCGTGCCGAATGCTCGGAGAAGCTCCGCCTGCAGTGCCGATCTGTACGCTTTGGCCCCTTTTCCCGTCGCAGTTACCGAGCCTTCCGTACGCATCGACGCGTGTTCATCACCCCCGACGCAGCCTGACGAGGCCGACGGCCGTAGGTCCCTCACCTCCCACGACCGACGGCCACGCGCCCCGACCTGACTCAAAGGCGCTGTTGCTTCCGGCCTTCGTCCTGGTAGTGGAGCTCCAGGCTCTTTCTTGCCGCCTGCGGGTACCTGCGTACGAGGCGGTCGAGTTGCAGTAACTCGCAGGCCGACGTCATGGCCGGTAGGCCGAGACGGTCGATGGCGTTGTAGAACGCGGCGATCGATTCCCGAAGCTGCTTCGCGAACGGGTCCTCTGAGATCGTCACGATCGTGAGTCGAGCGGAACGGAGACGACTTTGGTGATCATTGCTACGGCCTTGTCGATCTCGTCTGCGGCGCAGATTGGTTTGTCCCATGACCACCACCAGTGAAGGCGTTCGGTGGTGTCCGGCTTGATGGTGACGACCTCGGCGAGGTGGTTGCTGGTGTTCGGAGCGTGCACGTAGACGCGTGTCGGTCCATGCTGCTCCGCCTCCAGACCGACCGACCGCCCGGCATGCCTTCGTGAGCCGTTCGGTCAGTACGTGAACGTCTTCCGCTTCGTTCGCCCTGCTCGCTGACATCTGGATATGCCTCCATCGGAATCGGCGGTGGATTTCCAGAGTCGCGTACCACGATTAGGCTTGGAAGGTCTGGCGAGAGTGAAAGGGCCTACGCGGATCTCCTTCAGTCGATTACGAGGGATTACAAGATCATGGTGGGAAATGGCATGTCGGCACGGCAGTTCCTTGCTAGAGAGATCAGGCTTGCCCGTGAGACCAAACGGATAAGTCGGGCTGCGTTGGGCAAAGCGCTTTTCGTGTCCGGCGAGTTGGTGGCGGCTTGGGAGACCGGCCGATCGATCCCACGGCCTGAGCACCTCGCCTCCATGATCGGCCTCTTGGACTTCCGGCCGGAGATCGTCAGTCGCCTGCTAGACGAGTAGTTCCGAAGGCGTGCCGGTGTGCGGGCATGAAGAGAGGGCGTTCAAGATCATGTTGTGACGCAAGACCTGAACACCCTCCTGACCGCACTGTACGTGAAGATCGATGACGAGTTGGAAGGTGTGCGATGGCTGGGCAGGCCACCGAAACTGACCGACTCCGAACTCATCTGCCTGGCCGTCGCCCAAGTACTGCTGGGCTTCCATTCCGAAGCCCGCTGGCTGCGCTTCGCCCGGACCCATCTGTCCGGGATGTTCCCCTACCTGCCCAAACGGCCCGGCTACAACAAACGCCTGCGGGCAGCGCTGCCGCTGGTCAAACAAGCGATCCAGGCGCTGGCCGCCGACACCGCGTTCTGGTTCGACAACGTCTGGATCACCGATTCCACCCCGGTCGAATGCGGGCGCTCGCGGCCGACGGTGATGCGCTCGAACCTGGCCGGGTGGGCGAACTACGGCTACTGCCGCTCGCACTCGCGGTTCTACTGGGGCCTGCGCCTGTTCCTGGTCGCCACCCCGGCCGGGATGCCGATCACCTGGGCGCTGGCCAGCCCGAAGATCGACGAACGCGACGTGCTGACCGCGATGCTGGACCGCGACCCGCACCTGGCCACCGACCGCCCCGGCCTGCTTTTGATCGCCGACAAGGGTTTCGCCTCCCGGCGACTCGAGGCCGACCTGGCGATGCGCGGGATCACGTTGTTGCGGCCGTCCTTCAAACGCGAGAAATCCCGGCCGGGCGAACCGCTGCTGAAGTCGGTCCGGCAGCTGATCGAGTCGGTCAACGACACCCTCAAAGGCCAGCTCGGCCTGGAACAACACGGAGGGCGGACCTTCGAGGGCGTCGCCGTCCGCATCGCCCAGCGCATCCTGGCGATGGCCACCGCGATCTGGCACAACCACCACACCGGCGCACCGGTCACCAGATCACTGACCGCCTTCGATCACTGACCACATCGGAACTACTCGTCTAGAGGATCTGGTGAGCGGTGAAGTCTCCCCGGAGTGGACGGGGAAGTGGCTCGCCGTCGAGGCGAAGGCCAACACGCTGCTCTCCTTTGAGCATTCGATCGTGCCGGGGCTGTTGCAGACGGAGGACTATACGCGCGCGGTTCTCCGGCACAACCACCACTCTCCGATCGACGTAGAAGCGCAGGTGCAGGAACGGTTGCGACGCCAGAGCGCCGTACTCGAGCGTGCCGATCCGCCGATGGCCGTCTTCGTCCTCGACGAACAAGTCCTGCTGAGGTCGGTCGGAGGTCCAAAGGTAATGAGAGATCAACTTGAGCGCCTGATACAGGTGTCGATGCGACCCAAGGTGATCGTTCATATCATTCCCGCTGGTGAAGCCGGTTACCACCCTGGGCTTGCCGGAGCCTTCATGATCGCGAGGTTCGATGGGATGGAGGTTGCCTACCAGGACGGAACATTGAAAGGGCACGTCTTTGAAGACGTCGATCAAGTGTCCGCGATGTCGCAAGTCTGGGAGAATATCCGAGCAGTTGCGCTTCCTCAGGCAGCTTCAGTTGAGCTGATAGCGAAGGCAGTAGAGCGATGGACAGCGTGATTTGGTGGAAGTCGTCCCGTAGTAGCTCGAACGGGGAGAACTGCGTCGAGGTGGCTGTGGTTGGTGAAGGACGGACGAGCGGCCGCGCGCAGCGCGACGCCTGAGGTCGCTGCCGGGCTGGTCAGGGGCGGGTGGTGTGGTGGGCGACGATGCGGGCCAGGAGATGGGTCAGTTGCTCGCGTTCGGGGGCTGAGAGCGGGGCGAGCAGGGCGTCCTGGATCTCGACCAGCACGGCGGTCAGGTCCTCGAGGTGGTCGGCGCCGGCCGGAGTGAGCGTGACGATGTTGCGCCGACGGTCGGCGGGGTCGGGCGAGCGTTCGATCAGGCCCTTGGCGGCGAGCTCGTTGAGTGCCGCGACGACGTCGCTGCGGTCGATGCTCGTGCAGCGGCCGAGCGTGGCCTGGCTGGCCGGGCCGAACTCCTGGAGCGCGGCGAGCAGCCGGTAGTGGTAGCCCCGGGCGTCGGCGGCGGCGAACCGCTCGGTCAGGATTCGGTGACCGTGCATCGCGGCCTGGCCGAGCAGCCAGCTGGGGGTGCCCTTCAGGCGCGTGGGCGTCGTGTCGTCGACCGGCATGGCCGCAGTCTAACCGTTGGCGGGGCCCACGATTCTGTGTATCGTTGGCCGTGCCAATGTTGGAACTGCCAACGAATGAGGTAAGTCATGGAACGGAACGACCACGCCCTGCTCTCCGACCTGGTCAATCGTCTGGGCCTCTGGCTGGACGAGAAACGGTTCGACGAGGCGCGTACGGTCTTCACCGAGGACGCGACGGCCGACACGCTGGGCGGCTCGGTGCAGGGGATCGACGCGCTCGCCGCGCAGGCGCGACGGTCGCACCCGGCCGACGTGGCGACCCAGCACTTCATCACCAACCCCCTCATCGAGGTGGACGGCGACCGCGCCACCATCGACGCCAACCTGCTCGTCGTCTTCGCGTCCTCGACGGACCGGCGCGTCCTCGGCGAGCGGTACCGGCTCGAGGCCGCCCGTACGCCCGACGGCTGGCGGATCCGCCGGGTCGCGGCCCGGAAGATCTGGGACACGGCCTCGGCCTGACCGCGGTTGACCTTGACGTTACGTCAACTCCTATCGTCGGAGCCGTGGCCGGAACGCCCGGCCGCACCGGTGGATGGGACGGTCATGGCCTGGTCGATCGCTCAGGTGGCCCGCATGTCGGGGATCACCTCGCGGACCCTCCGGCACTACGACGAGATCGCCCTGCTCACCCCGGCGTACGTCGGGGACAACGGCTACCGCTACTACGAGCAGGAGCAGTTGCTGCGGCTGCAGCAGATCCTCGTCCTCCGGGAGCTGGGGGTCGGGTTGGCCGAGATCGCGGAGGCGATCGACTCGGAGCCGAGCACGGTCGCGGCGCTGCGCCGCCACCACGCCCGCCTGCTGGCCGAGCGTCAGCGGCTCGGCGTGCTCGCCGACACCGTGGCCCGCACCATCGCCGAACTCGAGGGAGAAGGAGGTGACACCGTGTCGCCGAAGATCAACCGACCGGAGAACCTGTTCGCCGGGTTGGACTCCGCGCAGTACGACGACGAGGCCCGTGAGCGCTGGCCGGAGCAGTACGAGCAGAGCCGGCAGGCCGTGAACGAGTTCACGCCGGAGGAGGTGGAGGCCTGGCAGCGGGACCTGACCGCGCAGATGGTCCGGATGGCCGAGCTGAAGGTCGCGGGCGCGGCGCCCGACGACCCGGTCGTCCTGGACGAGGTGGACTGGAACTACCGCGCGGTCAGCCGGTTCTGGCAGCCGGACGCGTGCGCGTTCACCAAGCTCGGGGAGATGTACGTGAACGACCCGAGGTTCCGCGAGAACTACGAGAAGATCACCGCGGGTCTGGCCGAGTTCCAGCGTGACGCGATGGCCGCGTACGCCCGCGCCCGGCTGAGCTGAGCAGGCCGCCCGGAGGAGCTGCAGATCCTCCGGGACGCGGCGCGCCGGATCGGCCGCCGGAAAATGAGGTGCCGTCCCCCGCCTCCCCTGTTAGTGTCCGGCCGCATCGGCGTCGGAGCGGACGCCGTCGTCCGAACGAGTCAGGGGGCTTGCGATGCGCCAGTGGTCAGAGGTCATCACGACGGAAGATCACTCGGCGGCATTGAGGACGACACTCCATGACGACCCTGAACCTGGGGGTGCTCGCGCATGTTGACGCGGGCAAGACGACGCTCACCGAGCGGCTGCTGTTCGACGCGGGGGTAATCGACGAGCCCGGCAGCGTCGACCGGGGCACGACCCAGACCGACTCCATGGAGCTGGAGCGGCGGCGCGGCATCACCATCCGGTCGGCGGTGGTGTCGTTCACCATCGACGACCTGAAGGTCAACCTGATCGACACTCCCGGCCACTCCGACTTCGTCTCCGAGGTCGAACGCGCGGTACGGGTCCTGGACGGCGCGGTGCTGGTCCTGTCGGCCGTCGAGGGCGTTCAGGTGCAGACCAGAATCCTCATGCGGGTGCTGACCAGGCTGCGCATCCCCACCCTGATCTTCGTGAACAAGGTCGATCGGACCGGCGCCAGGGACGACGACCTGCTGGCGGAGATCACGCGCCGGCTGACGCCCGGCGCCGTGCCGATGAGCACGGTCACCGGCCTGGGTACCCGGGACGCCGCCGTACGGCCGTACGCCCCGGCGGATCCGCCGCACCTCGAACGGGTGGCGGAGGTGCTGGCCGACGGCGACGACTCGTTCCTGGCCGCCTACGTCCGCGCCGACGGCCGGGTCGACGCGGCGGACTGCCGGCGACGGCTGGTCGAGCGGACCGGCCGGGCGGCGGCGCATCCGGTGTTCTTCGGTTCGGCCGTGACGGGCGTGGGCGTCGCCGATCTGGTCCGCGGCATCCGCGCGTTCCTCCCGCCGGCCGGCGGCGGCCGGGACGAACCGCTCTCCGGCACCGTGTTCAAGATCGAGCATGACTCCTCCGGCCGGAAGACCGTGTACGCGCGGCTCCGTACCGGGTCCGTCGGCGTCCGGGAGCACGTCGCCGTGCACCGCCGCGTCGGCGGACGGTCGGACGCCGCCGGGTGGGAGGAGCGGCCGGGGAAGATCACCGCGCTGGAGGTGTTCGACCAGGGCGGGGCGGTGCCGGCGGACCGGGCGGGCGCGGGCGACATCGTGCGGCTCTGGGGGCTGAAGGACGTCGGGATCGGCGACCGGCTCGCCCATCCCGGAGATCCATGCGGTGGTCCCGGAGACGAGCCGGACGAGGCGCAGTTCGCGCCGCCGAGCCTCGAGACCGTCGTCCGCAGCGTGCGCCCGTCCGACGGCCCGCTGCTGCACGCCGCGCTGCAGCGGCTCGCCGAACAGGACCCGCTGGTCGGCGTCCGCTTCGACGACCGGAGCCGCGAGCTCTCCGTGCTCTTGTACGGGGAGGTGCAGAAGGAGGTGCTGAAGGCACAGCTCGAGGAGCAGGAGGGCATCGCCGTCGCGTTCGCGGAGACGCGGGTCGTCTACCTCGAACGGCCGGCCGGCGTCGGTACGGCGGTCCACGAGATCGACCGGCACGGCGACCATGAGGTGTGGGCGACCGCCGGCCTGCGGATCGAGCCCGCCGCGGCGGGCGCCGGAGTGCGGTACCGCCTCGAGGTCGAGCCGGGATCGCTGCCCGCGGCGTTCCACACCGCAATCGAGGACAGCGTGCGCGCCGCCCTGCTGCGCGGGCCGTACGGCTGGGAGGTCACGGACTGCGTGGTCACGCTGACGCACTCGGGCTACGCGAGCCCGGTCACCACCGCCGGTGACTTCCGGACGCTGGCGTCCCGGCTCGTGGAGCGGGCGCTGCGCCGGGCCGGAACCCACGTGTACGAGCCGGTCGTCCGTTTCGAACTGGAGGTGCCGTCCGACGTCGTCAGCGGGGTGCTGGCCACGCTCGCGGAGCTGGCCGGGACCCCGCAGGACCTGGCCGTTCGATCCGACATCACGTACGTGACCGGTGTGCTCCCCCTCGGGCGGGTGCACGAGCTCGGGCGGCGGCTGCCGGGGCAGACCCGAGGGGAGGGGGTGTTCCTGTCGGAGTTCGCCGGGCATCGCCGCGTCGCGGGGACGCCGCCGCGCCGGGCGAGTCCGGTCACCGTCACCGGGTGATCGGGCGGCGGGTCCGCGCCCGCTTCAGCTCGAAGAAACCGTCGGTGCCCGCCACCAGGAGTACGCCGTCCCACAGCCGCCCGGCCTCCTCACCGCGCGGGATGGGGCTGACGACCGGCCCGAAGAAGGCGATCCGCTCGCCGTTCGGGCCGGGTACGTGGATCGCCGGCGTGCCGAGGTCCTCCCCGACCGGGTCCAGGCCCGCGTGCTGGCTCTCACGCAGGGCCTCGTCGTAGTCGGTGACGTCGGCCGCGTCGGCGAGCTCCGCGGGCAGGCCCACCTCGGCCAGCGCGTCGAGGTACAGCGGGCGGCCGACCGGGGCCTTGTCGTGGTGGATCCGGGTGCCGAGCGCGGTGTACAGGTCGCGCAGCACCTCGCCGCCGTACTTCTGCTCGGCCGCGATCGCCACGCGCACCGGGCCCCACGTGTCCCGCAGCCACTCCGCGTACCACTCCTCGAGGCCCTCGCGGCCGTCGTTGAGCATCGCCAGGCTCATGACGTGGAAGCGCACGCGGACGTCACGCACCTTCTCCACTTCGAGCAGCCAGCGGGAGGCGATCCACGCCCACGGGCACTTGGGGTCGAACCACATCTCAGCATCGATCACGCCGTCAGCGTAGGGAGCGCAATGGCCGGGCCGTAAGGACCAATAGGGCGGCAATCGATTGGGCCAATGCGAGGAACTCGCTCGGCCCGGCGCCGGTCGGCTCCCTAGGATTGCCTCCGATGGACAACGATGAGCCGACGCGGCCCGAGACGACGGTGATCGAGGTGCCGCAGTGGCAGGGGTCGTCCTCCGCGAGGGCGCACCGGCTCCGCGCCGGGGCCCGTCTCCTGGCCGACCTCCTGCCCACCGCCGACCGGGTGAGCGTCGACATCGTGGACGGCGCGGGCGCGGCGGCACTCACCGGCAACGCGCTGCGGATCCGCGCCGCCCTGGAACGTGCCGGCGGCCGGTTCGCCGTCACACTCGGCGGCGACTGCGGCGTCGAACTCGAGCCGGTCGCCGCGGCGGCACGCCGGTACGGCGACCGGCTCGCCGTCGTCTGGTTCGACGCGCACGGCGACCTCAACACGCCGGCCTCGTCGCCCTCCGACGCCTTCCACGGCATGGTCTTGCGCACCCTGCTGGGCGACGGCCCGGCCGACCTGGTGCCCGGCCGCCCGCTGAAACCGGGCCAGGTCGTGCTCGCCGGCGTCCGGGACCTCGACCCGGCCGAACACGAGTACGCGACCGCCGCCGGCATCCCCGTCGTCGACGACCCGGAGGCGCTCGTCGAGGCGGTCGGCGACGCGTCGGCCGTGTACGTGCACATCGACCTCGACGTCCTCGACCCGTCGGTCTTCCGCTCCGTCGGCCTGCCCACCCCAGGAGGGCTGACCCCCGACCGGCTGCTCGCGATGGTGCGCGCCCTCGCCCGGCGGTTCGAGGTGGCCGGTCTCGGCATCACCGAGTACGAGCCCGCGCGGCCGGAGGATCAGGACCTCCTCGCCGGCCTGGTCGGGCCGATCGCGGACGCCTGCCGCTCGTCCGTCGTCGACCTGGTCGAACGCCGGGCCCGCGCGGCCTGGCCGGCCGAGTTCGTCGAGGAACGCGCGGGCTGGCTGCTACGGCACACGTCGGATGTCCGGCGGCGCCGCTCGAACTCGGCCGTGCCGCCGCGGGCCGACGCGGAGCCGGCCGTCCGCGACGTCGAGCGCTTCTACCGGGAACGCTCCCGGCCGGTCATCGTGCAGATCCCCACCGGCTTTGAGAGCGTCGACGCCCTGCTCGACCATCGCGGGTACCGACGCGAGGCGCCGGTGGCCGTGCTCACGGCGTTCACCGAGGACGTGGTCGCCGCGACGGAGGACGCCGCGGCGCGGGTCCGGATCGACGAGAGCCCCGAGACGTGGCTCCCGGTCTTCGCCGAACTCGACGACCACGCCGACTCGGCGGCGGTCGGCCGGCAGGTGATCTCGCGCATCGCCGCACCGGCCGGGTTCGCGGCCGCGGTGCGGGACGGAAGGCCCGCCGGCATGGGCCTGTTCGTGGCCGACACCGGCTGGGCCGGCGCCTTCTGCATGGCCGTCCATCCGGAGCGGCGGCGCGAGGGCCTCGGCGCCGCCATCCTCGGGGCGGGCGCCCGCTGGGCCGCCCGCCAGGGCGCGCACCGGATGTATCTCCAGGTCGAGATGGACAACGACGCGGCCCGGCGGCTCTACGAGAAGGCCGGGTTCACCCGGTCGTACGGCTACCACTACCGGATCGCACCCTAGGGGCGCCTGGTGGATCTTCGTCCTGGCGACGCCCCCTGACCGGTCAGCGGCCGGCGCGGTCGGGGGAGCCGTCCGCCACCCAGGCGTAGACGGCCGCGAGGCCGTCGGCGACCGTCGTGCGGGGCGTCCAGCCCAGGTCTCGCGCCGCGCTGTCGTTCGCCAGCGCGCTGCGCTGGAGCTCGCCGGGGCGGGCCGGCGCGTACTCCGGGTCCAGGTCCCGGCCCGAGGCGCGGCCGAGCAGGTCGATCAGCTCGCGGACGCTGGTCTCGTGGCCCGTCCCGACGTTCCAGACGCCCGGCCGGTCCGTACGCGCGGCCGCGACGAACGCGTCGGCGACGTCGCCGACGTACACGTAGTCGCGGGTCTGGTGGCCGTCGCCGAAGACCGTCGGCCGCTCGCCGCGGAACGCGCGCCCGCAGAAGATGCCGACGACGCCCGCCTCGCCCGCCGGGTCCTGCCGGGGTCCGTAGACGTTGGCGAGCCGCAGCGCCGCGTGCCGGGTGCCGTACAGCCGGTTGTACAGGCCGAGGTACTGCTCGGCGCAGTACTTCGCGGTGCCGTACGGCGCTTCGGGACCCGGCAGGACGTCTTCGGACGTCGGCACCGGTGCGTCCACGCCGTAGATCGCGCCACCGGTGCTGGCGAACAGCACCCGAGCGCCGACCGCGCGGGCGGCCTCCAGCACGTTGACGGTGCCGACGACGTTGACGACCGCGTCGTCGGCCGGCGCGTCCACCGAGACCCGGACGTCGATCTGCGCGGCGAGATGGCAGATCAGCTCGGGCCGTACGCTCTCGACGACCGCTCGCAGCGCCGGAGCGTCCGTGATGTTCACCTTGTGGAGGGTGATCGACGGGTCGAGACGCCCCGGCCGGCCCCGGGACAGGTCGTCGAGAACGGCGACCTCGTCACCGTTCGCGAGGAAGGCGTCCGTCAGGTGAGAGCCGATGAAGCCGGCGCCGCCGGTCACGAGAATGCGCATGTTCGAGAAGCGTAGGCGATCCGCAGGCCGCCCATGGCATGCGCGTCGGACGCGTCGGCACCGGCCACCCTGTCACGGTTCACGGGTCAGACGGCGGGGACCTTGTCCAGGAAGCCGTGGACGTGCTGGATCCGGCCGTCCTCGGCGATGACCGCCACGTCGAAGCCGATCACGACCGCCTCGGCGCCCTCCGGGCCGAGCTCCCAGGTGAAGCGCGCCAGGTTGTGGTGGGCGTCGACCGTCGGGCCGAGCCGGAAGACGAAGTCGGGGAACTGCCCCTGCACCGCGCCGATGACCGCGTCGATGCCGTCGTGGCCCGCGACGTCGGCCAGCGGGTCCACGTAGGTGCCGTCCTCCGTCCAGAGGCCCTCGACCGCGGCGCGGCGGGCGGCGGGGTCCTTCTCGTTCCAGGTGTCGATGTAGCGGCCGACCAGCTCGTTGATGTCGCTCATGGTGTTCCCTCTCCCTCGTGGATCCGACCCCCGTCGGATCCGATGGCCCCAACAATGCCGGTGCGACGGCAGAAGATCGATTACGTGGGAGGTAACGGCCGGGCCTCCCGTCCGGCGGGTCTCTCGCTCGGCGGGCTTCCGTCCGGCGGACCTCCCGCTCGGCGTGGCTCTCGGCGTCGAATCCGCGCGCCCCGGGTATACCGAGACTCCCTGCGCCCGATGCGGCCGTGCCCGTGCGGGAGGCCGTGGCCTGACCCCAGGAGGGACCCGGGATGAGGAGATTCGCGGACCGCAAGGTGGGCGCGGTCGGGCTCGGCTGCATGGGGATGAGCGGGGCGTACACCGAGTCCGAGCGGGACGATCGCCGATCGGTCGGGCTGATCAGGGAGGCCGTGGACCTGGGCGTGACGTTCCTGGACACCGCCGACGTCTACGGCGCCGGGCGGGGCGAGACGCTCGTTGGTCGGGCCCTGCGCGGGATCCGGGACCTCGTCGTGGTGGGCACCAAAGTGGGCCTGGTCGTGGACCCGGAGACGCGCCGGGCGGCCCGTGACGGTACGCCGGAGCACATTCGCGCGGGCGCCGCCGCGAGCCTGCGGCGCCTGAACGTCGACGCCATCGACCTGTACTACCTGCACCGCGTCGACCCGGACGTGCCGCTGGCCGAGACGTGGGGGGCCATGGCCGACCTGGTCGCCGAGGGCAAGGTCCGGTACCTCGGCCTGTCGGAGGTGACCGTCGCGCAGGCCGAGGAGGCGCACCGCCTCCACCCCGTGGCGGCGATCCAGTCGGAGCTGTCGCTGTGGACCCGGGACGCGCTCGGCGCGGACGGCCAGGGGAACGTCGTCGGCTGGTGCGCCGCCAACGGCGCGGCGTTCGTGCCGTTCGCGCCGCTCGGCCGGGGCTTCCTCACCGGCGCCGTCGCGACGGCCGAGTTCGAGGAGAGCGACCTGCGCCGGAGGCTTCCGCGCTTCCAGCCGACCGCGCTCCGGCAGAACCTGCGCATCGTCGACGTCGTACGCAAGGTCGCCGCGCGGCACGCGGTCACCCCGGCGCAGGTCGCGATCGCCTGGACGCTCGCCCAGGGCGGCCACGTCATCCCCATCCCGGGGACGCGGCGGCAGCGCTACCTGTACGAGAACACCCGGGCGGCCGGTGTGGACCTCACCGAGGAGGACCTGGCCGACCTCGACGCCCTGCCCCCGCCGGTCGGCGGCCGCTGCTGAGCGTCCGCCGCGCTCACAGGTCCATGACGGCGAGGACGAACCGGACGTCGTTGTCGCCCTCGTTGGCGTACGAGTGCGGCCGGTCGCCGTGGAAGACGGCGGTGTCGCCCGCCCCGATCTCCGTACGGCTGGCGTCGACGGTCAGGGCGAGCCGCCCGGAGTCCACCGTCACGATCTCGCGGGTGCCGGGAGTGTGCGGTTCGCTGTCGCGGCACTCGCCCGGGCGCAGCACCCAGCGCCAGAGCTCCACCGAGGGGCGTGGGTCGCTGCCCGCGAGCAGTGTGCCGGTGCCGCCGGACGGGCCCTGCCACAGGACGACCTGACGGGCGGCCGGGAAGAACTGGATCGGCGGCTCCTCCTCCACCTGCACGAGCCTGGTGAGGGGGACGCCGAGCGCCTCGGACACGCGGATGAGCGTGCCGAGGTTGGGGTTGCCGCGGGCCTGTTCGAGCGCGACGAGGACACCCTTGCTCACCCCCGCTCGTGCGGCGAGCTGATCGAGGCTCCAGCCGTGGGCCGCGCGGAGGGAGCGTACGGTGCGGGCGACCGCGTCGCCGACCTTGTCCGTCACGGAGGACACCCTAGAGGGTCATTACATTGCACCGCACGGTATGCTGAACCGACCGATGAGGAGAGGGAGTTGTCCGATGCTCGACCAGATCGTCATCGATGAGGCGGTTCAGGCCCTGCGTCCCGACTTCGCGGTCCTGCTGCTGACCGCGGAGGGGCTCGCGAACGGGCCCTCGGACGGCCGTACCGGTGACGTCACGCCGGAGGCGGACGGCGTGGCCGGCGGCCACGTGGAGGCCTGGCGTGAGGCCTATCGCGGGTTCGGCGTCAATCCCAAGCGGGCCCGGCCGTCGGTGGACGCCCTGCTGCGCCGCGGCGACCTGCCGGAGATCAACCGGGTCGTGGACGCCTACAACGTGGTCAGCGTGCGGTTCGAGCTGCCCATCGGCGGCGAGGACCTCGACGCGTACGACGGGCCGGCCCGGCTCGTGCGCGCGACCGGGGACGAGCCCTTCGACACGGTGAAGAACGGCGAGGCCGTCGTCGAGCACCCCGAGCCCGGCGAGGTCATCTGGCGGGACGACACGGGCGTGACCTGCCGCCGCTGGAACTGGCGCCAGTGCACCCGCACCCGCATCACCGAGGACACGAAGAACGCCCTGTTCATCCTGGAGCGGCTGGAGCCGTACCCGCTGGACCGCCTGCGCGCGGCCGGCGAGGCGCTGAGCGGCATGCTCGCCGAGATCTCCCCCGACGTCGTCATCCGCACGCGCCTGCTCGAACCGTGACCATCCTCCTGGCCCTCGCCTCCGCGATCGCGTTCGGCGCCGGTGACTTCTGCGGAGGATCGGCGACACGTCGTTCCGACGACCTGAGGGTCCTGCTGGCCAGCCTCCCGGCCGGACTGTGCCTGCTGCTGCCCGTGGCCGTCTTCTCCGGGCACTGGCACGCCGTACAGGCCGCCTGGGGCGCGGCCGCCGGACTCGCCGGCGGCAGCGGACTGCTGGTCTTCTACCGCGCGCTGGCGATGGGGCCGATGAGCGTCGTCGCGCCGGTGTCCGGGCTGATGGCCGCGGTCGTCCCGGCGGCCGTCGGGGTGGCCCGCGGCGACCGGCTCAGCCTCACGACGGTCGCCGGGATCGTCCTGTGCCTCGTCGCCATCTGCTTCGTCAGCGTCGAGCGCGGGTCCGGGCCGGTCCGGCTGACCGGCGGTCCGGTCCTCGCGGCCCTCGCGGGGACGAGCTTCGGCCTGTTCTTCGTGATCCTCAAGCTGGGCGACGACGGCACCCTCTGGCCGCTGGCGGCTTCCAAGGTGTCGGGCCTGCTGGTCGTCGTCATCGTCGCCGCCGTGAACCGCCGTGGTCCCCGCGCGCTGATCCGGGACCGCGGGACGTTCGGCATCGCCCTGCTGGCCGGCGGCCTCGACATGCTCGGCAACACGCTGTACGTCTTCGCCGCCCGGGCCGGCACGCTCAGCGTCGCCGGCGTCCTCAGCTCCCTCTACCCGGCCAGCACCGTGCTGCTCGCCCGCGTGGTGTACGGGGAGCGGCTGCGGCGCGTCCAGCGCGTGGGCCTGTTCATCGCGGTCGTCGGCGTCGGCCTCGTCACCACCGGCTGACTCCGAAGGGCCGGCCGTTCGGAGTCGGCCGGCCCGCCGGGTCAGTGACTGCCGAGGTTGGCGACGACGCTGGAGTGCTGCGGGCTGGAACGCAGACCGGCGGACTCGAGCGCCGTCCGGTAGGAGTCCATCATCGCCTCGCTGTCGCCGGCGGCGCCGAACAGGTCGCCCAGCTCGCGCCACACCCGTGCCGTCGCGCGCGACGGGGTGAGCATGCGGAGCTGGTCCCCGGTGGCGCGCAGCGCGGTCAGCGCCTCCTCGCGGTCCCCGGTGGCCACGAACGCCTGGGCGAGCATGAGCCGGGCCCGGATGCCGGTCACCGAGCCGCCGGGGTGGGCGCTCAGCTCGGTCAGGACCCGCTGGGCGATCGTGACCGCCGCACCGGGTTCGCCGAGCACCATCTTCGACCGGGCGGTCTCGATGAGGCACTCGGCGGCGTCGACGCCGCTGAGCGACTCCTCCGCCGCGCGCAGGAGCTCCAGCGCCTTGGCGGCGGACTCCGCCGAGGCGTCGCCGGGCAGCAGGCTGCGCGCCGACGCCACCCGGAGCCGGGCCTGCGCCCTGGCCAGGGTCTCGCCCGCGTGCAGCGCGAGGGCCTGGTCGGCGAGGTAGAGGGACTCCCCGCCCGCGCCCTCCTCCAGCGCGCGCTGGCTGGCCTTGCGGTACGCGGTGATCATGACGTTGGGGTCCGACTCGGACGCGGCGAGCAGACGGTCGGAGAGCGCCTGCGCCTGCGCCGTGTCACCGCGGTCGAGGTAGGTGGCGATGAGCGTGCGCCCGACCTCGGCCGCCTCCTCCCCGCCGAACAGACCCAGCTCCGCGAGCCGCTCGAGCGCGGACTCGCCGAGCGCGATCGTACGGCCGAGGTCGCCGGCGGCGCGGTAGCACCGGGCGAGGACGACGATCACCGGCAGCCAGCCCGCCCGGCCGCGGTCGCGCGCGGCCTCCTCGCGAAGCTCCTCCAGCGCCTTGATCGCGTCTTCGCCGTCGCCCCGGGCCTCCAGCGCGCGGGCCTGTCCCCAGCGGGCGCGCTTGGCCAGGTCGGGGTCGTTGTCGATGGCGGAGAGGATGTCCGTGAACAAGCTGAGCGCCTGGTCGGCGTCTCCGGCCAGCAGGGCGAGCTCCGCGTGGCGTACGCGCACCTGCAGGTGGAGGCGCTCCTCCGGCTCGATGCCCTCGGAGAGGTACTCGGGGAGGCAGCCCAGTCGGCTCGCGAGCAGCCGGACCACGGCGGGCGTCGGGGTGCGCTTCCCCGACTCGATCAATGAGATGTAACTGTCGGACAGCTCTGTCCCGGCAAGCTGCGCCTGAGAGAGGTGTTTACTCAGGCGTAGGTTACGGACCCGCTCCCCGACGCTTCCTTGACCCGGCATCTCGACTCACTTACCGAAGGGCTTCACCCGTAATGGGTTACGTCTTGTTTGTGGGGTGCACTACCTCACACATGGAGAGTAACCCAAACAACAAGGACAACATGGATAAGTTTTGGTCAAGGTGTGGGTCGAATCAGTCGTCAGCGTCGTCCTTGCTCGGAAAGATCATGCTGCAGACCTCGAGGTAGAGCTGTTCGGGGTACGGGAGGAAGCTGACGACGCGGAACGCCTGGTCCTGCCCCGCGGACTCCAGGACGAACTCCCCGTAGCCGAGCATCCGCCCGGTGATGGACCGCTGGAAGCTCATGTCGGTGACCTTGGACAGCGGCATCATCGCCACCTTACGCGTCACCAGGCCCGTGGTCAGGAGCATGCGCTGGTTCGTTATCACGAAGTAGTCGACGGACCACTCGGCGACCTTCAGGACGAACCAGGCGAGCAGCAGGAGCCAGGCCCACCAGATCCAGCTGACGACGGCCCCGCCCTGCTTCGCCAGCAGGTTGCTGAGGACGCCGGCGATGATGAGGCCGCCGAGCACGAAGCCGATGGGGGTCATCAGCACCGCGGGATGGCGCCGAACGGTGATCACTTGATGCTCGTGCGGCAGGAGGTAGCGGTGGATGGATGCGGGCGCCGAATCGCCCGGCGTCACCAGTCTCATGGCGCGGTCACGAATTCGGCCACCGAAACGCCCGCCGACGCGGGGCCGCCGTGTGCGTTCCGAGGGAGCTGCGGCGCATCATGGGACTTCGGCGAGCACGGGCCCGTCAAGGCCCCGCCCGTCCGAGTGAGGTACTTCTTCAAGGAAACCCCGCCTCCCGAAGGCCGACACACTGACCCATTAAATTTGTACACCACGCAGCGATCCAGTAGCAAAGAGCCGCGCGTCGAGAGCCTGTCGAGAGCCTGTCGAGAGCTCACACCACGCCGTACAGGCGGTCCCCGGCGTCGCCGAGGCCCGGCACGATGAAGCCCTTCTCGTTCAGGTGGGAGTCGATCGCGGCGGTGACGACACGGACCGGAACGGGACAGTCCGCGAGCTTCTCCTCCATGTGCGCGATGCCCTCCGGGGCCGCCAGCAGACAGATCGCGGTGACGTCGTCGGCGCCCCGGCCCATGAGGAGCCGGATCGCGGCGGCCAATGTGCCGCCGGTGGCCAGCATCGGGTCCAGGACGTAGCACTGCCGGCCCGACAGGTCGTCCGGCAACCGCGTGGCGTACGTCGTCGCCTGGAGCGTGCCCTCGTTCCGGACCATGCCGAGGAAACCGACCTCGGCGGTCGGCAGCAGCCGCGTCATCCCGTCCAGCATCCCGAGGCCCGCGCGCAGGATCGGCACGACCAGCGGCTGCGGGCGCGTCAGCCGTACGCCTTCGGCCTGGGCGACGGGTGTGGTGACTGTCACATCGGCGACGCGGACGTCACGGGTCGCCTCGTACGCGAGCAGGGTGACGAGCTCGTCGGCGAGCCGGCGGAAGGTGGGGGAGTCGGTGGTCGCGTCGCGGAGCGTCGTGAGCTTGTGCGCGACGAGGGGGTGATCGACGACGAGGGTCTTCATGTCCGAAACGGTATCTGAATGGATGTCTGAGCATTGGGAACGTACCCGGCCATGAGCGAAGGGACGAACCCCGACGACCGAATGAGCCCCGAGGAGATCCGTGACCGACTGCGCCGCAGGGCGGTCTTCCTCCGCGAGCTGGCCGAGGCGCGGGAGCTCCGCAAGCGCGTGACCCCGCGCCGAGCACGCCATGAACGCGTTCGCGAGGCGGTCCGCATGCGCACCTTCCGAGCCAACTGACCGAACCCGGGTTTTCCCGTGCCGCGATCCTTCGGCCCCCGCATCTGCCAAGATGCCCGAGCAGGACGCGCGCGGGTGGGGTGGAAGATGACTGAACTGGACACGGCGGACTTCGCTGTCGTGGTCTATCGCGAGGACGACGCGTGGGAGGTGGAGCAGCTTCCCATCGCACTGACGGAAGACCTCGAGGGGCTGATCCACGCCCTCCGACAACAGCCCAGCCTGGGCGGCACCATCGGGCTCGTCGCGGTCGGCGACGACTTCTTCGCGGCACTACGGGTGCTGGGCGACGAGGTGATCGTCTTCCTGTCCGACGTCACCGCGTCCGTGGACTGGGAGCTGGCGAGGCAGATCGTCGAGTTCCTCGAGCTCGACATCCCCGACGACGAGGAACTCGACCAGGTCCTCCCGGCGGGCGACATGTCGATCTTCGCGGACCTGGGCCTGGACGAGATGGAGCTCGGCGCCCTCTCCGGCGACCTCGACCTGTATCCCGACGAGATGCTGTCGAGCATCGCCAAACGACTCGGCTTCGCCGTGGCCTTCGAGCGGGCGATCGAGTAGCGCCGGTTTCGGGAGAGAATGGAACCGTGCCGTACTTCTGCGGGGTGTTCGCGCGCAGCGACGCCGGATGGATCGGGACCGAGCCGGACCTCACCGAGGTCACCGGCCTTGACGACATCGCCGACATCATGCGGGAGACCGGCGTCGAGACGGCGGCCGACACGGTCGTCCTCCTCGTCGAGCAGGAGGACGAGTGGTTCGCCGTCGTCCGCCTCGACGACGGCGAGGACCCCCGCGTCTTCCTCTCCGACGGCAGGGCACCCCAGGGCAGCGAGCTGGCCGAGATGCTCAGCGAGCAGCTCGACGCCCCCGCGGAGACGACGAGCGAGGAGCCGATCGGCGACCCGGAGCTCCTCGCCGACCTCGGAACCACCCCCGCGGCCCTGACCGCACTCGGCGAGCGCACCCTTCCGGGCGACGCGCTGTCGGTCATCGCCGAAGGGGCCGGGTTCGCCGAGGAGTACGACCGGCTGCGGTGACCACGGCCGGGACGGACGCCGGAGGCCCGACGATGGACGAGGCCGCGGCCATGAGGCTCGCGCTCAAGGAGGCGAGGCGGGCCGCCGCCGACGTGCCCGTCGGCGCCATCGTGCTCGCGCCCGACGGTCAGGTCATCGGCGCCGGCCACAACGAGCGGGAGCGCACCGGCGACCCCACCGCGCACGCGGAGATCGTCGCCATCCGCCAGGCCGCCGCGCGCCGAGGCGAGTGGCGCCTGTCCGGCTGCACCCTCGTCGTCACCCTCGAGCCCTGCACCATGTGCGCCGGAGCCGCCGTCCTCGCCAGACTGGACCGGATCGTCTTCGGCGCCCACGATCCCAAGGTCGGCGCTGTCGGCTCACTCTGGGACGTCGTACGCGACCGGCGGCTCAACCACCGTCCCGAGGTCGTCTCCGGCGTCCTCGCCGACGAGTGCGCCGCACTGCTCACCGAGTTCTTCACCGCCCGACGTGACCGAGGACCGTCCGAGTTCCGGTAGGCTGCCCTCTTGGTGGAGTCGCCTAGTGGCCGAGGGCGCACGCCTCGAAAGCGTGTGATGGGGCAACTCATCCGTGGGTTCAAATCCCACCTCCACCGCCATGTTCGGTGGCCCCCTTCGGGGGCCACCTTCCCGTTTTTCTGCTTCCTTCCGGGGGGACGACCCCCCCGGACCCCCCGGTGCGCGGCTTCGCCGCGCGCTCCGCGGGGTTCGGTGGTCCCTTTACGGGGCTTCGGGATTCCTTCTGGGCTGGCAGCCCGAGTCGTGCGCGTGATTCGATCGTGATCCAGGTTGTGGAAGCGGCCGGGGCCCTCAGGGTCTCCCCGGGGATCACCCGGACGATCGAGGGGGAGCGTGCGCGTCATCCGTCTCCGGTTCGCGGCGTTCGTGGCGGTCGCCGGTGTCCTGTGCGGTGGCTGCGGCCACGACCGGCCCGGTCATCGGCCCGCGGTCGGTCCGTCGGCCACCCGGACCTCGCCCACGGCGCGACCGAGGAGCCTTACCGGGGTGATGGTGGGGGCGGACAGTGCGGCCGGGCGCACGCGGGTGACGTATCGACCGGCCAAGGTCAGGCACGTCGTGGACGATTACTCCGAGTACTTCAAGGTCACGGTCACCGGGCCGCCGACGACCCTCGAACTGCGGCCTGATGCCCGGATCCTGCTGCGGGTGCCGCTCCACGGGCTCGACCCGACCGCCGATTCGGTGACCCCGGCGACCTTCGTGGCCGCTCTGGCGCGGAACAAGAGCCAACTGCCGAGCATCGGCTTTCAGATCCGGGTCGGCGCGGACGGGCGGATCACCTACCTGGAGCAGATCTATCAGCCATGAGGCTCGATCGGAAGCCGCTGTACCTACTGGTTTGTACGATGGCCGCATGGACAACACCCGGGAGCGTCTGATCGAGAGCACGCGTGAGTTGCTGTGGGAGCGCGGGTACGTCGGGACGAGCCCGCGGGCGATCCAGCAGCGGGCCGGCGTCGGTCAGGGCAGCATGTACCACCACTTCACCGGCAAGCCGGCCCTCGCGCTGGTGGCCGTGCGCCGTACCGCCGAGGACATGCGGGACAAGGCGGAGGGCGAGCTGTCCGGGCCGGGCACCGCGTACGAGCGCATCGAGGCCTACCTGCTCCGCGAACGGGAAGTGCTGCGCGGGTGCCCGGTCGGGCGCCTGACCCAGGATCCGGACGTGATCACCGATGCGGTGCTCCGGCAGCCGCTGGAGGAGACCTTCGACTGGCTGCGGCGACGGCTGGGCCGGGTTCTCGCGGAGGGGCGGGAGCGGGGCGAGCTGGCGAGCGACCTCGATCCCGTGGCCACGGCGGCGGCGATCGTCGCCACGCTGCAGGGCGGCTATGTGCTCGCCCGGGCGGCCGCCTCCGTCGAGCCGTTCGAGGACGCCGTCAAGGGCGTGCTGGGCCTGCTCGCCGCCCGGGTGACGTCCTGAGGGCGGGACCGCCCGCGGCCGGGAGTGTGGCGGAGATCGGCCACGCGCGGCTGAGCCGACGGTGAGCGGGTAAAGGAAACTTGGTGTTCGGCCCGCCTCCAGCGGGATCTATCGCGTTGCCGCAGACGTCATGCTTACTGACCGGAGACATCCGGCCTGGAGAGGTGGCCACGGGTAGGGAGGGGCGTGTTCGGTCCGCAAGGCTTCCTGACCTTCACCGTGCTCGTGATCGGCTTCATGGGTGCGCTCTACTGGCTGGTCAAGACCAGGATGCTCGCCCTGAAGATGGTCGCCGGAGCGGTCGCGTTCGCCCCGGCGATGCTGTTCGGCGTGGCGCTGGTGAACAAGTTCTACGGCTACTACCAGAGCTGGGACGACGCGTGGCGGGACCTCACCAACCAGGCCCCGGCGAGCGTCGCGCGGGTGCCCGACCTCGGCGACCGCCTGGACCAGGTGCTCGGCGAGGCGGTGAAGAAGCGGCAGGCGCGCAAGAACGGCTTCGCCATGGAGACCGTGCTGACCGGCGCGAAGAGTCACATCGTCCGCCAGGGCATGATCTACCTGCCGCCCCAGTACTTCCAGCGGCAGTACGCCGCGGAGCGGTTCCCCGTCATCGAGCTGATCCACGGCGCCCCCGGCAACCCGGGTGACTACGAGGGCCGGTTGAAGATCTCCGGCATGTTCCGCGGGCTGATCGCGGCCGGGAAGGCCAAGCCCGCGGTGCTCGTCATCCCCGACGTCGGCGGCGGCCGGGACCGGGCCACGCAGTGCCTGGACACGGTGCGCGGCGAGCAGGACGAGACGTACACCGCCTATGACGTCCCCGATCTCGTCGCCGCCCGGCTGCGCGTGCAGCCGCCCGGTCCCGCGTGGGCGATCGCCGGGTTCTCCGAAGGCGGGTACTGCGCGGCCAACCTCGCGCTGCGCCATCCCGACCGGTACGGCATCGCGGCCTCACTGAGCGGCTACTACGAGCCGCTGCGGCACAACAGGCTGCCGCAGCCGGTGGACCCGTTCGGCGGTGACAAGGCGCTGCGGGACGCGAACTCCCCGCTGAAGGTGCTGGCCAAGCCCGGCGTCGGCCGCCGGCTGCCGCACTTCTGGGTGATGACCGGCAACGGGGTGCAGGTCGACCTGGTGCAGGCGCAGGCGTTCGTCGACCTGGTGAAGCGGTACCAGCCGGACGTGCCGTTCCTGATCGTCAAGGGCGGTCAGCACAACTACGGGGCCTGGCGGGAGGCGTTCCCGAAGATGTTCATGTGGGCGACGCCGCGGCTGTGGAGCGCGGTGCCGTGCACGCGGACCCCCGGCCGCGCGACCTGCTACTGAGCCGTTCCCTCGTCCATGTCCAGGACGCGGGCGTGGAGGACGAGACGCTGGTGCAGGGCCGCCCGCAGCGCCCGGTGCAGGCCGTCCTCGAGGTAGAGCTGGCCGCGCCACTGGACGACGTGGGGGAACAGGTCGCCGTAGAAGGTGGAGTCCTCCGCCAGCAGGGAGTTCAGGTCGAGGATGGCCTTGGTGGTGATCAACTGGTCGAGGCGGACCTGGCGCGGGGGAACGTTCGCCCAGTCCCGGGAGCTGAACCGGTGCTCCGGGTAGGGGCGCCCCTCGCCTACTGCCTTGAAGATCACCCCATGCAGTTTAGTGCCGCACCGGCCGGCCTTTGCCTTTTTTGTGGGGTGCGGCGGCCGATCTGCGTCGTACGGGGCTCCTGGGACGAGCCCGGCACGGCGTCATGGACGCCGTGCCGGAAGGGAGTGAACTCAGCGGCGCCTGCCCCGCCAGGACCGGCCGCGCGCCCGCCAGTCGTACCCGGCGCCGAACCCGGCGAAGTGCAGCGCGAGGAGCAGCAGCCCGAGCGTGTCGAGCGTGGGGTAGTTGAAGAAGTCCGAGCTGGCTCCGAGCCAGTCGGCGATGAGAGCGACCGCGAAGCAGATCGCCGCGACGATGGCCAACATGATGAGTGCCTCCTGAGGTTGATCCCGTCCCCCGAGACGCCCAAGTGATCTCCCGGAGGAAGGAGGTCAAACCTCGGCTTCGGACCCCGTTCGCCGCGCGCGCAGGCTCGTCTTCTTCGCGCGGTTGCCGCACGTCCCCATCGAGCACCAGCGGCGGGTGCCGGGCCGTGAGCCGTCCAGGAACAGCGCCCCGCAGCGCGGGCCGGCGCACTCGCGGACGCGTGTGACGGCCGGCGAGGTGACGAGGTCCAGCGCGTCCCGTGCGATCAGGGCGAGCGTGGCCGTGACCGGGTCGTCCGCCCGCCACCGGATCTCCCCGGAGGCGTCCAGGACGGGTACGGGAACGGGCACGGCGGCGGCCCGGTTGAGGTGCTGCCGCGCGTCGTCGCCGCAGGCCGCCGGGTCGCCCGTACGGACGGCGGCGATGACGAGCGCGTGCACCGCCTCGCGCAGCTCGCGGGCGCGGGCCGCCCGCGCGGAGTCGGCCATGACGTCGAGGGAGCAGGGCCCGCACTGGCGGACCCAGGCGGCCAGGGCCGGGCCGTCGGGCAGCTCCTCCGACTCCACCGGCGTCCCGCGGTACCGCAGGGTGCGGATGAAGTCCAGGCACAGTCGGCCCGCTCCTTCGCGGAACCGGACGCTCGTCGTCGTCATGCACCCACCCTAACTGGAGGGAACCGGTTTAACTGGTACCTTTTGCCGGAACTCCCGGACCGTCCCCCGCATGTGAGGTTCCGTGTCTCTCCGCCCCTCTCCCGACACCGAGGCGTCTCCCGCCCGCTCCGCGCCGGAGTCCGGCCCGCCGGGCTGGCTGGTGCTGCTTCTCGCGGTGTCGTGCGGGCTGACCGTCGCGAACCTGTACTACGCCCAGCCCCTCCTGGCCGAGCTCACCGGCTCGTTCCACATCGGCGGCGTCGCCGCCGGGGCGCTGATCACGGTGACCCAGCTCGGATACGCGGCCGGGATGCTCTTCCTCGTCCCCCTCGGCGACCGCGTCGAGAACCGGCGGCTCGTCTCGACGCTGCTGGGGATCACCTGCGCGGCCCTGCTCGTCGCCGCGACGGCTCCGGCGTTCCCCGTCCTCCTCGTCGCCTCGCTCGTCAGCGGGGCGACCTCGGTCGTCGTCCAGATCCTCATCCCGTTCGCCGCCGACCTGGCGCCGGACGCCACGCGCGGCCGCATCGTCGGCCGGGTGGTGAGTGGGCTCCTCGCCGGCATCCTGCTCTCCCGCGCGCTGAGCAGCATGCTGGCCGACCTCGCGGGCTGGCGCGTCATCTACTTCGCGTCCGCCGTCCTCATGGCCGTGCTGGGGCTCGTCCTCCGCACGACCCTGCCGCCGCACCCCGCGAAGACGGATCTGTCGTACGGCCGTCTGCTGCGCACGACCGTCCAGTTGGTGCGCGTCCACCCGGCGCTGCGGCGGCGGGCGCTGTACCAGGCCGCGATGTTCGGCGCGTTCAGCGCCTTCTGGACGACGATCGCCTTCGTCCTCACCGGCCCGCCGTTCCACTACTCCCAGCTCGGCGTCGGACTGTTCGCTCTGGTCGGCGCGGGCGGCGCGCTGATCGCGCCCTGGGCCGGGCGCTGGGCCGACCGGGGGCTGACCCGGCCGATGACGGCCGTCGGCCTGGCGGGCGCGGCCGTGTCCTTCGGCGTCGCGGCGCTGGGCCGGCACAACGTGATCCTGCTCGGCCTCGCGGCGGTCCTCATCGACATGGCCGTGCAGACGACCCTGGTCCTCGGCCAGCACACCGTCTACGCGCTGGACGCCACCGCCCGCGCCAGGCTGAACAGCGCGTACATCGCGACGTTCTTCGTCGGCGGGGCGGCGGGGTCACAGCTCGGATCGTTCGCCTACCACGACTGGGGCTGGGGCGCCCTGACCGCCTTCGGCGCGGCCCTCCCCGTCCTGGCCCTCCTCGGCTGGTGCACCGAACGCCGCGGTCAGCGTTGACGCCGCCTCTCAGAGGCTCCTGCGGTGGGGCGGCACGATCCGCCCACGTCGGGTGATCCTGGAGAGCGGCCATGACACGCGGCGATTCCTCCCAGGGAATCGCCGACGCGCGGAACGCCCGATACAACTGCCTCGTGACCATTACGACCGAGCGGACCGGCGTCGGGGCGGAGCTGCGGCGCTGGCGACGTGTCCGCCGGATCAGCCAGTTGGAGCTCGCCGTGCTGGCGGGCACGACGCAACGCCATCTGAGCTTCATCGAGAGCGGCCGATCCCAGCCGGGCCGCGCGATCGTGATCCGGCTGGCCGAGTCGCTCCGCCTGTCGCTGCGGGAGCGCAACGGCCTGCTCGCCGCGGCCGGCTACGCACCGGTCTTCAGCGAGTCCGGCTTCGACGAGGAGGCCCTGCGCCCGGTCCGTACGGCGCTGGAACAGATCCTGTACGGCCACCTGCCGTATCCGGCGCTCGTCGTCGGACCACGCGGCCGGGTGGTCGCGGCCAACGACGCCGTCGAGGTGTTCACCGAGGGCGCCTCGCCCGAACTGCTCACGCCTCCGGTGAACATGTTCCGGCTCATGCTGCACCCGGAGGGGATGGCCCCCAGAGTGCGGAACTTCGCCGAGTGGGGGCGGCACGTCATCCAAGGCCTTCACGCCCGGGCGCAGCGCAGCCCCGACCCACGCCTCGACGAGTTCGTCGCCGAACTGGCCGGATACGTGCCCGACACGCCGGTCGGCCCGGACCACCTCGGCTTCGCCGTACCGATGCGCCTGGCCTCGGCGGACGGTGAGCTGCGCCTGATCACCACGCTGACGTCGTTCGCCACCGCCACGGACGTCACGCTCGCCGAACTCCACCTGGAGGCGTTCCTGCCAGCCGACCAGGCCACCGCCGACCTCCTCCACCTCCGCGCCGAGCGCCGCGCGGCGACCTGGGCATCTACCATTCCGGCGTGCGCACTCTCGTCCTGTGGGACGTCGATCACACGTTGGTCCGGATCCGCGGACTGAGCGCGGAGATCTACGCGACGGTGTTCCGCCAGGTCACCGGCCGTGCCATGGAGCGCCTCGCGGACCTGGCGGGCAAGACCGACCGCGCGATCATCACCGAGACGCTGCGCCTGCACCGGATCACGCCGACGGAGAGCCTGCTGATGGCCTTCCACGACGCGCTCGTGGCGGGCTTCGCCGACCGCGAGGACGAGATCGGCCGCCGTGGAGCGCCCCTGCCGGGCGCCCGCGAGGCGCTGTCCGCGCTCGCGGCCCGGCCCGAGGTCGTACAGTCCGTCCTCACGGGCAACCTGTCGCCGATCGCCCTCGGCAAGCTCAGCGCCTTCGACCTGCACACCTTCGTGGACCTCGAGATCGGGGCGTTCGGCTTCGACGACCTCCTGCGCCCACCGATGGTCGGGATCGCCCGCAGACGCGCCACCGACAAGTACGGCGACTCCTTCGACCCCGCGCACACGGTCGTCATCGGCGACACACCGCACGACGTGCGCGCCGGCCACCAGGGCGGCGCCCGCGTCGTCGCCGTGGCCACCGGCGCCAGCGACGAGGCGACCCTCCGCGCCGCAGGCGCCGAACTGGTCCTCGCCGACCTGAGGGACACGGAGACGGTGGTCCGCTCGGTGTTGGGCGTCAGCAGCCGGTGATCACTGGCGCTCACGCCGACGGCATACGCCACGGCGCCGCTGATCACTGGCACCTACTGTTCCCTAAGAGCATCGATCACCAGTGATCAGCGGCCGGGATCGGCCGGGGAGCGATACCCGCATCCCCGATCGGCTTAGGTTGATCTTTTACAGGGTGACGGCCGTCGCCGCGTCGAACGGGGAGCCTCATGAAGGTCGTACTCGCCGGAGGATCCGGCGTGCTGGGTCGGCGGATCGCGGCCGACCTGACCGCGCGCGGTGATGAGGTCGTCGTGCTGACGCGTTCGCCGCGCCCGGACGACGCCGGTCGCCCCGGTCGGCAGGTCGGCTGGGACGGCGCGAACACGGGTTCGTGGGCGGCGGAGCTGGCGGGCGCGGCCGTCGTCAACCTGGCGGGCGAACTCGTGGACCGCAGGCCCACCCCGGCCAACGTCGAACTGCTCACCAGATCACGTGTTCAGCCGACCCGGGCCCTCGCCGAAGCGGCGTCCCGCCTGGACGAGCCGCCCATCGCCTGGGTTCAGATGAGCACGCTGGCGATCTACGGCGACGGCGGTGAGGAGGTGATCACCGAAGACCATCCGCCCGCCGACGAGCCACCGCAGATGACCGGGGTGGCGCGGGCCTGGGAGGCGGCCGCCACCGACGCGGCCGCCGAACGCCAGGTCATCCTGCGCACGGCGGTGGTCTTCGACCGCGACACCCCGGCGCTCGACCGCCTGACCGGCCTGGTGCGCTGGGGACTCGGCGGCCGGATGGCCTCCGGCCGCCAATGGATCAGCTGGCTGCACATCGCGGACCTGCTCGCCATCGTGCGCCGGTGCCTGGACGACCCGGCGCTGACCGGCGTCGTCCACGCGACCAGCCCTCGTCCGGTCCGCAACCACGAGCTCATGGCGACACTGCGACTGCTCCGGCACCGCCCGCCGGCTCCGCCGACCCCGACGCCCCTGCTGCGGCTCGGAGCGCTGGTGCTGCGAACCGACCCGGCGCTGGCGCTGCTCGGCCGACGTTGTGTACCCGCCCGCCTGAGCGAGGCGGGTTTCACGTTCGCCTTCCCGGAGCTGAGGCCCGCACTGGCCGACCTGCTCTGACCGCGGCCACGCCGTCAGGGCCCGCCTCGCGGGGCAGGAAGGTCCGGTGGGGGACTCGGATGACGTGCGTCATCGTCAGCGCACGGGACCGAAGCGGTCGATGAACCGGCCCGTCCCGGCGTCCACGCCCTCGGTCGTGCTCGCCCGGCTCGGCGACAGACCGGTCCGCCGTGTTCGCCGCCGACTGGCGACTGGTGTGGTGGAACCGCAGCTGGGCGGCCCTCCTCGGTGATCCCTCCGTGGCCGCGCCCGAGGAACGGAATCTCGTACGCGTGCGTTTTCCGGGGAGTATCGAAAGACGATTCAGCACCCGATCATGGGCGACATCACCGTCGACTGCGACGTACTCGCCGACTCGGACACCGACCTCAAGATCGTCATCTACACGGCCGTTCCCGGCGGCGAAGACGAGACGAAGCTCGACCTCGCCCGCGTCACCGGCGTGACGACCGGCGATGCGCGACCGAGCCCATGATCGCGTTGTCGGCGGCTCCCGCCCGACTAGAACGATCGGGCGGGTCTCCTCTCGAAGCGGCCCAATGGGCGATTGAGGCTATTCCTCGGGGCAGAGCACTGCTTCGGCGGCTTTGTCGAGGACGGCCGGGTTGAAGCTCATGTGGGAAATGCTCAGCGTGGCCGACACGGCGAACTGGCCTGTCGTGACGGGGCGACTGAGACCGGACATCGCGAAGGGCCGGTGTCCTACGGACACCGGCCCTGGCGTTCTGCCCGGTGCCGGGCTCAGTCGGTGCCGAGCACGCGGGAGAGGAAGGCGATGCCCTGCTGGACCGCCTCCTGGGCGGCGAAGGTGTGCCGCAGTGGGTTGAGGCCGACGAAGTCGTGGATGATCCCGCCGTACCGGACCGCGGTGACGGGCACGCCGGCCGCGCGGAGCTTGGCCGCGTAGGCCTCCCCCTCGTCCCGCAGTACGTCGGCCTCGGCCACGATCACCATGGCCTGGGGCAGCCCGGCGAGGTCGTCACCGGTGGCGCGGAGCGGCGAGGCGGTGATCTCGGCCCGCTGAGCGGGGTCGGTGGTGTACTGGTCCCAGAACCACTGCATGCCCTCGCGGGCGAGGAAGTAGCCGCTGGCGAACTGATGGTAGGAGCCGGTCTCGAAGTCGGCGTTGGTGACCGGGTAGTACAGCAGCTGCCCGGCGAACCGTACGCCACCGCGCTGCTTGGCCAGGATGGTGGCGACGGTGGCCATGTTGCCGCCGACGGAGTCCCCGGCGATGGCGATCCGTGAGCTGTCGAGCCGGTAGTCCGCGCCGTTGGCGGCGACCCACTCGGCGACGGCGTAGACCTGCTCGATCTGGGTCGGGTACTTCGCCTCCGGCGCGAGGTCGTAGTCGGGGAAGACCACGGCGGCGCCGGTCCCGGCGGCCAACTCCCGGATCAGCCGGTCGTGGGTCACCGGGCCGCCGAACACCCAGCCCAGGCCGTGCACGTACACGATGACGGGCAGGACGCCGCTGGCGCCGGCCGGGCGGACGATGCGCACCCGGACGCTGCCGGTCGGGCCGCCGTCGACCTCGATGTCCTCCACATCGGCGGGCGCCACCGTGGGTACGGGGTCGGTCTGCACCTTCACCGCGATCTTCCGCCCTTCCTCGGGCGGCAACTGGAACAGGAACGGCGGCGTGGAGTTCGCATCGGCGAACGCTTGGGCGACCGGCTCGAGCACGGGCTTGACCTGGTCGGTCATGATGAGTCTCCTTTGGATCCGTGAGTGTGGAAGAAGGGCCGAAGTCCTCAGGCCCGGGCGGACAGCAGGACCTTGGTCCGCAGGCCGCCGTTCTCCAGGTCGCGGTGGACCTGCGCGGCGTCCGCCGGCGGGACGACCGCCCGGACGTTCGCCGCCATCTCGGGACCGTAGGCGACCGGCATGGCACCCGCCTTCGTCAGAAGGTCGAAGTCACCGGGGCGGACCGCGGCGAGCACCTGGGCGCCGCGAGCGACGGCGAGCCGGCTGGCGATCAACCCGACCGGTCCGGCCGCTCCGGCGATCAGTACGGTCTCACCTGCGGCGACGCCGACCTCGTCGACGACCCGCGCCGCCGCCTCACCAGAGGCCGGCAGCGCCGCGGCGTCCTGGGCGCTGGCTGACTGCGCCACCCGCACCCAGTAGCGGGCCAGCATCTGACCAGCGTAACCACCGAGTTCGGGAAGGAAGACCGCGACCGCGTCACCCGGCCGCACGTCGCTCACCGAGGAACCGACCGCGTCCACCACACCGGCCGCCTCGCCTCGCCCACGGCGCACTTCCGCGGCCCTCCGCCCGCCAGACACGCTGGACCGCCACCGACGAAGACTGATGGGAACGACTCGTTCCCGTCGCGAGCGCCTTCCCGGCGGTGGGCTCGGACCACCGGCGATCGGTGCGTGTAGAACACGGCAGGCGCCAGCCATCAAGCCGGTGGGCATAAGCCGCCGACGGCTTCGTCCTCCGAGTCCCGATCGTCGACTTCGCGAACAGGGGCACCCGGCCTTGCCGACCGGACGGCGCTCCGGACGCTCTCAAGTACGCCCTGGGACAACCAGGAGCGTCCCGCTCAGGCGGTGCACAGAAGAAAGAGCCGGAGTTGATACTCATGGGCATTGTGAGCGAGGCCGCCGGAAAGGCCAAGGACGCGGCCGTCGGCACGGCCGCCAAGGTCGGTCCTTAAGAAGGGTGCCATCACCGGTGCGGTCACCGGCGCCGGCCTCACCGGCCAGGTCGGTGGCGCCCTCCTCGGCGCTGCAGCCGGCGCCGCCGCGGGTGCGGCCGCCAAGCACAGCGAGAACAACCGCTCCTGACGGCTTCGACCGCTCAGTCGGGGGCCCGGATCGTCCTGTGACGGCATCGCCGCTGCGACGGTCATGAGCCGAACGGGCGGCCCCCTTCACCGGGGGCCGCTTCGCTTTGAGCGCGGGTTCAGGCGCCGCGCGCCCGCAGGATTCCTTCGACGCCCAGCAGGAAGGTCTCGGAGATCAGTTTCGGGTCGAAGAGGCAGCCGGCGGCCATGGCGCCGTCCCGGAGCATGACGAGATGCCGGCCGGCTTCGTCGGCGGGAGCGTCGCCGACCTGCGCCAGCAACTCGGTGACGGTGTCCAGGAACCACTGGCGGTGGGCCAGGACGGCTTGGTGGATCGGGTGGGTCGAGTCAGGGTATTCGGCTGCCGCGTTGAGGAAGGCGCAGCCGCGGAACCCGGGACCCTGGATGCCTTCTGTGATGAACCGGCCGACAGCCCGGACCGCGTCGGCCGCCGACTGCTCGCCCGCCTGAGCGGCCTCGACCCCTGCCCGGATTCCCCGGTCCGCCTGGTCGAGGTAGGCGAGGACGAGCTCTTCCTTGCCCGCGAAGTGCCGGTACAGCGTGGCGCGGGTCACCTGCGCCTCCGCGATGATCCGGTCGACGCCGACGGAGTGGATTCCCTCTGCGTAGAAGATTTCGGTCGCCGTGCTGAGCAGCCGCGCTCGCGCCGCCGACGTGCTGCCGCCTCCTGTGCCCTGACTCATGCGGCCAGCCTATCTCGCTCACGAGGGAGAACGTTCGGTCTTGACAGACGTCGACTCCGCCCTCTTGGATACACAACAAGACCGAACGTTCTCCCTCAGAAATGGGGTGCCTTCATGGCTCTCCGCCGCATCCCGCTATTCGCGGGCGTGGCCCCGACCGCCGTCGCCGGCTCCGCGACCGTTTTCCCGCGACCGGTTCGCCGCCCCGGCGCGGTCACGCGTCCGATCGAGGAAGCGGACAGGAGCATCCGATGACCCGGCCGAGTGACACCGACACGCTCTCACTGAAAGGAACGTCCGTGGACACCCTCGTCGGCACCGCTCCCGTCAGCGTCCCCGCAGCCCTGCGCAAGCTGTACCTCCTGCGCTTCGCGTTCGCCGCTGTGTGGGCGGTCCTTCTGTTCGCGACCGCCGACACGCTGGGCGCGCTCACCGCCACGCTGCTGGTGATCTACCCCCTGTTCGACGTGGCGTGCGCGGTCATCGACATCAGGTCCGCCCAGGGGAACGGCCGACCGGTGCGCGGCCTGTACGTGAACATCGTGCTCAGCACCCTCGCCGGCATCGGCCTCGCCATCGCCGCCACCTCCGGCATCCCCGCCGTCCTGCGGGTTTGGGGCGCCTGGGCCGTCACCGCGGGCATCGTCCAGCTCATCGTCGGCGTCGTCCGACGCCGGCTCGGCGGCCAGTGGGCGATGATCGCCAGCGGCGCCATCTCCACACTCGCCGGCGCCTCGTTCGTCGCCCAGGCCGGCGAGGACGGCGCCTCCCTGAGCAACCTGGCCGGATACGCCTTCCTCGGCGGCGTCTTCTTCCTCGTCTCCGCCCTCCGCCTGGGACGCACCCGTACGAAGGCGTGACCCTGGCTCCCATGGACCACGGGCCCCGTCCGGCCCGCCGCAGACGGTGCCCGTGGCCTCCCGCAGTGGACAACGCACCCAGCGTCCAGGTCCCGATCGTCGATCATTTGGTCCTGACGTGGAGCCGAGACTCGCCGACGAGACACTGAAGCGGCGTTCCCGTTACAGGCCCAGGACTCCTACGATCAGGGCGGTTACGCTGTTTCGGTGGTCGGGGGTGTCCTCCCAGCGGAGGGTACGGCCGGCTTCGGCTACTACGCCGAGACCTGCGTGGACCAGGACTCGGGCCTGGCGCCGGTCCAGGTCGGGGCGAGCCAGGCGGAGCTGCTGTTCCCAGACGGTGATGTGTTCGCGCTGGGCGAGGGCGAGTGGCTCGCGCACATCCGGTGGCAGGCCGGGTATCTCGGCGCTGGCGACGCTGGTCAGCGCGGTGTACTCGAAGCTGTAGGCCACATAGGTCGCCGCCAGCGCGAGCACCGCTTCGTGGGGGTCGGCCACGTCGCGCAGGTTCTGGTCGACGGCCTGGGCCAGGATTCCGGCGGCCTGCAGGCAAGCTGCGGTCAAGATGTCGACCATGCCGGAATAGTGCCGGTAGAGCGCGGAAGGGGCCAGCCCGACCGCCTTCGCGATCTGCCCGTTCGTGACGTTGGCGAATCCATCCCGAGCGAACAGCGGGATGGCCGCCGCGAGGATCTCCGCCCGTCGCGTACGCGGTACGGGCCGGGCGGGCAGGTCGACGGACCGCACGCGCCCGCCCGAAGCCGGATCGGTCGCCGCCGCCCGGAGCGCGGCGGAAAGGAGCACCTCTTCGAGACGACGTTGAGCGATGGAGGTGTGATGCGTCGTGATGGACCCGATGACCCCGAGTGCCGCCACAGTACGCAGCCCCTCCAGAGGCAGCGCGTGTTCGCGGCGCACCGCCACCGTCACCCGCTCGACGACCTGCGCGAACTTGCCCCCGACCCGTCGGCGGTCGGCATCGTTCAAATACCGAGCCTCCCACCGGTACAGGCCTCCCGACGTCCGGTACTCCACCGTCACCCGGATGAGCGCGCTGAGCACCTCTGCCAGCGAAGCCTCGGGGGGCACGCCGTCGAGCGCCCCGACGAGCCGCTCCGCCATCCCGTCCGCGCATTCGGCGAACAGCGCGTACTTGTTCGGGAAGTGTCGGTACAAGGCCGCCGCGGTGATGCCCACTCTGGCGGCGATCTCGTCCATGGACGCCCCGTGGTAACCCCGCTCGCTGAACACCTGGCCGGCGGATTCGATGATCAACTGCTTGCGGTTGCGCGGGCGGGTGGCCGCGCCAGTCCCTGACGTCACGGCGACACTCGGTCGGACGTACCGACGAACACGGCCATACGCGCAAGTCAATCACAGCGTGATGGATCAGCTCCTGGTCCAGAGGCGGCCCGCCGACCGGGCGGAAGCGCGATCCGCTGTACGAACTGATGAAGGGCGTCTCCGTCGATTCGACGGGGAGCGCGGCCAGAAGGTCTCCACCGACCGGCCGGGGCATGGCCATCGCGGCAGCAGGAGAACTCGCGTGAAACAGGTCCTTGCCGTCCTCGACTCACCTGGTTATGTTAATGGAAATTCTCTCCTCTCCGACTCCGCCCGTCCCCCCAGGTGCAGACGAGATGCGCTGTATCTGGCCCCACGCGGAAGTAGGTAAGTGAATGGAAAGTCTCAGCAGAAGGCGCGTCCTGACGCTCGGCGCCGCCCTCGGTCTCACGACCGCGGCGCTTGAGGCACCCAAGCCGTGGTCGTGGTCGTCCGCAGGCTCGATCGCCAAGGCCGACACGGTCACCGACCCGTTCTCGGTGTGGGACCCCGTGCCGGACCAAGTGGCGGCTCAGCTACTCGCCGACGGCAAGATCTCGGCGGTCAACACCGCCTGGCAGTCGTGGGTCAACAACAGCGATCCGCTTCCGTCCGGAATGCCGAGCTACCTGGTCTCTTACCTGCAGCAGGTCAACCAGCTCCCCTCGTGGGCCGACCCCAGCGTGCTCGCCGCGTCCGAGAAGCTCTACACGCGCCTGAGCAGCTACCTGTTCGTGTCCGAGAGCCTCGGTAGCGGGATCCTGAGCACCGTGATCCCACGGGAGGCCCGCGCGGTCTACTGGTCCGCTGGCGGCGCCGACATGAAGGCCCGCGCGGCCAAGACCTTCACCTTCGGGTACGACCTGCACAGCGGGAGTGCCTGGCACCCAACCGGTCACTTCATCGTCAGCGCCAACAAGACGCGACTGGTGCACTCCATGGTGCGCAACCTGCTCCCGACCTCGACGCACTTCGAGGCGACCGCGGACGAGCCGAAGCCGATCAGCAACGGCGACATCCTGCGCACCTTCCACTCGGTGGCCACGGTCGCGCACAACAACATGCAGAAGTGGGGCGTCAGGCTGTCGGCCGCAGAGCAGGCGGCGGACCTCCACGCCTGGCAGGTCGCCCTCCACCTGCTCGGCGTCCAGGACCGGTTCATCCCGCAGAGCTGGGCCGACGCTCAGGCACAGGCGCAGCAGATGCTGTGGCCCAACCTCGCCTCCACGACCGAGGGCATCAGCCTGGCCCGGACGCTGCTCGGCTACATCGAGCAGCCCACCCTGGGCGTGGACACCGGCTTCGTCAGCGAGATGGTCCGCTATCTCATCGGCGACACCTACTCGGACTGGCTCAAGCTGCCACACGACCTCGTCTCACGCGCCCTGATCGAGACCGGTTGGCCGCTCTACGTCGCGTTCCGCGAAGGCACGTCGAGCACCGCCCCCAGCGGCTACTCCCTGTTCGACTCATTCATACGCGGCGTCGCGATGCTGTACCTCAACAACGGCACGTCGGCGACACAGACCCCCATCACCCTCCCCAGCGCGAACCGACCCGGCGCCTGAATCCGCCGAACCCGCACCACGGAGCCACATCCGGTGCAGGTCGGCACCGTCTGTGACCTGCACCGGAGCGAAGCGACGATCTCTGTTGAACAACGGTGAACGTCGGCGGATGAGACTGGCTCGTGAGCCGCCCGACCGCACACGCGAGCGCCCTTCAACCGCTCTGGTCACGTCCAGGCAGTGATGAGGTCCTCAGGCGTCAAGTTCAGCACGGCATCGACGACGCAACCGCTGCGGGCAACGGCGAGCTTCTGATCAACCCCTGGACAGCCACCTCATGAACGCGTGAGGTCAGCGGGGCGGCCGGATTGGTTCCGTGGGCGAGGTCTGCGGTGCTGTCCAACTGGCGAGGAGTTTGAGGCGGTCCTCCGAGGGGGTGCCCGGCTCGGCCGTGTAGATGATCAGGTCGTGGACGGCCCGTTGAGGCAGCGGCAGGTTCAGGGAGCGGAAGGTCATCTCCAGACGGCCGACTTCAGGATTGTTCAGCCGCTTGACGCCTTCGTGACGGATTCGGACGTCGTGACTGGCCCACATGGTGCGGAAGTCGGGGCTGAGCGTGGACAGTTCGCCGACGAGCTCGCGCAGGACCAGGTCGTGAGGTTCACGTCCGGCTTCGGCGCGGAGCACTGCGACCGTCGCCCTAGCGCCTTCCTCCCAGTCGACGAAGAAGTCGGGGGAGCCGGGGTCGAGGAAGAAGTAACGGGCGAAATTGGCGAAGCCCCGACCGCCGGTGGTGTCGCTGTCGAACATCGGTGAGTACAGGGCCCTGCACAGCGCGTTGCTTGCGACGATGTCCAAACGACCGTTGCGTACGAAGGCGGGGGCCATGGTCATGGAGTCCACCATCCATTGGACGGGAGACGGGATCCTGACGTCCTTGCGGCGGTGCGACCTGCGGCGGGCGGGGCGAGCCGCTCTGGCCAGATCGAGCAGGTAGGTGCGCTCGTCCTCATTGAGGAGCAAGGCCTGCGCGACCGCTTCCAGCACGCTCTCAGAGACGCCGCTGATATGGCCCTTCTCCAGCCGCGTGTACCACTCGGTGCTCACGCCGGCGAGGGCCGCGACCTCCTCGCGCCGTAGTCCCGGAACCCGTCGGCGTCGGCTGGTGGGCAGTCCGACCCGCTCCGGGGTGAGCTTGGCGCGTCGGCTGATGAGGAAGTCGCGGATGTCCGAGCGGTTGTCGGTGGGATCACCGGTGTGGTTTTCGGACGGAGGTTCCATTCGTTCACAGTACCCATGGTCCGGCCGATAGAGAGGTTGTGTTTATACCCCCCATAAACGCGCCCTTGCCCGCCTCCGACGGCGCCGGTTACCTGGGGTCGGCGGACTAGAAGCGCACTCCTTCAGGCCGCCGTCCGCCGTCCCCCATCCACACCTCAGGAGCATGACCATGGCCGGCAAGACCGTACTGATCACCGGGGCGACCAGCGGTATCGGCGCCCACACCGCGCGGTTGCTCCTCGACCGCGGCCACCGCGTGGCCGTCACCGGCCGCAACGAGAACAAACTGAAGGCGTTCCTCGACGAGGCCGGCCACCCCGACCGGCTGCTGGGCCTGATCGCGGACGCGGCCGACTGGCAGGCCACCGAGTCGGTCGTGACTCGCACCGTGGAGCATTTCGGTGCCCTTGACGCGGCGGTGGCCAACGCCGGATTCATGTCCGGTGACTCCATTGGGGCCGGCGACCCGACACTGTGGTCGCCCATGGTCCTCACCAACGTCCTCGGCCCCGCCCTGCTGGCCCATGCCAGCCTGCCCCACCTTGAGGCCACTGGCGGACGGCTGGTGCTCATCGGCAGCGTCGCCGGGCTGAAGAACTCTCCCGCCAATTTCTACTCGGCCACCAAGTGGGCTACCACCGGACTCGCTGAGAACCTGCGCCTGCACGCCACGACCCGCGGCATCGGTGTCACCCTTGTCAACCCCGGCATGATCGACACACCCTTCTGGCAAGGCGCCGGCGTTCCCCCCTTCGCCCTGCCTCCCCAGCCCATCGCCGAGGCCATCTGCTTCGCCCTCGACCAGCCGGCGGGCGTCGACCTCAACACCCTGACCATCCGGCCCGTGGGCCAGCCCGTCTGACCACGCTCGGTTGTCACACCACGCCGCGTGCCGCATGCCGGGCTAAGGTCAGTGCTGCCTCCGGCGAGCGATTGAGGCTACGCCTCAGGCCAGGAAGCACGTCGGCCGGCACCCTGGGGGTACCGGCCGACGTCTTGCCTGATCAAGCTGGCGGAGGATGCGAGATTCGAACTCGCGAGGGGTTGCCCCCAACACGCTTTCCAAGCGTGCGCCCTAGGCCACTAGGCGAATCCTCCGCCGCAGAGCCTACCGGTTCTCCGGCAGTGCGCGAACCTCGATGACCGCCTCGGGCGGAATCGGGCCGTAGATATGGGGGAAGACGTCGTCGCCGACGGGCTCGTGGCGGACGTCCAGACCCGCCGGGTCGATCACGAGAAGGACTAGATCGTCGAGGTCGGCGTAGAAGGCGCGCCGGACGCCGCGTACCTGGTCCTCATCGCGGGAGGCGTGGATGAAGCCCTCCTCGGCGAGCGTGCGGCCGCGGGTCGACACCTCGTACGGGCGGCCGGAGTCCCGCGACGCCTCCCACTGGGTCCGTTCGGCGATGTGGAGGATCGGTGTACGCGGGTCTGTCAGATCGCCGGCCATGAAGCAGAGCGTACGGGCCGAATCCATGCGCCGGATGCCATAGACTCGGATCAGACCCCTCGCACGGCGTCCATCCTGTGAACCTCCCCAGGGCCGGAAGGCAGCAAGGATAAGCAGGCTCTGACGGGTGTGCGGGGGGTCCTCTGCTTTTCGACGAGGACGGACCCCCATGAGTCTGGCTCTGTACCGCAAGTACCGGCCAGCGACGTTCGCCGAGCTCAAGGGGCAGGAGCACGTCGCCGAGCCGCTGCAGCAGGCGCTGCGCAACGGGCGCATCCATCACGCGTACCTGTTCAGTGGTCCGCGCGGCTGTGGCAAGACCTCGAGCGCGCGCATCCTCGCCCGCTCGCTGAACTGCGAGAAAGGCCCGACTCCCGAGCCCTGCGGCGAGTGTGAGTCCTGTGTCGCGCTCGGGCCGTCCGGTGCGGGCCACATCGACGTGATCGAGATCGACGCCGCCTCCCACGGTGGCGTGGACGACGCGCGTGATCTGCGGGAGCGCGCCTTCTTCGCGCCCGTGGCGGCGCGCTACAAGATCTACATCATCGACGAGGCGCACATGGTGACCCGTGAGGGGTTCAACGCGCTGCTGAAGCTCGTCGAGGAGCCGCCGCCGCACCTGAAGTTCATTTTCGCGACCACCGAGCCCGAGAAGGTCATCGGGACGATCCGGTCGCGTACCCACCACTATCCGTTCCGGCTGATCCCGCCGGGCACCCTCCGTGAGCTGCTCGAGGACATCCTGCAGAAGGAGGGCGTGCCGTACGAGCCGGCCGCGATTCCGCTGGTCGTACGCGCCGGGGCGGGGTCCGCCCGTGACTCGGAGTCGATCCTCGACCAGCTGCTGGCGGGCGCGGGCGAGGAGGGCATCACGTACGCCCGCGCGGTGTCCCTGCTCGGGTACACCGACTCGTCGCTGCTGGACCAGGTCGTGGACGCGGTGGCGGCCCGGGACGGGGCGGCGGTCTTCGCCGCGATCGACCGGGTGATGGAGGGCGGCCAGGACCCGCGGCGGTTCGCGGCCGACCTGCTGGAGCGCTTCCGTGATCTCGTCATCCTGTCGAACGTCCCCGACTCCGGCGCGACGGGCCTGCTCAACGTGCCGCCGGACGAGCTGGAGCGGATGCAGGCGCAGGCGTCCCGGCTCGGCCGGGCGGAGCTGACGCGCGCCGCCGACCTGCTGCACACCGGCCTCACGGAGATGCGCGGGGCGACGTCGCCGCGGCTGCTGCTCGAGTTGATCTCCGCGCGGATCCTGCTGCCCGGCGCGTACGACGACGAGGCGTCGCTGCTGACCCGGCTGGAGCGGCTGGAGCGCCGCATCGCCCTCGGCGGCCAGGTCGCCGCGGCCGAGGCCGTACCGCAGCCGTCCGTGCCGCAGAGCCACCCGCAGCCGTCCGTCCCGCAGAGCCACGCTCAACCGGCTGCGGCGCAGAGCCGTCCGCAGCCGCCCGCTCCGCAGCCGCCCGCTCCGCAGGCGACGGCTCCGGCCGAGGCTCCCCGGCCGCAGCCGTCGGACTCGGCCGGGCATCAGCCTTCCGCCGCCCAGCGGCCCGCCGCGCAGCGGGAGGAGTCACCGGGCGGCGCGGACTGGCCCGTGCCCGCTCGGACGTCCGGGGCTGGGCGCCCGTCGGCACCGGCCGCCGGGCCGTCGTCCGCCGCCGAGTGGCCGACGCCGTCCGCCGCGGCGCCGACCAGGCCCGCACCGGCGGCCGCGGCGCCGAGCGGAGGCTCCGGCGCGGCAGCGCCGGCGGGCGGGGTGGACGTGGCCGCGATCCGGCGGATGTGGGTCGACATCCTGGAGGCGGTCAAGCAGCGGAGCAAGGTCGCGTGGATCGTCCTCATGGAGGGCGTGGAGGTCGCGTCGATCGAGGGCCAGGTGCTCACGCTGGCGTTCGCCAACGACGGCAAGCGGCGCGGGTTCACGACCGGCGGCAAGGACGCCGTCCTCCGCGACGCGCTGAAGGAGATCCTCGGCGTCGACTGGCGTATCGACGCCGTCCTCGTCGGCGGCTCGGGGCAGGGGGCACGGCCCGCGCCGCCGCCTCCGGACCCGGGCGGGTGGGGCGCTCCGGCGGCTCCGCCCCGCGAGTCCCGTACGCCGTCGCCGGCCCCTTCCGCGCCGACTCCGCCGCCCAGTCCGGTCCCGCCGCCGCCCGAGCCGGTGGACGAGGAGGACGAGGTCGATCCGGAGGGCGACGCGGACGCGGGGAGCGAGGCCGCTCTCACCGGAATGGCCCTGATCGAACAGATGCTCGGCGGAAAAGTGATCCAGGAGTTCGACAACACCTGACGTCCGGGAAAAGGCTCGGTAACGTCACGGTCATCTCGCCATGAACCGGGCATGTTCCTCGGCCGACCTGCGGGTTCGCCGAGCCTTTCGCACGGCGCTCGCCGCCCGGTCGGGGGCGTTTTGGGACGGCCGTACCGGTTGCCGGGAGCCGCATACCGGATCGGGGGCGAACCCCGTAGTCTCGTCTCAACGGACGATCGAATGAGGAGAGCACCGTGGAACCCGGTGGCCAGCCGAATATCCAGCAGATGCTGCAGCAGGCGCAGCGCATGCAGGAGCAGTTCATGAGCCTGCAGCGCGAACTCGCCGAGACGGAGGTCCAGGGCACCGCCGGCGGCGGGCTGGTCACCGCGACCGTCAACGGGCAGAACGAGGTCGTCAAGATCGTCATAGATCCTGCCGCCATCGACCCCGAGGACCCGGCGGACACCGCGGAGACCATCGCCGACCTGGTGCTCGCGGCCATCCACAACGCCACGGAAGAGGCCCAGAACCTCGCGCAGGAGAAGATGGGACCATTGACCGAGGGACTGGGCGGCGGCCTGGGCGGCCTGGGCCTTCCCGGCATGTGACCTGAGGCGGCGGATCCAGCAGACCCACGGACCCGCCGTGTGCCCATGTCCGCCGGGCGTGCTTCGATCGGGAGGTCTCGAAGGACGCCTGGGACGTCACCCGTGGTGGCCGTGTGCCGCATGAGGGAGCGTCCGCCCGTTGTGAACGGCCTCCACGAGAACGTCCACTCATGACGGCGCTCCCGGTGAGCGCGTCGACGACGAGAAGGGAGGGACCGTGTACGAAGGGGTTGTCCAGAACCTCATCGACGAGTTGGGCCGGCTGCCCGGCGTCGGGCCGAAGAGCGCACAGCGGATCGCCTTCCACCTGCTCGCCGCGGATCCCGCCGACGTCACGCGGCTGAGTGAGGCGCTGCGGGAGGTCAAGGACAAGGTCCGGTTCTGCGGCGTCTGCGGGAACGTCGCCGAGGCCGAGCAGTGCCGGATCTGCCGGGACGCCCGCCGGGACACCCACGTGATCTGCGTGGTGGAGGAGCCCAAGGACGTCGTCGCGATCGAGAAGACGCGGGAGTTCCGCGGGCGCTACCACGTGCTCGGCGGCGCGATCAGCCCCATCGAGGGCGTCGGCCCCGACGACCTGCGCATCCGGGAGCTCATGCAGCGCCTCGCGGACGGCGAGGTGACCGAGCTGATCCTGGCGACCGACCCGAATCTCGAAGGCGAGGCGACCGCCACTTATCTTGCCCGGCTCGTGAAACCGATGGGTCTCACCGTCACCCGGCTGGCCAGCGGCCTGCCGGTGGGAGGCGACCTGGAATACGCCGACGAGGTGACGCTCGGTCGCGCGTTTGAAGGACGGAGGCTGCTCGATGTCTGAGAACAGCAATTCTGAGCACAGCTGGATGACGCTCGCCGACCGTGTGGCGAAGCACGCCCAGAACTACCTGACCGGACTGAACGCCGTGGCGGTGGGCGAGACCGGAGGGCACACGGTGCCGCTGTTGCTGCTCGAGGTGTCGCAGATCGCGGTGGCCGGGGCCCAACTCGGCGCCAGCACCGACGTGATCCTGCCGGACAACTGGGAGCCGGACGTCGGCGAGGACCCGGACCTGGACACGGTCCGGCAGGGGCTGGCCGAACGGCTGACCACCGTCGACGAGTACGCCGAGGTCTTCGACCCGTACAAGGACGCCGAGACCACCGTGTACCGCCTGTCGGACGACCTGGTGGACGTGGCCAGCGACCTGGTGCACGGGCTCCGTCATTACGACGCCGACCGCAAGCTCGAGGCGCTGTGGTGGTGGCAGTACAGCTACTTCAACCACTGGGGCAACCACGCCGGTGCCGCGCTGCGGGCGCTCTACGCGGTCTCGGCGAGTGCGCGGCTGGACGTCATGGAGGAGCCGGTCGCGGGCTGACCCCCGATCAGCCAAGCCGGTCGCGGGCTGACCTCCGACCAGCCGGTCGCGGGCCGGCTCCCGACCAGCCGGTCGCGGGCCGGTCCCCGGCCGGTCACCGGATCCCCCCAAGATCGAAGAGACCCGTGGCCCTGACCGGGCCACGGGTCGGGCCGTCCCGGATCTCGTGGCGAGCGGGTCGTTTCGCGCAAGGTTTCCGGACCGTCACCCGACTTTCGGGAAATCTCGCATAGCGGGATAAACCGCGCTGGGTATCGCGTTGACCTCGGTAGACTCGGCGTTCGACTGCCCTGATCCCGATCCGAGGAGTGCACACGCGTGGCCCTAGTCGTGCAGAAGTACGGTGGCTCCTCCGTCGCCGACGCTGAGAGCATCAAGCGCGTCGCCCAGCGCATCGTCTCTACGAAACAGGACGGACACGACGTCGTCGTCGTGGTCTCCGCAATGGGCGACACGACGGACGAGCTCGTTGATCTCGCCAACCAGGTCAGCCCCCTGCCGCCCGCGCGTGAGCTGGACATGCTGCTCACCTCCGGCGAGCGGATCTCCATGGCGCTGCTCGCCATGGCCATCGCCAACCTCGGACACGAGGCGCGGTCCTTCACCGGCTCCCAGGCCGGCGTCATCACGGACAGCAAGCACGGCAAGGCGCGCATCATCGACGTGACGCCCAGCCGTATCCGCGACGCGATCGACGCGGGGTCGATCGCGATCGTCGCCGGGTTCCAGGGCGTCTCCCAGGATTCCAAGGACATCACCACGCTCGGTCGCGGCGGGTCCGACACGACGGCGGTGGCGCTGGCCGCGGGCCTCGGCGCGGACGTCTGCGAGATCTACACCGACGTCGACGGGATCTTCACCGCCGACCCGCGGATCGTGCCCGCGGCGCGCCGCATCCCGGACATCTCCTACGAGGAGATGATGGAGATGGCGGCCTGCGGCGCGAAGATCCTGCACCTGCGCTGCGTGGAGTACGCCCGGCGGTACGGCATGCCGATCCACGTACGGTCGTCGTTCAGCAACAAGACCGGGACCTGGGTCAAGACCAGCATCGAGGGAAACCAGATGGAACAAGCGATCATCTCCGGCGTCGCCCACGACCGGAGCGAGGCCAAGATCACCGTTGTCGGGGTGCCCGACAAGGTCGGCGAGGCGGCGACGATCTTCTCGACGCTGGCCGACGCCGAGATCAACATCGACATGATCGTGCAGAACATCTCGGCCGCGGCGACCAACCGCACGGACATCTCGTTCACGCTGCCCCGTACGGACGGCCAGGCCGCGATGAACGCCCTCAACAAGGTCAAGGACCGCATCGGGTTCGACTCGCTCCGCTACGACGACCAGATCGGCAAGGTCTCGCTGATCGGCGCGGGCATGCGCTCCCACCCGGGCGTCACCGCCAAGTTCTTCGGCTCGATCGCCGACGCGGGCGTCAACATCGAGATGATCTCGACCTCGGAGATCCGGATCTCGGTGGTCGTCGACCAGGACGACGTGGACGCCGCCGTCACCGCCGCCCACCGCGCGTTCGACCTGGACGCCGACCAGATCGAGGCCGTCGTCTACGGAGGTACCGGCCGATGAGTCGCAAGCCCACCCTCGCCCTCGTCGGGGCGACCGGCGCGGTCGGCACCGTCATGCGGGAGATCGTCTCGTCCCGGGAGGACGTGTACGGCGAGATCCGTCTCGTCGCCTCCGCCCGGTCCGCCGGCAAGCGGCTCTCGGTACGCGGCGAGGAGCTCGTCGTCCAGGAGTTGACCGCCGAGGTGTTCGACGGCGTCGACATCGCGATGTTCGACGTGCCGGACGAGGTGTCGAAGGTCTGGGTGCCGATCGCGGCCGAGCGCGGCGCGATCGGCGTGGACAAGTCCGGTGCGTTCCGGATGGAGCCGGACGTGCCGCTCGTCGTCCCCGAGGTGAACCCCGAGGCCGTACGGAACCGGCCGCGGAACATCATCTCGACGCCGAACTGCACGACCCTGTCGATGATGGCCGCGATGGGCGCGCTGCACGCGGAGTACGGCCTGGACTCCCTCGTCGTCGCCTCGTACCAGGCGGTGTCCGGGGCCGGCGTGGCCGGTTCGGAGCGGCTGTACGCGGAGATCGAGGCGGTCGCCGGCGACCGTACGCTCGGCCAGACCGCCGGTGACGTGCGCAAGGCGATCCAGAACCGCCTCGGCGAAACCGAGTCGCCGTTCCCCGCGCCGATGGCGCTCAACGTCGTGCCGTGGGCGGGTTCGCTCAAGGAGGGCGGCTGGGCGTCGGAGGAGCTCAAGCTCCGCAACGAGTCCCGCAAGATCCTGGGCATCCCCGACCTGAAGGTCTCCGCCACGTGCGTACGGGTGCCGGTGATCACGACGCACTCGCTGGCCGTGCACGCGACGTTCGAGCGGCCGATCACGGTGGAGGGCGCGCGTTCGATCCTGGACGCCGCCCCGACCGTCGTCGTCATGGACGACCCGGAGAACGGCGTGTTCCCGACGCCCGCCGACGTGGTCGGCACGGACCCGACGTACGTCGGCCGGATCCGCCAGGCGATCGACTTCCCCAACACGCTCGACCTGTTCGTCTGCGGCGACAATCTGCGCAAGGGCGCCGCGCTGAACGCCGCGGAGATCGCCGAACTGGTGGCCGCCGAGTTCAGCGCCTGACCGAGAAGTACCTGACCGGCGAGCGCCTGATCGGTGAGCGTTTGATCGGTGAGCGTTTGATCGATGAGTGCTTGACCGGCGAGTGCTCACCGACCAGTGTCTGGCCGGTGAGCGTCCGATCGACGTGAGACGTCCCGGCGGTGCCGCGCACCGCCGGGACGCTCATGTTTCACGGGAAACCTAATCGTCCGCGTCGTCGTCATCCCCGTCGGAGAAGCCGTCGACGTTCCGGCGGTCGCGATCCGCCTTGGTGGTCCCCGGCGCGCCCGGTGAACGTCCGGGTCCGTGGCCGACGCCCGGCTTGTCCGCCTGCTCGGTCCCCGGTCGGTCCTCGGGCCGCCCGGTCTTGTCCGGTTCGTGGTCGGGCGACGTCTTGGCGCCCTTCCACCCGGTCAGAGAGTCCGGAACGCCGCCGAAGGTGACGTCCCAGTGAGACCGCTCGCGGGCGAACGTCACCGGTCCCGGCGCCCGGTACTGCGCCGCGCCGTCGCCGCGCGTCGGGACGTGCTCGAAATGGTGCGGGATGAAGGTGTCGAGACACCGGTTGGGCAGGAGGTCGAGCTTGTAGCCCCCGCCGTGGCTGTAGCGGCCCGCCGCGTGTCCCGCCTCGGTGCCGCCGGAGACGGTCAGGTGGCAGTGGCTGGCCCCCTTCAGCGCCATCAGCCCGGCGAACGTCGCCGCCCGCAGCCCCTCGAACGAGGTGCAGTGCGGGTTGCCGCGCCGGCTGCAGTGTCCGGAGGAGATCCAGCGGACCCCCACCGCCCGGAACAGCGCACCGGCCAGTCGCTGGTGCAGCAGACCGGGCTCCGACGTCGGCGTGTGGGTGCGCGCCATGGCCGAACCGGCCATTAACGTCCAGAATCCGGCTGCGCAGCCGGCGATGACGGCAGTGCGTATCGACATGTAGCCCTCCCGTACTGTCGCATCGCCAGTCGCAGCATTGATCGTCGCGAGCGCGACACTCCGGCAAGGGACGCGCCGCTTTCCCGAATCCACACCAACTTCTGGCCGCTGGATGACGGACCCGGATGGTCCGCGGAGGGTCGTACAGTGTCGCGTGTGGCCACACCGACCAAGTCCGAGCAGACGAGAGAGTTGATCGCGAAGACCGCCCTGCGGCTGTTCCGCGAGCGTGGCTACGAGGCGACGACGATGCGCGCGATCGCCGCGGAGGCCGGTGTGTCGGTCGGCAACGCCTACTACTACTTCTCCTCGAAGGAAGAGCTGATCCAGCTCTACTACGAGCACTCGCAGGACGATCACACCGAGGCGTGCCGGGCCGTGCTGGCGCGGGAGCGGGAGTTCCGCGCGCGGCTGCTCGGGGTGGTGCGCGCCCGCATCGACACGCTGCAGCCGTACAAGGAGTTCGCCGGGAAGTTCTTCAAGTACGCGGCGGAGCCGACGAGTCCGCTGAGCCCGTTCAGCACGGAGTCGGCGCCGATCCGGGAGGCCGCGATCGCCGTCTACCGCGAGGTCGTCGAGGGCTCGACCCTCAAGACCGACACGGAGATCCGCGCCGACCTGCCCGAGCTGCTCTGGCTGTACAGCATGGGCGTCATCCTGCACTGGGTGTACGACAGCTCGCCGGGGGCGGCCAAGACCTACCGGTTGATCGAGCGGACGGTCCCGCTGATCGACCGTCTCGTCGGCCTCGCACGGGTGCCCGGCATGCGGGGGATCGTACGGGACGCCCTGGCGACCTACCGCGACCTGCGGCGGTGACGGGAGCCGACCGAATCCCTCACGCCGCGGCGGTCCGCGGGGATCGCGCTGGCGGGCCAAGGCGCCGGGGTCGTCGCGGTAGGTCCTGCCGGGATCGTGGTGGCAGAGGCAGGGCGCGGGGGCGTAGCGGTGAGGCGGCCCTGCCGGGGTCGTCGCGGTGGGTCCTGCTGGAATCGTGGTGGCGGGGGCAGGGCGCGGGGGCGTAGCGGTGAGGCGAGCCTGCCGGGACCGTCGCGGGTCCCGGCAGGCCCCGCGGGTCACGTCAGGTCGAGGTGCTTGCGGGCGAAGTCCATCGTCGCGGCGACCTGGCGGATGCGCTCCTCCACGACGAGGGAGCCGTGCCCGGCGTCGTACCGGTAGACCTCATGGTCCTTGCCCAGCTCCCGCAGGCGGGCCAGGTAGTTGTCGATCTGGCGGATCGGGCAGCGCGGGTCGTTCTCCCCGGCCATGACCAGCACCGGGGCGGTGACGCGCTCGACGTACGTGATCGGGGAGGACGCCTCGTACCGTTCGGGCACCTCCGTCGGCGAGCCGCCGAACAGCGACCGGTCGAACGCCTGCAGCGCCTCCATCTCGTCCTCGTACGCGGCGACGTAGTCGGCCACCGGGACGATGCCGATCGCGACGGTCCAGTCCTCCGGCTGGGTCCCGATGCCCAGCAGGGTGATGAACCCGCCCCACGACCCGCCGGTGAGGACGAGCCGCGCCGGATCGGCCAGCCCCGAGGAGACCGCCCAGTCGCGGACGGCCTTGATGTCCTCCAGCTCGGTCAGTCCGGGGCGGCCCTCGATGGCGTCGCGCCAGGCGCTGCCGTAGCCGGTGGAGCCCCGGTAGTTGACGCGGACGACGGCGAACCCGTGGTCCACCCACGCCGCGGTGTCGGGGGAGAAGGAGTCGGAGTCGTAGGCGGTCGGCCCGCCGTGGACGTCGAAGACCGTCGGGTACGGGCCCGGCCCGTCGGGCTTGGAGACCAGGGCGTGGATGTCACCGCCCGGCCCCGTCACCCAGGCGTCCTCGACCGGGACGGACTCGGGCGCGGGCGGGCCGGGCGGGGTGAGCACGACCTCGCCGGAGGTGGACCGGATCACCGGCGGGGACGCCGAGGAGGACCAGGAGAACTCGACCGTGCCGTCCGGGCGCGCGGTGGCGCCGCCGATCACGCCGGGCGGCGTGTCGATCCTCGACAGCTCGCCGCTCGTCAGGTCGTACCGGTAGAGCTCGTCGCGCGCGTGGTGGGAGTGCGAGATCAGCAGCGCGGACCCGTCGTGGTACCAGTCCGCGCCGATCTCCCCGGGGAGGTCCAGGGTGATCTCCTGGACGTCCCCGCTCACCGGGTCCCAGATCAGCGGCTCGGGCTTGCCCCGGCGCTCGTGTTCGACGAGCAGCCGCTGATCGCCGGGGACGGGCGAGAACGCCAGCCCGCCGAGACCCTTGCCCGGACCGTCCCACAGGTCGGCGACGGTCTCGCCGTCGGCCCGGACGACCCGCAGCGCCATGTGCCGGCTGTCGCCGTGCTCGCTGTGGTTGATCGCGACGAGCGACTCGTCCTTCGACAGGCCGATGGCGTAGGCGTCCTCGGCGTGGGAGTACAGGACGTACGGGTCGGCCCCCGGACGGGACACGTGGATCGTCGTGCCGCCGTCCGTGGACCGGCCGATGACGGCGAGTCCGCTGGACCCCACCGACAGCCCGGCGGGGTAGGCGGGCTCCAGGCCGGGAACGGCGGGCTCGTCCGGGCCGCCGCCGAACGGCTGGCGCTTCCACACCCCGAACTCGTCGCCGTCGGTGTCGGAGAACCACCAGATCCACTCACCGGTCGGCTCGACGCCGGCCATCCAGGTGCCGTTCGGCCGGTCGGTGACCTGTCTGCGGTCACCGGTCGTACGGTCCCAGGTGTAGATCTCCCACGTGCCCGTGGCGTTCGAGCGGTACACCGAGCGGTGCGGCGCGTCATCCGCCCAGCCCGGCAGGCTCACCCGCGCGGCCCGGAAGCGGGCCTTCCAGCGTTCGTCGTCACCCATGCGTCAAGTGTCTCAGTCCGTCTGCGGACCCGCGGGCACGGACTGCAGGCGGAGCTGGGTGGACTTGGTGCCGTACGCCCAGTCGAGCATCTTGGCGGCGTCGGTGAACCGGCGGTTCGGGTCGGTGGTCGTGCTGTTCAGGACGAGGCCGTAGATCGTACGGCCGCCGCGCTTGGCCGCGAACAGCAGGCAGTATCCGGCGCCGTCCGTGTGGCCGGTCTTGATGCCGATCGTGCCGCTGTAGGAGCCGAGCAGCAGGTTGGTGTTCTTCCAGCTGTAGGCGTGGTGGCGGCTGGTCTTCGACAGCTTGTACGTCTTCTCGGCCACGATCGACCGGAACGTCGAGCTGGCCATGGCCTTCTTCGTCAGCTTGATGACGTTGCTGGGCGTGGAGTACCCCTCCTTGTGGGAGGAGGTCGGCAGCCCGTCGGCGGTCCGGAAGTACGTGCTCGTCATGCCGAGCGACTTGGCCGTCTTGTTCATCTTGGCGAGGAACTTCGTCTGCCCGGGGCCGTACACGTCGGCGAGGGCGTACGCCGCGTCGCAGCCGGACGGCAGCATCATGCCGCTCAGCAGCTGCCGGACGGTCACCTTGTCGCCGGTCTTCAGGCCGGCGGTCGTGGCGTCGTTGTTCTTCACGTGGTCGACGTAGGACTTCTTGATGGTGACCGAGCGGTCGAGGCCGCCGGCGCGGAGCACGACGAGGGCGGTCATGACCTTGGTGATGCTGCCGATCGGGCGCTTCGTGGTGGTGGCGCGGCCCCAGAGCTTCTTGCCCTTGGAGGCGTCGTAGATGTAGGCGCCCTTGGCCACGACGCCGGACGGCGCGGAGGAGGCGGTCACGACCCTCGAACCGGCCGTCGGGGACGGCGTGGCCGCGAGGGCGTTCGGGGCGCCCAACGGAATTGAGGAGATCATGGCCCCCGCGACGGTGGCGGCGGTCAGGCGCGCGCTGAAACGCATGCGGACTCCTGGTGGTGGGGAAAGGGATCATGCTCGCAGGTGGGCGGAATGCGATGCAATCGGGACACGCGTGACCTTCGGTCCGGATGCGGTCAGCCCGCACGCTTCGCGGCGGCCCGTTCGCCCCTGATCGGGACGTTCGGGACGGCGCGTCGTACCGTTGAGGGGTGACGCCGAGATCCTCGACAGAGCTCGCACTGAGGCCCGACGGCACCGGTGACGAGGAGGTCGAACACGGCTACCCACCGCCCGCCCGGCCCGCCGGGAGCACCGTGGTCGCCTACTGCGGCGCGGTCATGACCGTGCGCGGGGAGTCCTCGTCCGCGCCTCCCCCGAACACCTGCGCCGAGTGCGCGAAGATCTGGCGACGCCGTCGCCGCCGCTCCCGCTGACCGGACGGCCCTCGCACGTGCATGCTGGGGGGCATGGAATCCGAATTCACGCTGATGGCCGTGCACGCCCACCCGGATGACGAGGTGATCGGCACGGGCGGCGTCCTCGCGCGCTACGCCGAGGAGGGCGTCCGTACGGTCCTGGTGACCTGTACGAACGGGGAACAGGGCGACGGCCCCGGTGGGGTCAAGCCCGGCGAACCGGGGCACGACCCGGCCGAGGTGAGCCGCCGGCGGCTCGACGAGCTCCAGGAGTCCGCCGCCCACCTGGCCATCGACCACGTCGAACTGCTCGGGTACCCGGACTCGGGGATGGCCGGCTGGGACGCCAACGCCGACGCCGAGGTGTTCAGCAACGTCCCCCTCGACCGGTCGGCCGCCCGGCTCGCCGAGCTGATGGAGCGGTACCGCCCCCAGGTCGTGGTCACCTACGACGAGAAGGGCGGGTACGGGCACCCCGACCACATCCAGGCGCACCGGATCGCGATCGCCGCCGCTGAGGCGACGGGAATCCCCCGCAAGCTCTACTACACGGCCATCCCCCGGGCCGGAATCGCCCAGATGATGGACTACCTGCGCAGCACCGGCGTCGATGTGGGGGACTTCGACCTCCCGGAGGACTTCGGGACGCCGGACGAGGAGATCACCACCGCCGTGGACGTCTCCGCCTACTTCGAGCGCAAGCGCAAGGCCCTGGAGGCCCACGCCAGCCAGGGCGAGAACATCTTCCTGCTGCGCATGCCCGAGGAGGCGCAGCTCCAGGCGCTCGGCCGTGAGGTCTTCGTGCGGCGCTTCAGCGCCGTTCCCGTCCCCGACGGGGAGGAGGACGACCTGTTCGCCGGCCTGCGCTGACCGGGCGGCGCGGAGGGCCGACGCGGCCCGGCCCTCCGCGCGGGCGGAGGTCGGCTCGCGCGTCCTCGGAACCGCATACGCCGATCCGCCGGGCGCGCGTGCCCCACATGTAGGGTTCTGCCGACATACCGCCTGATCGCGAGGAGTATGCCGGATTGTCGCTGCACAGCCTGTTGGGTCCGCTTCTCGCGCCCGCCGTCACGCTCGGCGGCACACCGACGAGCTGGGCCGAGGTCCTCGGGTTCGCCACCGGCGCGATCAACGTCTGGCTCGTCGTCCGCCAGCACATCGCCAACTGGCCGATCGGCATCGCGAACGTCGTCCTGCTCGGCCTGATCTTCGTGGACGGCGGCCTGTACGCCGACGCGGGCCTGCAGGCGGTCTACGTCGTCCTCCAGGCGTGGGGCTGGTGGGAGTGGTTGTACGGCGGGCAGGAGCGCGGTGAACGCCGCGTCCAGCGGACGTCGCGCACCGAGTGGGCCGGGATCGCGGCGGCCGGCCTGGCGGCCATCGGCCTGCTGACCTGGGTGCTGAGCACCTGGACCGACTCGAACGTCCCCTTCTGGGACGCGCTGACCACCGTGATCTCGCTGGCGGCGACGTACGGCCAGAGCCGCAAGCTGCTGGAGTCCTGGTGGCTGTGGATCAGCGCCGACCTGATCTACATCCCGCTGTACGCCTACAAGCAGCTCTACCTGACCAGCGTGCTCTACGTCGTCTTCCTCGCGCTGTGCGTCGCCGGGCTGCTCGCCTGGCGGAAGGACTGGACCCGGCGGGCGGTGGCCTCGTGAGGTATGAGCACGGGCTGGTCATCGGGAAGTTCTATCCGCCGCACGCCGGCCACCATCACCTGATCGACACGGCGGCGGACGCCTGCGCGCGCGTGACCGTCGTCGTGGCCGCCTCGACCGTGGAGAGCATCCCGGTGGCCCTGCGCGCGGCGTGGCTCCGGGAACGGCACCCCCAGCCGCACGTCGAGATCGTCCCGGTCCTCGACGACGTCGAGGTCGACTACGACTCCGACGAGATCTGGGCGGCGCACGTGACGGCGTTCCGAACCGGCCTGGCCACGGCGTCCGGGCACGGCGTCGGCGCGCTCGGCGTACCGCCGGTCGACGCGGTGTTCAGCTCCGAGGCGTACGGTCCCGAGCTCGCGCGCCGGTTCGCCGCCGCGCACGTCCCCGTCGATCCGCCGCGCGACCGGTTCCCGGTCAGCGGCACCGCCGTACGGCGGGACCCCGCCGCCTGCTGGGAGTGGCTCTCGCCCGCCGTCCGGGCGTACCTCACCCGGCGCGTCGTCGTCCTCGGCGCGGAGTCCTCGGGCACCACCACGCTCAGCCGCGCCCTGGCCGCGCACTACGCCGCCCGGGGCGGGGTCTGGGCGGCGACCCGATGGGTTCCGGAGTACGGCCGCCTGTACTGCGAGGAGAAGCTGGCCGTCGCCCGGCGGGCCGATCCGGGCCTGTGGATCGGGGATCTCGACTGGTCATCGGAGGAGTTCACGGTGATCGCCGAGCGGCAGCTCGCCCTGGAGGACGCGGCCGCCCGTTCCGGTTCCCCGCTGCTGGTCTGCGACACCGACGCGTTCGCCACCTGCCTCTGGCACGAGCGCTACGTCGGCGCGCCGGCCCCCGACGTCGAACGCCTGCACGCCCGCGCCCACCACGACCTGTGGATCCTGACGGACACCGGCGGCGTGCCCTTCGAGCAGGACGGCTGGCGCGACGGCGAGTCGATCCGGGAACGGATGTCGGAACGGTTCCGGGAGGAGCTCGACCGGCGCGGCCTGCCGTACGTCGTCGTCACCGGGACCCACGAGGACCGCCTCGCCACCGCCGTCACCGCCGTCGACGCGCTCCTGGCCAAGGGCTGGACGTTCTCCGACCCGCTCTGACCGGCCCGGATCCGCATCAGGAGCACCCGTCCGCGCGAGGGTGTCGCGCAGGAACCCGTCGTCCGATCGGCCCCGGACCGCATCAGGATTCGTCCCCGCCGGTCGCGTGCTGCAGCCCGTCCAGCAGGACCGCGAGGCCCGCGCGGAACTCCTGGTCCGCCGTCACCTCCGCCGCCAGCCGTCCCGTCTCGGCCATCAGCGGGAACTCCCCGGCCGGCAGCGCGGCGATCCCCCGGGTGCCCGCGCCGGACAGCGGGCCGAGATGCTCGAGCTGGATCGCCCCGATCAGGTACGCGATCAGGCCGCGCAGCGCGATGACGCGCCGTTCGCCGTCGATCCCCGCCTCGGTGAGGATGCCGAGCACCGTCTCCGCCCAGCGCAGATTGCTCGGTGAGCTCTGCCGGTGGGTGAGCGTCAGCGGAACGACCTCCGGGTGCGCGGCGACCGCGCGACGTACGCGCTCCACCATGGTCGCGAGCCGGTCCCGCCACGACGGTCCGGTCGGCGGCGTGGTGTCGACCGCGCCCAGCACGCGTTCGACGACCAGCCCCTCCAACTGCTCGCGGTCGTCGACGTAGCGGTACAGCGACATCGTCCCCATGCCGAGCTCCTTGGCGACGGCGCGCATCGTCAGCGCGGCGAGTCCCTCGCGGTCGATGACCGCGAGCGCGGCCGCGGCGATCTGTGACTCGGTGAGCGAGCGTGGACGGGGCATGGCCAGACAGCGTACAAGGTACGCGTACGAGTGTTAGCGTATGTTGTACGCCTACCTGAAGGGTGACCCGATGACCGAACCCGACGCTTCTCACCGGCTCCACCCCGGTGACGTCATCCGGGACCGCGAACTCACTCCCGTCACCGGCCCCGCGATCCGCCTCCCGCAGCCGGGCCACCTCGTCCACGTGCAGTTCCGCCGCTTCGCGGGCTGCCCGGTCTGCAACCTCCACCTGCGATCGATCGTCCGCCGGCACGCCGAGATCGAGGCGGCCGGCATCCGCGAGGTCGTCCTCTTCCACTCGCCGGCCGACGAACTGCGCGAGTACACGCCGGACCTGCCGTTCGCCGTCATCGCCGATCCGGACAAGCGGCTGTACGTCGAGTTCGGCGTCGAATCGGCGAAACGGGCGCTCCTGAACCCGCGGGTCTGGGGCACGATCGGCCGCGCGGTCCTGCGCAACGCCTGGGGGATCGTGCGCGGCCGGGAACGCGCCCCCGCGGCGACCCCGCACGGCGGGCGCTTCGGCCTGCCGGCCGACTTCCTGATCGCCGCGGACGGCACCATCCTGGCCTGCAAGTACGGCGACCACGCCTACGACCAGTGGTCCGTCGACGAACTGCTCGCCCTGGCCTCCCAGGCGCCCGAACTCACCGAGCGGCGGCGGTGAGCACGGCCCGATTCTGACTCGCGCAACGGCCGCCGGGCGGAGACGAAGGTACGCCTGGAACTGGTGCCCCCCGCCTGATCCGCCCCGGCGAGGTCAACTCGCCGACGCGGCGCCGCGGTTCAGCGTCAGGGACAGGACACTCTGCAGGCCGTACCAGTCACAGGAGACGACGCTCGCGTGCGCTGCGGCCAGCCGGGCCACCCGTGCCTGCGCGTCGGACACCGGCGGGGCGTACTGGTCGAGCGCTGGCGCCACGTTGTGCGCGTCGGTCATGGTCAGGAGGTAGTGGTTCGCGTCGTACCAGGCCGTGTCGACGCCGCCCACGTACGTGGCGGCGTCGCCGTCGAAGACGACGAACCACGGCCGGATCGAGGTGTCGGCGTACTGCGTGCGCGGATCGCCGGAGGCGGCACCGAGGACCGCGGGGAACGTCGTGGCGGTCGCCGTCGTGCCCGCCGCGCGGAGATTCTTCAGGTAGGTGGCGTACTCGACGTCGGTGTGCAGCGTGTCGGTCGGGTTGTTCAGCTCGACCGTGCCCGGGATGACGTACATGATGAGCCTGCCCGCGAGCGCGGCGCGGCTCGGCCAGGCGTTCGCCCTGGCGGCCTCGTCGAGACTCGCGTGGCCGCCCAAGAGGTCGGCGGGCCGGTACAGCACGCTCCCGACGTGGGCGTTGACATAGGAGTCGAACGCCGCCGGTCCCATGCCGTAGTTGTTCTGGAAGCCGGCCTTGAGCTCGACCTTGACCTGGATCGGGCCCTTTCCGGGGTGCGCGGCCAGCCAGTACTTGATGTCGTCGAGGCACGACCCGAGGTCCTTGTTCGCGCTGCCCGAGTAGATGTCGGACGGGCTCGACGCGTCGACGCAGTTGTTCTTGTTGCTGGTCAGTGAATCGTGGCTGACCTTCCATTCATGGGTGAAGACGTCGTCCCAGGCGTCGAGCTCGACCATCGACGCGCCCGCGTCGAGGGCCTTCGCCAGGTACGGATACGCGGCGGGGTTGTAGGCGTTGTGCACGCCGACCACCGTCGTCTGCGCCAGCGACACGTCCGCGCGAGCGGTCCGCGCGGACAGCACCGACCCGCCCACTCCCAGCGCTCCCGTCAGCACGGCCGCCGCGGCGACCGCGACGCACCTCCGAAGGCCGACCCACATCCCGCCTCCCAGATCCGTACCGGAATGAAGAGCGTACGGGGGAATATTCACCCCGTTCACGGCTACGAATAAAGCGAAATCTCGTCGCTGATATGAATTTATTTCTGTCAAGCGCAGAGTCCGCCGAAGAGAGGCTTTGATCTCGGGCTATGCTTACTGATTGACACGGGGATGCGCGGCCAGTAGTGGGCAGCGGGGAGACGGTCGCGGTCACGATGGAGGGGCCATGGTCCCCATGACCAGGGACTTTGGTCCCTTGAGAGAAGTAGGTGCGCCGGGGCAGTCTGGGAGGTGGCCTACGGGACGTGCGAGGGAGCTCGACCACACGAATCGCCCGGACGGGATTCGCGAGGAAGGGCTGAGAGGCCGGAAGGGGCGATGAGCCCCTACAGGAGCTGAAAGGCTCTTGGACGGCGACCCCCACGACCTGACCCGGACAATGCCGGCGAAGGGAAATCGCCCTGTAGGTCCTTTATGCGCGCCCGGACCGGCTGTCCTCGGGCTCGGCGAAACGCTGGTGTCCCAGCACCCCGAGCAGCCGCAGCTTCTCGTGGTCCTCGGTGTTCGGCGCGGCGGTGAGCACGAGCAGCGCCTGCGACTGGTCCTCGGTGAACAGCACCTGGCAGTCCACCTCGATCGGGCCGAGTTCGGGATGCACGAGCGTCTTGTGGTCCTCGAAGCGCTTGGCCACCTCGTGCCGTTCCCACAGCCCGGCGAACTCCGGGCTCGCCTTCTGCAGCGCCCGTACGAGCTCGCCCGCCGGCGAGTTCGGGCCCATCGACCCGTACGCCACGCGCAGGTTCGCGACCTGGGCGCGACTCTGCCGGTCACGGTCGTCCTCGGGATAGCGCAGCCGCTCCCCGGGATCGGTGAACCAGCGGTAGGTCTCGCTGCGGGCCAGGCCCGTGTAGCCCGACCTGTCGCCGAACAGCGCCTCGGCCATCCGGTTCTGCACGAGGGTCTCGCCCAGGTTGGACAGGATGAGCGCGGGGGTGTCGGCGAGGCGGTCCAGCACGCGGAGCAGCGCGGGCGCGACGTGCGCCGCGGCCGACATCGGAGCCGGCGGGTTGTGCCCGGCCACCTGGAACAGGTAGTCCCGCTCGTCACCGGTCAACCGCAGCGCCCGGGCGAGCGACCCGAGCATCTGCTCGCTCGGCTGCGGACCGCGCTGCTGCTCGAGCCGCGTGTAATAGTCGGTCGACATCACGGCGAGGGCCGCGACCTCCTCCCGCCGGAGGCCGGGGGCCCGGCGGCGCGCACCCTCCGGGAGCCCGACGTCCTCGGGTCGCAGTGCGTCGCGGCGGCGACGCAGGAAGTCCGCCAGTGCTGCACGATCCATGCGTCCATTATTCGGGCGGCGCCCTGTGCCAGCCAGGGATCGCCGATCCCCCGATGACCGCTCTCTGCACCCACGGCGGCCGGTGGGCAAGTCTTGAGACATGGACATCACCGGAAACACCGTCTTCATCCCCGGCTCCACCAGCGGCATCGGTCTCGCCCTCGCCCTCGAACTCCAGGCCAAGGGCAACACCGTCATCGTCGGCGGCCGCCGTACCGAGCTGCTCGAACAGATCGCCACCGAGCACCCCGGCATCGACACCGTTCAGATCGACACGGCGGACGCGGCGAGCATCGAGGCCGCCGCGAAGCAGGTGCTGGCCAAGCACCCGGACCTCAACGTCCTCATCGCGATGGCGGGCATCATGCGCGTCGAGGACTGGCACCGCCCCGAGTCCTTCCTGGCCTCGGCCGAGTCCATCGTGACGACCAACGTGCTCGGCCCGATCCGGCTGATCGCCGCGTTCATCGAGCACCTGCAGGCGCAGCCGGACGCCACGATCGTCACCGTCTCCTCGGGTCTCGCGTTCACGCCGCTCAAGGTCACCCCGAGCTACAACGCGTCGAAGGCCGCGATCCACATGCTCAGCGAGTCGATCCGGCTGCAGCTCGCCGACACCAGCGTGAAGATCGTCGAGCTCGAGCCGCCCGCCGTCCGCACCTCGCTGCTGCCCGGCCAGGAGGAGAGCGAGTTCGCGATGCCGCTCGACGAGTTCGTGGCGGAGGTCATGGAACTGCTCGAGACCCGGCCCGACGCCAAGGAGATCCAGGTCGAGCGGGTGAAGCTCCTCCGGTACGGCGAGGCCCGCGGCGACTACGACCAGGTCGTCGCGACCCTCAACGCCTCCGACCCGCACGGGAAATAGCCGGACCGACCTCGCGGATCTATCGATCCGTCCACGTGACGTAGTCCTGAACGCGCCTGTCCAGGATCAGGAAGTCCGCGGCCGGTTGCTGTCTGGCCCATTCAATGGCTGCCTCGCCGGTATCCGGTGATTCAGCGAACCTGTCCTCGTCGTGCCAGGAGGCCCTCCGCTCACCGTTCTCATCGAAGGTGATGAAGACGGTGCCGTGGCCCGGCCTCGGAGGCTGCGGCGTTGGCAGGGGCTCGACGGGGGGGCGTGGGGCCCGCCTGGCGGCGGGCGGGAGAGAGGCGGCGGGGACTGACTGCCCCACAGGTAGCGGGGCGTGGGAGAAGAAGGTCAACTTCTCGTCCTGCTCATGGCGCTCAGGCATCCGGCCGCCTCTCGATGGAGTCCCTACCTACCTAGCCGCCGTTTCCGGTCGTCTTGCAGAGCTTAGTCGAGCGTGCTTTCACACAGGCGTCCCAGCCCCGGAACTTCTCTCCTGCGTGGCCGTCATCGCCGATGGCGTGGGATCCGTCCTTGAAGGTCACCATGAAGTCGACCATGGGGAACTTGGTGACATTATTCGTTGAGCCGAAGGTCCGGTTGATCTTGTATCCGTTGTAGGCGCCCCCGCTGGACGATCCGTCAGCGCCATCGTGCTTCCACGTGCTGCACGTCTTGTCGCGAGCACCCTTGATGTTGACGCCGCACTGGTAGTAGTAGCGGAGCACGAAGTAGGACGGCCCGGACCAGGGCGCTGACCACATCGTGTTGGTCCACCGCTTGGACGTGGTGCCCTGGAGGGATTCGATCAGTTGTAGGCGTACCTGCTGGATCGGCTTGCAGCCGTTGGAACCGCAAGACGCCTCGATGGCCCAGACGTAGGCGGACGCATAGGTGTAATCCGTCCGGCGGTTCCCGCGTCGGAGGTGGTATCCGCTCGGGGTGTTGGTCCGGACCTTGAGCGTCCCCTTGAGCTGCTGCCTGGCTACCTGCGGGAGCGCGCCCGTCGGGGTGAGCGTGTTGAGCGGCATGGGCCGGGCGGAGAAGAACGTGACCTTCTTGCCTTGGGTGACCGTTTGGGCTCGGCCGGTCCCCGCGAGGGCGGAGACGACCAGCCCGGCCGATGAAATCGCGATGACGGCGGCACTGGTTACGCGGCCTACTGCCATCTTCGGTTCGGTGTTCACATCGACCTCCGTAACGGGCGAACGAACGGTCATTCACGTTACGAATCATCAGTCGAGTGACACATCCGTAGAAACCCCGACAGATCATTGATCGAGGTTCAGATGGCATGCGTGTCCAAAAAGTGCAAATCATAATAAGGGTCGCACGTAAATGAGAATAAGGGCTGCTTCTCTGTCGCTTGACGGGAGAAGGGTGCCGACCACGCGCCGGGCTACGACGGCGTGGTCAACGACTACTTCCTCGTCCGCGCTGAGGCGTTCCGTCCGCACGGCACCTTGTCCGACGGTGAACTCGCCGACGAGAACATCAGCGGGTTTCGATGGTGGCCGCCGCAGGAGATCGCCGAATATCGCGGCCCCGACCTGTTCTCGCCTCGCGACCTCGCCACCCCTTTGGCGGCGTTGATCAGCCACGGCATTCCGGCGCACGTGGTCGAACTCGGCCTGTGAGGAGTGTCCCGGCGGGGTGGTGGCTCGTGCCGCCACCCCGCCGGGACGTTGGATCACCTGCTCCGATCAGCGCGGATCAGGCAGAGGTTCGTGCCGCCTCAGCGCGGGCGGCCCTGTGGGTACTTCGGGCTGAGCCATCGGGCGTTCAGGCCCGGGACGTATGTGCGGCGAGTTCGGCCAGGTGGTGCAGCGAGTTGGTGAGGTGCTCAGGGCCGAACGGCGGGAACTGGAGGTACTCCCGGATGAACTGCGGCACCGCCGACCAGTCGTAGGTGAGCGTGACCTCGGTCTCGGACGGACCGAGCGGCACCAGGTCGTAACGCCAGCTCCAGCCGCCGAACTCCAGCCGGCCGTCGCCCTTCTCCTGCCCCGGCAGCCAGCCGATGGCGCGCGCCGGGTCGAGCACCTGGACCTTGTTGGCCATCCGGTAGTCACCGTCTGGATGGTTGGCGTGATACATGTCCATCCGGAAGATCTGCCCCACCTCGGTCAGCGGCGCCCGGTCGACGGCCTCCCGCACCCAGCCGGTGCCGTCGATCGCGGAATGGGTCGTCGGGTCCGCCAGCACCGCGAACACCCTGGCGGCGGGCACGGCGACGGTCAGGGCGGCGCTCATGTTCTCCTGGTCCACGGGGTGCACGCTCCTTGTCAGCTCATCTCGGCCTCCCGCAGGCGCGGAAGGGGGGACGTTCCCGAGATGTAGACCACGCGGCGAGGCGGAACGCATCGGTGAAACGTGTATCGCGGACGTATCGAAAATCGCATACGCCACCGCAACGGTCTCCCGTCTTCAGTGGGGGCATGGACCACAGCGCATCAATGGTCGGCTCCTCCATCGGGAAAGGACTGTGATCATGAACCCGGATTCCGCGGGTGGTGTCGGCCGGCGGCGGCTGCTCGGGTGGGGCGGGTTGGCGGCGGCCGGCGTGGTGGCCGGCGCGTCGCTGGTGGGCGCCCAGCCCGGCCACGCCGCCCCGGCCCTGACCGAGGCCGACCAGATCCCGCCGGACACCCTGCCCGGCGGAGCCTATGACCGGTATGTGGCGAAGCTGGCCGCCGACGGGAAGTTCTCCGGCGTGGTGCTGTTGTCGCGCAGGGGCCGGACGGTGCTGTCCCGCAGCTACGGCATGGCCGACAAGGAGAAGGGGATCGCCAACCAGGAGGGCACCGCGTTCAGCCTCAGTTCGGCGGGCAAGCCGTTTCACGCGGTGGCCATCTTGCAGCTGGCGCAGCAGGGCAAGCTGAAGCTGTCGGACACGGTGGGCACCCATCTGGACGGCTTCGCCAAGGAGATCGCCGAACAGGTGACCGTCCACCACCTGTTGTCCGGCACCTCCGGGCTGGACAGCCCGGACGAGGACGTGCAACGCGTCTTCCAGAGCCGGGATGAGGTGCACGAGTACTACGAGCAGCGGGCCCGGCAGGCGAAACCGGTGGGCGTCCCAGGCGTTCCCGACACCGCCCACGCGGAGGCGGAGGTCACCATTTCCGCGCTGATCGTGGAGGCCGTGACCGGCAAGACGTACTGGGACTACGTGCAGGAGAACATCTTCGGGCGCTGCGGCATGACCGGCTCGGGGTTCTACACCAGGCCGCAGTGGCTCACCGACAAGCACATCGCCCACCCGTACATGACGCTGGCCGACGGCAGCGTGGTGGACGCCGTCCGCAACCTGGACAAGAGCAGCCCGGGCCCGACCGTTCTCGGCAAGAATCCGGGCCGCGCCTTCATCGATGCTCCCGGGGACGGTGGGTTCGCCACCGCGCCGGATCTGGTCCGGTTCGCACGCGCGCTGGGCGACGGCACGCTGCTGGACCGGCCCTGGGCCGATGTGCTCACCGCCGCCAAGATCCCCCACGGGCCCCAGTCGTTCGGCGCGTACGGGATTCCGGTCTCCATCGTCAACGGCCAGTGGATGTACCAGCGCGCCGGTGGCAACCCCGGTGTCAGCGCCAACTGGGACATCTACCCGTACACCGGCTGGGTCGGCGTCATCCTCGGCAACTGCGACGGCGTGCCGCTGCAGGAGATGATCGGGCAGGAGAGGCAGGCCATCACCGGGGCTCCGGCCGGCGGGGGGCCGGGTGGTGGTGGCTGAGCCACCGACGAGAAGACGCTCAAGGCGCTCAAGGCGCTCAAGAGCCTCGGCGAACAGCTCGATTCGTACGCGTTGCCGTACTTGAGCGCTGTACGGCATGAGAAAGGGCCACTTCCGATGATCGGAAGTGGCCCTTCATCTGGGTCGGGGTGGCGGGATTTGAACCCACGACCTCTTCGTCCCGAACGAAGCGCGCTGCCAAGCTGCGCTACACCCCGGTGGCTGCAGGTCGTCTTCAACGCCTGCGCCTCGACGAGTCTAGCGGACTTTTGGCCCTGCCCGCGCCATGGTTACCGACTCGGCCTCTGATCACTGGCGGACGCTGACCGTAGGGCGCAGTGGGTGCCAGTGATCAAGGCTCGCTTCACCTCGCCGGGACCAGCGTCAGCAGCGATGCCTCTGGGGGGCAGCAGAAGCGGACCGGGGCGTACGGGGAGGTCCCGAGGCCGGCGGAGACGTGCAGCCAGGCGTCGCCGTGCCGGTGCAGGCCCTTCACCCGGGCGCGCTCGATGCCGCAGTTGGTTACCAGGGCGCCGTACAGCGGGACGCAGAGCTGGCCGCCGTGCGTGTGGCCGGCCAGCAGCAACTGGTAGCCGTCGGCGGCGAAGCGGTCGAGGTTGCGCGGCTCGGGCGAGTGCATCACGCCGATGCTGAGCGGGCCCTTGGCGGGGCCGGCGATCTCGTCGTACCGGTCCTTGCGGATGTGGGAGTCGTTGATGCCGCCGAGCCAGATCTCGGTGTCGCCCACCTTGATCGTGCCGGTCGCGTTGTTGAGGTCGAGCCAGCCGGCGGCGGTCATGGCGGAGCCGAGCTCGCGGTACGGCAGGTCGGGGACGGTGCGCCTCTTGCCGTAGTCCTTCTGGCTGGTCCGCCAGAGGTAGCGGGCGGGGTTCTTCGGAACCGGGGAGTACATGTCGTTCGAGCCGTACACGAACACGCCCGGCCGGTCCAGCAGCGGTCCGAGCAGGTCGAGGAACGGGCCGATGGCGTCGCGGTGCGAGATCGAGTCGCCGGTGTTGACGACCAGGTCGGGCTCGAGGGAGTCGAGCGCGCTCACCCACTTGATCAGCCGGCGGCGGCCCGGCGTCAGGTGCGTGTCGGAGATGTGCAGAATCTTGATCGGCCGTTGGCCGGGTGAGAGGATCGGCACGTCGTAGCGGCGGAGGCGGAACCAGTTCCGCTCGATGACCGACGCGTAACCGATTCCGGCGACCCCGGTGCCGAGGACGCCCAGGGGGACCGCGTATCTCTTTCGCACGCTCACCATCGTGCCAGAACGACGCACCGATTATTGCCGGGCGTCCAAGCCCGTACGCAGGGCAAGATTGTCCGTATGTTGAAGGAGAAGCTGCAGGCCGATCTGTCGGCCGCGATGAAGGCACGCGACGAGGTGCGCACCCGTACCCTCCGCATGGTGCTGACGGCCGTCACCAACGAGGAGGTCGCGGGCGAGCGGGCGCGCGAGCTCTCCGACGACGAGGTCGTCAAGGTGCTGCAGCGGGAGGCCAAGAAGCGCCGTGAGGCGGCGGACGCGTTCGCCGACGCGGGCCGTACGCAGCAGGCGGAGGCGGAGCGGGCCGAGGGAGTGGTCCTGGCGGACTACCTTCCGGCCCAGCTGTCCGACGCGGAGCTGACCGAGCTGGTCGCCGCGACGATCGCGGAGATCGGCGCCGAGGGGCCGCGCGCGATGGGCCAGGTGATGAAGGCGGTCACGCCGAAGGTCGCCGGCCGGGCCGACGGCAAGCGGGTCTCGGGAGAGGTCAAGCGCCAGCTCGCGGGCTGACCGGCGCTCCGCACGACGGGAGCCCGGCAGGGAAGGTCCCGCACAACGGAAAGGTCCCGCGCACGGTTCGTGCGCGGGACCTTTCACGGTTCGGTGGTCAGTTGCCGAACGGCCAGCCGCCGTGCTTCTTACCGCCCCGCTTGCCCTTCTTGTCGGCGACCCCCGCGCCGCTGCCGTTGCTCACGAACAGCATGACGGTGGTGTCCTGGTCGACCTGGCTGCCGCCGCTCGGCGAGGTGTAGACGACGGTGTTCGCCGGCTGGCTCGAGTCGACCGCGCGCGGCGAGATCTGCACGCTGAACCCGGCGTTCTCGATCTGCTTCTTGGCCTGCTGCACCGGCATGCCCTGGACGTTGGGGATCTGCTTCTGGTCGAGCGTGCCGAAGTCCTTCACCGGCGTGTGGAATGACGAGGCCTTCGTCCCGCGCAGCGCGCCCATCATCGAGGCCCGCCAGATCGGGGCGACGTCTTTTCCGTAGACGTTGTAGTTGCGGTGCCCCCAGGGCGCCTCCGGGTCGCCGTACCAGACGGCGGCCGCCAGGTCGGGGGTGTAGCCGGCGAAGACGGCGCAGGTGAAGCTCTCACAGGTGCCGGTCTTGCCCGCGGCGGGCCGGCGGATGCCCATGCCGGCCGCGGTGCCCTTGGTGAGGACGCCCTGCAGGATGTTCGTGACCTGGTCCGCGATCTCGGCGTCGACGGCCGTGGTGCACTTGGACTTCGGCACCTTGATCTTCTTGCCGGTCGAGTCGGTCACCTCGGTGATGGCGATCGGCGTGCAGTACTGGCCGCGTGCGGCGAACCCGGCGTACGCGGCGGCGAGGTGGGTGACGTCGATCTCGTTGGTGCCCAGGACCTGGGCCGGGTTCTGCTGGAGCGGCTTGCCGTCCGAGCGCTTCATGCCGAAGTTCTGCGCCATCTTGACGGCGTCGCAGATGCCGACCGCCCTCTCCAGGTAGGCGTAGAAGGTGTTGATCGACTCCCAGGTCCCGGTCTGCAGGTTGGCGGACTTGCCCTTGGACTTCTCGGCGTTCTGGACGGGCCAGGGCTCCGAGCCGTTCCCCTTGCAGTCCCGGTAGCCCGACACCGTGGCGCTCTCGGGCGCCGGGAAGGAGGTGCCCGCGCTGATGCCCTTGTCGAGGGCGGCCGCGAGCGTGAAGATCTTGAAGGTCGATCCGGCGGAGTAGCCGAGGTTGCCGCCGTGCGCGTAGTCGGCGGCGAGGTTCAGCTGGGTCTCGCCCTTCTTGACGTTCGCGCCGTAGGTGCGGCTGACCACCATGGCCTTGATCTCACCGGTGCCGGGCTTGACCATGGCCTCGGTGGCGGTTCGGCTGTGGCTGGGGCGACGGCTGAGCGCCTGCTGCGCGGCCCTCTGCGCCTTCATGTCGATCGTCGTGCGGATCGTCAGGCCGCCGCGGTACAGCAGCTTCTCCCGGTCGTGCTCCGTCTTGCCGAACGCCGGGTTGCCAAGGATCTCGTTCTTCACGTACTGGCAGAAGAACGGCACCTTGCTGGCGACGCAGTCGGTCTTGGGCACCTTGGTGTGCAGCTTGATCGGCTGGGCAGCGGCCTGGTCGGCCTGCTGCTTGGTGATCATTTTCAGCTCGGCCATGCGGTACAGCACGGTGTTGCGACGCTCCCGGGCGTGGTCCGGGAAGATCGTCGGGTCGTAGTAGCTGGGGCTGTTGGTGATGCCGGCCAGCAGTGCCGCCTCCGGCAGGGTCAGCTCGGTGGCGTCCTTGCTGAAGTAGCGCTGGGCCGCGGCCTGCACGCCGTACGCGCCGGCGCCGAAGTAGGCGATGTTGAGGTAGCCCTGCAGGATCTGGTCCTTGGAGAGCCGCTTCTCGACGTTGACGGCGTACCGCAGCTCGCGCAGCTTCCGGCCGAACGTCGGGGCCTTCGCCTCCTCGACCTCATTGTCGGTGTCCGCGCTCTCGACCAGCAGGTTCTTCACGTACTGCTGGGTGAGCGTCGAACCACCCTGCTTGACCCCGCCCTCCTGGGCGTTGGTGACCAGCGCGCGGGCGGAACCCTTGAAGTCGAGGGGGCCGTGCTGGTAGAAGCGCGAGTCCTCGATCGCGACGACCGCCTGCCGCATGATCGGGGCGACCTGGTCGAGACGTACCGACTCGCGGTTGTGGTGGTAGAACGTCGCGATCACCTCGCCGTCCGCGGAGTACACCGTGGTGCGCTCTGGGGGCGGCTGGATGTTGAAGTCGTCCGGGAGGTTCTGGAAGCCGTCGGCGGCGTTCCGGGTCGCCATGCCCGCACTGCCGACGGCCGGCAGGGCGAGGAAGCTGATCAGGACTCCGGCCACGAGCGCCGCCCCAAGGAGGCGTAGCAGCTTGACGATGGCTGGTTCCCGGTCTGCCTTCTCATCAGTCACGCGACATAGGTTACGCGGGACTAGAGGTGCATATGGGACACCTTGCCGTGGGAGATGACTAGTTCGTTGCCTCCCTATGGCCCGTAGGGGCTATCTCAAGAATGGACCCATCGGGGGCTGTTGAAGCGGCGCGCTCTTCCGTAAGTTTCTCCCCACGGCTTTCGTATGGCGGCCTGACGTCCGCGCCCGTCCGGCCGGGGCTCGCAAACGACAACCGACCCAAGGGGAGTGGGGCCAAGATGTGGATCACGGATTGGACCGCCCGCGCCGCCTGCCGTAACGCGGATCCCGACGCGTTGTTCGTGCAGGGGGCGGCTCAGAACCGGGCCAAGCTGATCTGCCGCGGCTGCCCAGTGCGCACCGAGTGTCTCGCCGACGCTCTCGACAACCGCATCGAGTTCGGTGTCTGGGGCGGCATGACGGAGCGCGAGCGCCGTGCGCTGCTTCGTCGGCGCCCGGACGTCTCGTCGTGGCGAGAACTGTTGGAGACCGCCAAGGAGCGGTACGAGCAGTCGCAGGACCCGGACGAAGAGCTCGTCGCGAGCTGATCCGGCGGATCGCCGACCGAGTCGGCACGTCGTCGGTCGAACCGGCACGTCGCCCGACCGGTCCGGCGAGTCGATCGCCTGGCCGCCCCGGCCGGCCAGGTTCCCTCATGCAGCGCCTGAACGATCAGGCGGCCGACTCCTTCGGCGTGCCGGGCGCGCGTCGGCGTCGCCGACGCCCGCGTCGCGTAGGAGAGCGGCCCGGCGGTCAGGCCGCAGGCTCCTCCGGTTCGCCCGCGAGGTCCCTCGCGATGCACCGGAGCCCGTCGAGGTCGTGTACGTCCTCGGCCATGGCCGCGACCGTGGCCCTGGGCACGGTCGGGTGCGACGAGGTGAAGCTCTCACACAGCCGCGCCTCGCGCGCGGTCACGTGCATCCGCTCGGCGTGCAGGCGCAGCAGCGCGGCGGCGAGGGGGTGCGCGCCGCGGTCCTCCAGCATCTCCGCGGCGGCCTGGCTGCGTACGGCCGACAGGTGCGAGGCATCGGACTTGTGCACCCGGTTGAGGACCATGCCGGCCAGCGGCATCCGCTCCTCGGCGAGGCGCTCGACGAAGTAGGACGCCTCGCGCAGCGCGTCCGGCTCCGGGGCCGCGACGACGAGGAACGCCGTGCCGGGCGCCTGCAGCAGCCGGTACGTCTGCTCCGCCCGCTCCCGGAACCCGCCGAACATCGTGTCGAAGGCCAGCACGAACGTCTGGACGTCCTTCAGCAACTGCCCGCCGAGCACCTTCGTGATCGCGCTGGTGAACATGCCGAAGCCGGCGGTCACGACCTTCAGCCCGAAGCGGCCGCCCGCCTTGGCGGGGGCCATAAGAATTTTGATCAATCGGCCGTCGAGGAACCGGCCCATCCGCTCCGGCGCGTCGAGGAAGTCCAGCGCCGACCGGGACGGCGGCGTGTCGACGACGATGAGGTCCCAGGCGCCGGACCGGTGCAGTTGGCCCAGCTTCTCCATCGCCATGTACTCCTGCGTCCCCGAGAGGCTGGAGGACAGCGACTGGTAGAAGGGGTTGGCCAGGATCTGCTGCGCGCGTTCGGGCTCGGCGTGCGCCTCGACGATCTCGTCGAAGGTGCGCTTCATGTCGAGCATCATGGCGTGCAGTTCGCCGTCGACGCCCTCGACGAGACGCGGGGTGTTGTCCAGCTCGGTGAGCCCCAGCGCCTGGGCGAGCCGGCGGGCGGGGTCGACGGTCAGCACGACGACGTCGCGGCCGCGCTCGGCGGCGCGGACGCCCACGGCGGCGGCGGTCGTGGTCTTGCCCACGCCGCCCGACCCGCAGCAGACGATGATCTTCGTGTCGGGGTCGTCGATCAGGTCGTCGACGCAGAAGTCCGGCGGGGTCCTCTCGGCCACGGGGGTCACGCTGCTCCCTGCCTCCTCAGCTCGGCGGCCAGCTCGTACAGCCCGGCGAGGTCCATGCCGTCGCTCAGGTGCGGCAGCTCGTACTGCGGGACGCGCGCGTTGGCGAGGCGTGCCTTCTCGCGCTCCTGCAGGGCGGTGCGCCGCGCGTGGTCGGCGGCCTCCTCGGCGAGGGCGTCGGCGATCTCGGCGGTGCGGTCCTCGATGCCGGCCGCCTTGATCCCCATGCGGATCGCCTCGACGTCGAGCTCGTCGCGGACGGCCAGGGCCAGCTCGTCCGCGGGCAGCAGCGGCGGCCGGACCATGTTGATCATCAGGCCGCCGACGGGCAGGCCGACCTCCCGCAGCTCCGTGATCCCGTCCAGGGTCTCCTGGACCGGCATCTCCTCCAGGAGCGTGACGAAGTGCACCGCGGTCTCCGGGCTGCGGATCACCCGCATGACGGTGTCCGCGTGGTTGCGGATCGGGCCGACCTTCGCCAGCCCCGCGACCTCGGCGTTGACGTTGAGGAACCGGCCGATCCGGCCGGTCGGCGGGGCGTCCATCACCACCGCGTCGTAGCTGAACCGGCCGCTCTTGTCGCGGCGGCGCACGGCCTCACTGGCCTTGCCGGTGAGCAGCACGTCGCGCAGGCCGGGGGCGATCGTGGTGGCGAAGTCGATCAGGCCCATCTTGCCCAGCGCCTTGCCCGCCCGTTTGATGTTGTAGAACATCTCGAGGTACTCGAGCATGGCCTCTTCGGGATCGACGGCGAGCGCGTACACATCGCCGCCGTCCGGCGCCACCGCGACCTTGCGCTCTTCGTACGGCAGCGGCGGGCAGTCGAAGAGCTGGGCGATCCCCTGCCGGCCCTCCACCTCGATGAGCAGGACCTGATGGCCGCCCGCGGCCAGGGCGAGCGCCAGGGAGGCGGCCACCGTGGTCTTGCCGGTACCGCCCTTACCAGTGACGACGTGCAGCCGTACACCGTCCCAGTCGGTGTCTCTCGCGCTCACTCTTGTGAGGTTATCGTCCGTCCGGCGACGCGTTCGCAACCCCCGCAAGGTGACGTCTGCCACCTCAGGGGATCCGGCGACTAGTGTCGGACATGAGGGAATCGGCCGTCAGAAAGGTGAGCGCCGTGGCTGAAGCGGCATTCGTGCTCCTAGGCGTCATCGGTTTCGTGATCCTGCTGATCATCCTGTCGTCGATCAAGGTCGTTCAGCAGGTCGAACGCGGCGTGGTCTTCCGCCTCGGCCAGGTGCAGTCGCACTTCCGGCCGCCGGGCCTGACGCTGATCTTCCCCGTGATCGACCGGATGACGAAGGTCAACATGCAGACGGTGGCGATGGGCGTGCCCGCGCAGGAGGGCATCACCCAGGACAACGTCAGCGTCCGCGTCGACGCGGTCGTCTACTTCCGGGTGATCGACCCGGTGAAGGCGATCGTCAACGTGCAGAACTACAACTGGGCCATCTCGCAGGTGGCGCAGACGTCACTGCGTTCGGTCATCGGCCGGGCCGACATGCAGCAGCTGCTGTCCGACCGCGAGTCGATCAACGCCGAGCTCCGCCAGATCATGGACGGCATGACCGAGGCGCCCTGGGGCGTCAAGATCGAGCGGGTGGAGATCAAGGACGTCTCGCTGCCGGAGGGCATGAAGCGGTCGATGGCGCGCCAGGCCGAAGCCGAGCGGGAGCGCCGGGCCCGCATCATCACCGCTGACGGTGAGTTCCAGGCGTCCAAGCGCCTCGCCGCCGCGGCCGAGGTCATGGCGCAGGACCCCGCGTCCCTCCAGCTCCGGCTGCTGCAGACGGTGGTGGAGGTCGCCGCCGAGAAGAACAGCACGCTCGTCATGCCGTTCCCCGTGGAGCTGTTGCGCTTCTTCGACCGCGCCGCCGGCGGGGACCAGACACCGCGTGAGGGCACGCCCCGGACCGACCTCGCCGAGCGCCTCGCCAAGGCCGAGGAGGAGCTGGCCGAGGCCGGCGAGCCGGCGTCGATCGACTCCGCCAAGGAGGTGCCGCCCGTGCCCGGACTGGAGACGGGGAAGCAGCCGGGCATCGCCGCGCGACACGAGGAGCCGCCCGCCCAGCGGTAGTAGCGTTCCCCCATGAAGAAGTGGGAGTACGCGACCGTTCCACTGCTCGTGCACGCGACGAAGCAGATCCTCGATAACTGGGGCGAGGACGGGTGGGAGCTCGTCACCGTCGTCCCCGGCCCGAACCCCGAGAACCTCGTGGCCTACCTCAAGCGGGAGAAGCAGTGAGCACCCCGGAGGAGAGGGTCCGCGAGCTCGGCCTGGAGCTGCCGGACGTCGTCGCGCCGCTGGCGTCGTACGTCCCGACCGCCCGGTCCGGGAACCTCGTCTACACGTCGGGCCAGCTGCCGATCGCCGACGGCAAGCTGCTCGCGACCGGCAAGGTCGGCGCGGAGGTCACCGAGGAGGAGGCCGCCGGGCTGGCCCGTACGGCCGCGCTCAACGCGATCGCCGCCCTGAAGGCCGAGGTCGGGGAGCTGTCGCGGGTGCGGCGCATCGTCAAGGTCGTCGGCTTCGTCGCCAGCGCGCCGGACTTCTACGGCCAGCCGCAGGTGATCAACGGGGCGAGCGACCTGCTCGGCGAGGTGTTCGGCGACGCGGGCCGGCACGCCCGCAGCGCGGTGGGCGTCGCGGTGCTGCCGAAGGACGCGCCCGTCGAGGTCGAACTGATCGCCGAAGTCGAATAATGTTCGGCGGATAGAGCCTTACGGGACGCCGCGCCGGCACCCGCCGGACGGCGTCCCGGCCCGAACGAGGAGGCCCCGTTGGCGGACGTTCCCGGCCTTCGGCTGCCCGACCAATTCGCCCAGCGCGCCCGCGACATCGAGGAGGGCCGGGCGAACCCGGCCGCGCCACGGGACGCCTCCACGGTCGTCCTGCTCCGCGACGCCCCGAGCGGCGGCATCGAGGTGTACATGCTGCGCCGGGTGTCGTCGATGCCGTTCGCACCGGGCGCGTACGTCTTCCCCGGCGGTTCGGTGGACGCGCGGGACGGCGACCGTACGGTGGGCTGGGCCGGGCCGTCGCCGCAGGAGTGGGGCGCGGCGTTCGACGCCGGGGAGACCCTCGCCCGCGAGCTGGTGTGCGCGGCCGTCCGTGAGACGTTCGAGGAGTCGGGCGTGCTCCTCGCGGGGCCCACGGCGGACCTGATCGCGGGGGACATCAGCGGCGACGACTGGGAGGCGGACCGGCAGGCGCTGCTGGACCGTTCGCTGTCCCTCGCCGCGCTGCTCGACAAGCGCGGCCTCGTCCTGCGCGGCGACCTGCTGCGCCCCTGGGCGCACTGGATCACGCCCGTCATCGAGGAACGCCGCTACGACACCAGGTTCTTCGTCGCGGCGCTGCCCGCCGGCCAGCGCACCCGCGACGTCAGCACCGAGTCCGACCGGGTCACGTGGGTACGCCCGCGCGACGCCGTCGAGGCCGCCCGGCGCGGCGAGATGGCGCTGCTGCCGCCGACCATGGTCACGCTCACCGAGCTGACGGCGTACGACTCGGTCGCCGCGGTCCTCGCCGCCGACCGGGACGTACGGCCCCGGCTGCCCGAGACACGCGTGACCGGCGACGGCGTCTACCTCGTCCTGCCACCGGAGCTCGACGGCCACGTTCCCGGAGCCCGGCCATGAGCGGCATCGACGGCATGGGCACCGAGCGGGCCCGGTGCGTGCTGGCGCCGAACCCCTCGCCGATGACCCTGGACGGTACGAACACCTGGGTGCTCCGCGAGCCGGGCGCCGAGCGGTCGATCGTCGTCGATCCGGGGCCGGAACACGAGGAGCACCTGCGCCGGGTCGCCGCCCGGGCGGGACGCGTGGCCCTCGTCCTCCTCACGCACGGCCATCCGGACCACGCCGAGGGCGCGCGGCGGTTCGCCGAGCTGGCCGCCGGGAACTCCCACCCCGTCCCCGTCCGGGCGCTCGACCCGGCCCTGCGGCTGGGCGAGGAGGGCCTGGGCGAGGGCGACGTGGTGGAGCTGGACGGCCTGGAGCTGCGGGTCATGGAGACCCCGGGCCACACCCACGACTCGCTGTGCTTCTGGCTGCCGGGCGACCGGGCCGTGCTCACCGGCGACACGGTGCTCGGCTACGGCACCACGGTGGTGGACCGGCTCGGGGACTACCTCGCCTCACTGGGCCGGCTGCGGGCGATGGCCGAGGGGACGAGCGTGATCCTGCCGGGCCACGGCCCCCGGCTCGATGATCCGGTTGGCGCGCTCGACCACTACCTCGCCCACCGGCGCGAACGCCTCCAGCAGGTCGAGGCCGCGGTCGCGGCCGGCGCGCGGACGGCCCGGGACGTCGTGGAGCGGGTCTACGCCGACGTCGACCGCTCGCTGTGGCCGGCCGCCGAGTGGGCCGTCCAGGCCCAGCTCGACTACCTGGCCGAGCGCGGCGTCGGCTGACGGGACCCGCTCGGCCGGAACCCGCTCACCTGAGACCCGCTCGGCCGGAACCCGCTCAGCGCGAGCGCTTGCGGAGGCGGTCGATGTCGAGGACCTGTACGGCGCGGGCCTCGATGCGCAGCCAGCCGCGCTGGGCGAAGTCGGCGAGGGCCTTGTTCACCGTCTCCCGGGACGCGCCGACGAGCTGGGCGAGCTCCTCCTGCGTCAGGTCGTGGTGGACGTGCAGACCGCTCTCGCTCGGCTGGCCGAACCGCTCCGCGAGGTCGAGGAGGGCCTTGGCGACCCGGCCGGGCACGTCCGTGAAGACGAGGTCGGCCATGTTCTCGTTGGTCCGGCGGAGGCGCTGGGCGAGTGCGCGCAGCAGGTGGATGCTTATCTCGGGGTGGCCCTTGAGGAACGGCCACAGGTCGCTGTGGCCCACCCCGGCCAGCCGCGACTCGGTCACGGCGATGGCGCTGGCCGTACGCGGCCTGGGGTCGAACAGGGACAGCTCGCCGAACATCTCGCTGGGGCCGAGCACGCTCAGAAGGTTCTCCCGGCCGTCGGGTGCCGTCCGGGTGAGCTTGATCTTGCCCTCGAGGACGACGTAGAGCCGGTCGCCTTCCTGGTCCTCGGAGAACAGCGTCTGACCGCGTGAGAGGTGGACCTCTGACACGATGGCGCGAAGCGCCTTCGCCCCTTCCTCGTCGAGTGCTTCGAACAGTGGGGCCCGTCCCAGAACCTCCACGTCGCGGTCGTTCACGTTTCCTCCTTGCTGACGTACCACCACAGTGTGACGCACATCGCAGGATGAGTTTTGGTCGACCCCCCCGTTACTCTTGCGTTCGTGCCACGCAAACCGGAGTCGCGTCTCGCCCTCGTACGCCGGGCTCGCCGGATCAATCGAGAGCTGGCGGAAGTGTACCCGGATGCGCACTGTGAGCTTGATTTCGGTGATCCGTTCCAGCTCCTGGTTGCGACGATCTTGTCCGCGCAGACGACGGACAAGCGAGTCAACATGGCTGGACTGCGCGAGTGCTCGCTGGTGAGGCGGTCCCCTGGCCACTCGCTCAACGCGGCCTAAGGCTCATTCACCCGCAAGCGTTTGACGAACGCAGGCGCGAGCGCCCGGACCCGCGCCTCGGGAACGTCTCCCTGGAGCGCGGCGACGGCCAGGTCGACGCCTGGAGCGGACGCTCCGCCGAAGAGCCTGTAGAGACGCTCGGCACCCTCGGTCGCGGTCGCTCCGACGCGAGGATCCTCGCGTAGTGCCGCGAAGGAGACGGCTACCTCCCGGGCGTCGATGGTCATCATGAGACGGAGGACGTCACCGGCATCCTTGTTCGTCAATCGATCGGGTGATGTCGCGGCCTGGTCTCGGCGATCGTCGATCTTGTAGGCCTTGGCGACCAGTAGGGCAGCAGGTCCAGCGACGTTGACCGTAACCGTACGCGGGTCATCGGCCTCGAGGCTGCTGATCGTCATCGGCGATCGATCGACGGCCGCGACCTCGAGTCCAGAGACCCACCGCGCGCAAAGCCTGCCGTGCGGGGGTATCCGCGCACTGCGGCTGCCGCGTTTTGTCAGATTTTCGGGTACCAGAAGATCGAGTTCTACCGGAACGATCTTGTCTCCCACCTTCTCCGCACGAGCCCAGCGGCCCGGTTGGTTCTGCTGACGGAGTTCGAAGCCGGCATTCTCCAAAGCCTGCTCGATCAATGGCTCATCAGGCAAGAGGAGAGGGTCGACACTCAGGTCGCCATCGGCAGTGAATGGCGCGCTTCGCATTGCAGCGGACGGCGTGCGGAGATGGACGGCTTGAGCTCCGACGACAGTGATCGCCTCGAGGTGGCTCTCCAGGGCTTTGAGACCGTCCAAGAGAACTCGACGGGCAACGACCGTAAGTTCCTGTGGATCTACGCCATCGGGAGTGTTCGACACTTTTTCTCACATCGTCGGCTGGTCAAGGGAGGCTATGTTATTCATCATGGGCCGGATGTGCATAGCTGATTCCAGGTGCTCGCCAGAGGCGCTCGTCCTCTGCCATGGAGTGGAGGACCGCTTCGCCTTCCGCAGGCATCCGGCCGGGTCCCGACAAGCAGTCCAAGACCAGTTGGCTGAGCGCTACTTGGCGGATTCCGTCGACATCTCGGGTGCGCTCGAACACGACCTCGTCATGTGCGCGGAGAAGTAGGACGTCTGCTCCTTCGTCTACGCGCAGCAGACCGAGGTCCTCGGCGACGGCGTCCGTCGAATCAAGGTCGGCCGACACGTAGAGCATCACCTGCCCTCCGACCGCCAGTGGAGCAACGGCGCGGGCGGCGTAGGAACCGGTAAGGGCGATCCGAGATCCTCGTCCGGTCTTTTGGAGGTCACGTAGGCGCCTCATGAGATGTCCGGGGCCGTTGGGAGCTAGCATTCCGACGTACGAGTTATGCCGCAAAAGGCTCAAATGCCCGGCACGGAGTCGGAGCAGGCCGACCCAATCGACATCCACGATGACCCGGCCGTCGCGCCGAATCACGAGTTGGTCCTCGAGGGTGTCGAGCAGCCGGGATACATAAGGCAGACTGAGGCGTGCGGTGGCTGCGACTTCTTTCGCGCGATAGGGAGGAGCGACGTCCGCAAGCAGTCTGACGAGTCGGCCTGCTTTCGGGCCGGCCAAGGTCGGCTTCCCAGGGCGAGGCTGCTCCGATCGGGGAGCTCGCCTGTCTCCCTCCGTAGAGATCACGATCGCCGGCCGGGGGACACGCAAGAAGATGTTTCCGGTGAGATCCAGATAACCGATCTCGTGGTCTCGCAGGATCCCTTGACTACGTGGGGAGATCCACGGAGCCATCACCATCAGGTGGGTGTGCGGGGTCACCTGGCGAACCAGGTCCAGTTTGGGGAGTAGTTGTTGCTCTATGGCCTTTGGAGTGACCTGACTCTTCAGATCGATCAGCAACTGGGCGAACACACTGCCGCCCTCGGGATGAACCTCCACCAGGGCGTCGACTCGTCGCCCCCATGCTCCAGTCTCGTCCTGCGGGGTGGAGATCACCCTCACATCCCACGTCGACCCAAGAAGGTCACCCAGGGCTTCGACCCCTCGAGCTAGCAGGTCCCCCAGCCGCATGTCCCCGTTCACGTCCCCATCGTCTCATAGGGAATCGCTGCATTGAAGGAAAACTTGCTTGGTTCGCCAACTTTCCTCGGCGAGGCAACTTGGTGTCTCTAGGCAAGTTTGCTGTGACTGAGCGATGTACCGATCCGGGAAAGCTGGGGTCTGCGGCAAGTGATGAGACAAACAGGACGGCGGTGGACGTGGCAGCGCGCCGAGGGCGGCCCGACCTCTGCGCTATGGCCCTACGCTTGCGCCATGGCGACGAATTCGACCGGGTCGAGATCCGCCGACGGGAGGCGGCCGGAGTCGCGTCTCGCCCTCGTACGCCGGGCTCGCCGGATCAATCGAGAGCTGGCGGAAGTGTACCCGGATGCGCACTGTGAGCTTGATTTCGTTGATCCGTTCCAGCTCCTGGTTGCGACGATCTTGTCCGCGCAGACGACGGACAAGCGAGTCAACATGGTCACCCCGACCCTCTTCGCCCGCTTCCCGACCGCCGCCGACCTCGCGGCGGCCGACCGGGAAGAGGTGGAGAAGATCATCCAGTCGACGGGCTTCTTCCGGGCCAAGACCAACAGCCTGCTGAAGCTCGGCCAGGAGCTGTGCGACCGGTTCGGCGGCGAGGTGCCGCACACCCTCGAGGAGCTCGTGACGCTGCCCGGCGTGGGGCGCAAGACCGCCAACGTCGTGCTCGGCAACGCCTTCGACGTGCCGGGCATCACGGTCGACACGCACTTCGGGCGGTTGAGCAGACGGTTCGGCTGGACCACCGAGACCGACCCGGTGAAGATCGAGTACGAGGTCGGGGAGCTGATCCCGCGCAAGGACTGGACCATCCTGTCGCACCGGCTGATCTGGCACGGCCGGCGCATCTGCCACGCGCGGCGCCCGGCCTGCGGGGCGTGCCCGCTCGCCCGGCTCTGCCCGTCGTACGGCGAGGGGCCGACCGACGAGGAGACGGCGCGCAAGCTGGTGAGGCCCGGTCCGTTCTCGTGACCGGGAGGGATCAGATCGCGTGACGGGGAAGGATCAGGGGTCCGAGCCGGTTGAACATTCAATGATGTCGGTCGACCATGGAACGGACTGCCCGGAGTGGTTGCGCGGGTTCGCGGCCAAGGCACCCCGGCTGCAGGTCCCCGCGCTCCTTCGTCCGCCCGCGAACGGCGCCCGCGCCGCCGCGGTGCTCATCCTGTTCGGCGAGGGCCCCGACGGCCCGGACCTCCTGCTCCTCCAGCGCGCGGACACGCTGCGCAAGCACGCCGGGCAGCCCGCGTTCCCCGGCGGCGGCGTCGACCCCGGGGACGACGGGCCGGTCGGGGCGGCGCTGCGCGAGGCCACCGAGGAGACCGGGGTCGACCCCTCCGGCGTGGCCGTCCTGGCGACCATGCCGGAGATGTACGTCGCGCACAGCGGGTACCGCGTCACCCCGGTCGTCGCATGGTGGCGGGAGCCGTCCGCCGTGGGCCCGGCCGACCCTCGCGAGGTGGCCTCGGTCGCGCGGGTCCCGCTGTCCGAGCTGACGGACCCGGCCAACCGGCTGCGCATCCGCGGGCCCTCCGGGCACCTCGGCCCGGCCTTCCGCGTCCGGGGGATGCTCGTGTGGGGGTTCACCGCCGGGATCCTGCACGCGGTGCTCGAGGCGGGCGGCTGGGATCGTCCCTGGGACACCACGCGGGTCGAGGACCTTCCCCCCGAGGTCATCGACCTCGGGCGGCGCGAGTAGTCCTCGGTTCGTACGCCTCCGCGGCCGATCTGGTCCAGGGAGGGGACGTCCTCGGGGCCGAATGCGCTATACGGTTGACCGGTGCTGGGCGATCACGTTCTTGATCTCATCCTGCTGGTGCTCGTCGTGCTCTTTGCCATCTCGGGGTACCGGCAGGGCTTCATCGTGGGCGTCCTCAGCTTCGTCGGCTTCGTCGGCGGCGTCGTCCTCGGCATGCTGATCGCCCCGCCTCTGGTCAAGACGGTCGTCGACGGAGCGGCGCAGCAGGCGCTGCTCGCCGTGGTCATCGCCTTCCTGGCCGCGACGCTCGGGCAGCTCATCGCCTCCTCCGTCGGGTCAGCGCTGCGCAGCCGCGTGACCTGGGAGTCGGCCCGGAGCGTCGACGCCGTCGGCGGCGCCTGCGTCAGCAGCGTCGCGCTGCTCGTCGTCGCGTGGTTCATCGGCAGCGCCCTGGTGACCTCGCCGATCGTCTGGCTGCGCACCCAGGTCAAGAGCTCCCAGGTGCTGCACGGCGTCGACACGTTCATGCCGCAGCAGGCGAACACCTGGTTCTCCTCCTTCCGCGGGTTCGTGTCCAAGACGGAGTTCCCGCAGGTGTTCGGCGGGCTCGGCGGCGAGCCCATCGCCGAGGTGCCGCCGCCCGACACCAAGATCCTCAACACTCCGCAGCTGGTGGCCGCCCGCAAGAGCATCGTCAAGATCATGGGTACGGCGCACAGCTGCCAGCGCAGGATCGAGGGCACCGGCTTCGTGTACGCGCCCGGCCGCGTCATGACCAACGCGCACGTCGTCGCGGGCGTGGACTCCGGCCCGACCGTCTACACGGAGAAGGAGGGCAACTACCACGCGAAGGTCGTGCTGTACGACGACAAGCGCGACATCGCCGTCCTCGACGTGCCGGGGCTGAGCCTGCCGTCCCTGAAGTTCGACGAGGGCGCCCAGAGCCGCGACGACGCCGTGGTCGCCGGCTTCCCGAAGAACCAGCCGTTCACCGCGCGGGCGGCGCGGATCCGTGCCAAGCAGAAGGCCAAGGGCCCCGACATCTACCACTCCGGCCAGGTCACCCGCGAGATCTACGCCATCCGCGCGCTGGTCGAGCAGGGCAACTCCGGCGGCCCGCTGCTGTCCCCGTCGGGCAGGGTGTACGGCGTCGTCTTCGCCGCCGCCCTGGACAACAAGGAGACCGGGTACGCCCTCACCGCCCACGAGGTCGCGCCGGACGCCGAGGCGGGCATCAACGCGAGCGGCAGCGTCTCGACGCAGTCCTGCTCGGACTAGACCGAGGCCATCGGGGTTGACCTTCTCACCGGTGTGAAGGCCTAGCGTCGTCCTGCGAGCGATCATTCCGCACCGTTGGAGACACGCATGACCTCTCTCGTCGTTCAACACAACGGTCGCGCGGCGACCATCGAAGAACTGGCGCCGCTCGCCTTCGCGGGCTATGCCCACTTCACCGCCATGCAGGTGCGCGGGGGCCGGGTCCGGGGCCTCGATCTTCATCTGCGGCGGCTGCGGTCCGCCTCGATGGAGCTGTTCGGCCGGGCACTGCCCGACGACCGGATGCGGTCCCATCTGCGGGCGGCGCTGGAGGCGGGTCCCGCGGACCTCTCGCTGACGGCCACCGTGTACTCGTCGCCGGGAGAGTTCACCGCGGACGGCGACGAGGTGGAGCCCGAGGTCCTCGTCCGTACCGGACCGCCCGCGTCCGGACCGGCCGGACCGCTGACCCTGGCGACGGTCGAGTACGAACGAGTCCTGCCCGCCGTGAAGCACGTCGGCGAGGTGGCCAAGACCTACTTCATGCGCCAGGCCGCCCGGGAAGGCTTCGACGACGCCGCTTTCGTCGATCGCCGGGGTCGGCTCAGCGAGGGAACGATCTGGAACCTGGCCTCCTGGGACGGCGGCGCCGTGGTGTGGCCCGACGCCGAGATGCTGGTCGGGACCACGATGGGCATCGTCCGCCGGCAACTGGACCGCCTGGGCGTCCCGCAGCGCGTACAGGAGATCACGGCCGCCGACCTGCCGGCACTGGCCGGTGCCGTGGTCATGAACTCATGGACGCCGGGCGTCGCGGTCCACCGGATCGGCTCCGTGGCCGTGCCCGAGGCACCGCGCTTCTTGGACCTGCTCCACCAGGCCTACCAGGCCGAACCGCTCACCGAGTGCTGAGCTCAGGGGGCTAGGGACACGGGGCGGCGAGGCGAGGGGTCAGGTCGGCGTCCGCGACCGCGCCCAGCCCGTCGCGCTCGATGCGGTCGGCCAGCTCGCGGGCCGCCCTCGCCAGGTCGGCCCCCGCGATCCCGTGCGGTGCGGCGGCATTCGCGTACGGCGCGATGCGGTCGGCGGCGCGGCGCAGCAGCGTGCAGGCCCCTCGCGCGTTCCCGCGCCGTACGTGCGTGAATCCGACCGCCAGCTGGGCCAGCCCCTGCCACAGGGGACGCTCGGCCTCCGGCGCGGCCTTCCAGGCGGCCTCCAGCACCTCATGGGCGTGGAAGGGCCGGTCCGTGTCGAGCAGCCGCTGCGCCTCGGCGAGAGCCTCGGCCGGCTCGGCCGCGTAGTCGTCCGGAACGCGTTCCTCCCCGACCGCGTCATGCGGCAGCGGCCGACCGTACGCGTCACGGGGCCGCGCGTTGCGTGCCCGTCCCGCCTCATCCCGATCGCGCATGGTCCTATTGTCCGCTCCGGACGGCCTCAGCCGGGTCCCGGGGAGGCGGCGCGGCGGCCCGGGCGGGGTCCCGAGAGCCAGGAGAGGAGCTCGGCGTCGAAGGCCCCCGGGCGTTCCTCCTGCGGGAAGTGCCCGACGCCGTCGATCAGCCGCCACCGGTACGGCGCGTCGACGAACCGGCCCGAACCCTGCGCGCTGCGGGGCAGCACGTAGCCGTCCAGTGAGCCGTGCAGCTGAAGGGTGGGGACGCGGATGGGCGTGCGCATCCGGCGGGCGTACCGCACTCCGTCCGGGCGCAGTATCGACCGCACCGCCCAGCGGTGGTACTCCAGCGCGCAGTGCGCGACGCCGGGGATCTGGAAGGCCGAGCGGTACAGCCGCTCGCTGCCCGAGTCGGGCCATCCCGGCGCCGACCAGGAGTGCAGCACCCGGCCCACCTGGGCGGCGTCGTCCCGTACGAGCAGCCGCTCCGGTCCCATCGGCAACTGGAAGCCGAAGGTGTGCCGGGCCGCCCAGGCCTGGCCGCGCAGGTCCGTCGCCATCGCGGTACGGATGCGCAGCGGGTGCGGCGCCGACACCGTGACCAGCCGTTGCACGACGCGCGGCTGGTAGACCCCCATCGTCCAGGCGAGCAGGCCGCCCCAGTCGTGCCCGACCACGGTCGCGTTCGCCTCGCCGAGCGCCCGGATCAGGCCGGCGGCGTCCCGGGCCAGCGTGATCAGGTCGTACCCGCGCGGCGGCTTGTCGCTGCCGCCGTACCCGCGCAGATCGACGGCCGCCGCCCGGAACCCGGCCTCGGCCAGCGACACGAGCTGGCGATGCCAGGACCACCAGAACTGCGGGAATCCGTGGAGCAGCAGGACGAGCGGCCCCTCGCCGATCTCGACGACGTGGAAGCGGGTACCGCCCGCGCTCACCGACCGGTGCCGCCACGGGCCGTCGATCTGAACGACGGACTCGTCGGTCACGTACGGCCCCCCTTCGTCGGCCCCCGGCGAGCGCCGGTGGGCGTCACTCCGCCCGCACCGGCTTCTCCTCCGTGGGAGTCACTCCGCCGGCGCGGGCTTCCGCGCGGAGGGTGTCACTCCTCCAGCGCGGGCTTGTCTTCGGAGTCGCCGCCCCGGCGGAGCATGGCGAAGTCCTCCATGACCGACTGCCGGGATCGCTTGGCGCCGCTCATCTTCTTCATCCGCCACAGGCCGATGAGGATCAGCACGGCCGCCAGCAGGACGTAGACCCCGGCGACGATGAGGAACGCGGCCCAGTTCCAGATGCCGAGCGCGACCAGACCGTACGCGAGGGCGATCGACAACAGGATGACGACGACGCCGCCGATCACGCCGGCGACGGCGAACAGGGTGCTACCGAGAGCGGCCTTCTTCGCGTCGCCCTTCAGCTCCAGCTTGGCGAGCTCGAGCTCCGACTTCACGAGGCGGGAGACGCTGCCCGTGGCGATGGCGACCAGCTCGCCGAGTGATTTGTCGTCATACTGGCCGTTCGGCCGTACCTCGGTCATGTTTCTCCTCTCAGTGCAGGTCGCCACTCTCCCGGATCGGGCAGGATCCGAATAGGCCGAATCGCCGATGAGGAGTGAACCGGCGAAGCCCGGCGAAAGAACGGCTTATCGGCACGCGACTGTCCGAGATTACCGGTGGCGGGTTCCGTCGCCTCCGGCGGCGGGCCGGTACCGCCGCGAACGGGTGAGCGCGGCCCCGGAGGCCGCGCTCACCCGTTCGCCGCCGTTACTCGTCGCTCGACGCGGCCGGCATCTTGTCCTTGATGAGGTCCATCACCGTGCTGTCCGTCAGCGTGGTGACGTCCCCGAGCGAGCGGTTCTCCGCGACGTCACGGAGCAGCCGCCGCATGATCTTTCCGGACCGGGTCTTCGGCAGCTCCGGCACGATCATGATCTGCCGGGGCTTGGCGATCGGGCCGAGGTGCTTGGCGACGTGGTCGCGCAGCTCAGCGACCAGCGCCTCGCCGTCGTCGGCGACCTCCCCGCGCAGGATGACGAACGCGACGATGGCCTGCCCGGTGACCGGGTCCGTGGAGCCCACCACGGCCGCCTCGGCGACCTTCGGGTTCGACACCAGCGCCGACTCGACCTCGGTGGTCGAGATGTTGTGACCGGAGACCAGCATGACGTCGTCGACCCGGCCGAGCAGCCAGAAGTCGCCGTCGTCGTCCTTCTTCGCGCCGTCGCCGGCGAAGTACAGCCCGTCAAAGCGCGACCAGTAGGTCTTGATGAACCGCTCGTCGTCGCCCCAGATTGTGCGCAGCATCGACGGCCACGGCTCCTTGACGACGAGGAAGCCGCCGCCGCCGTTCGGCACCGGCTTGCCCTGGTCGTCGACGACGTCGGCCTCGATGCCGGGCAGCGGCCGCATCGCCGCGCCGGGCTTGCCGTGCGTGACGCCCGGCAGCGGGCTGACCATGATCGAGCCGGTCTCGGTCTGCCACCAGGTGTCGACCACCGGCGTACGGTCGGCGCCGATGTTCTTGCGGTACCAGACGTACGCCTCCGGGTTGATCGGCTCACCGACCGAGCCCAGCAGCCGCAGCGACGACAGGTCGTGCTGGGCGGGGATGTCCTCGCCCCACTTCATGAACGTGCGGATCGCGGTCGGCGCGCAGTACAGGATCGAGACCTTGTACTTGGCGACCAGTTCCCACCAGCGGCCCTTGTGCGGGGTGTCGGGGGTGCCCTCGTACATGACGCTGGTCGCGCCGTTGGACAGCGGCCCGTACACGATGTACGAGTGGCCGGTCACCCAGCCGATGTCGGCCGCGGTCCAGTAGACGTCCGTCTCCGGCTTGAGGTCGAACACCGCGTGGTGCGTCCAGGACACCTGCGTGAGGTACCCGCCGGTGGTGTGCAGGATGCCCTTGGGCTTGGCGGTGGTGCCCGAGGTGTACATGACGTACAGCGGGTGCTCCGCGTCGTGCGCCTCCGGCTCGTGCTCCTCGCTCTGCCGGTCGACGAGGTCGTGCCACCAGATGTCGCGGCCCTCGGTCCAGGCGACGTCCTGGTTCGTACGGCGGACGACGAGGACGTTGCGCACGTGGTCGACGCCCGCGACGGCCTCGTCGACGTTCGGCTTGAGCGCGCTCGGCGCGCCCCGGCGGTAGCCGCCGTCCGCGGTGATGACGACGTGCGCGTCACAGTCCTCGATACGCCCGCGCAGCGCGTCGGCGGAGAAGCCGCCGAAGACGACCGTGTGCGGCGCGCCGATGCGGGCGCAGGCCAGCATCGCGAACACCGTCTCCGGGATCATCGGCATGTAGATCGCGACGCGGTCGCCCTTCTGGACGCCGAGCTCGAGCAGGGCGTTCGCGGCCTTGGAGACCTCGCGCTTGAGGTCGGCGTACGTGATCGTGCGGGTGTCGCCGGGCTCGCCCTCCCAGTGGTACGCGACGCGGTCGCCGTTGCCCGCCTCGACGTGCCGGTCGACGCAGTTGTACGCGGCGTTCAGCTTGCCCCCGACGAACCACTTGGCGAACGGCGGGTTCGACCAGTCGAGGACGGTGTCCCACTCGGCGGTCCAGTGCAGGCGTTTGGCCTGCTTCTCCCAGAACGCCAGCCGGTCCGCCGCCGCCTCCTCGTACGCCGCCGAGGTGACGTTGGCCGCCGCGGCCAGCTCTTCCGGGGGAGCGAACCGCCGACTCTCCTGGAGAAGATTGGAGAGGGTCTCGTGTGGGGTTTCCTGCGTCACGGCGCGTCTCCTTCGGGTGGGGAGGTCAGGACGGTCCAAGCCAACTTCAGCAGCTTCGCATGTGTCGTTACAAGGGGTGCTCGCGGCATAGGGTCATGCGGTGGCGCCGTTCCCGTCACCGGTGGGGACCCGCGCCGCGACCACCCGCGCCGTGGCGTGTTCGGCCACCGACATCCCGAGGAGGAAGCGGCGTTCGCGGACCGGCCCGCGCCGGGACGGCGACCGAACGCCGCGCGTTCGAATGAGCGACCCATTTGCCAACGTCGCAGGCCTGCCGGAGGTTCCCGAGGCCGTCGCCCGGGCCCGGGATGCCGTCGACCGGTTGCTCGGCCACCGGATCCTGCGGCGGCGCAGCGCCGAGGTGTCCGCCGAGTCGGCGCTGCGCGGCGCCCGCGCGTCGGCGGCCCTGGAGGGGGTCGCGGTCCCGCTGGAGGAGGTACGCGGCGGCCTGACGAACGACCCGGTCGTGCAGGGCGCCCTGCGCGTGTCGGCCGAGCTCGGCGCGCTCGCGGACACCTGGCACAAGGCGCCGCGCCAGGCGCTCGCCCGGCTCCACGTGCTGGCGGCCGCGGACGCCGTCGACCCCGACGCGCTCGGCCGGCCCCGTCCGGGCGACGAGGCGACCGACCCGCTGGAACTCGGCACGCCCCTGCCGCCCGCGGACGTCGCCGCGCGGCTCGACGTGCTCAGCGACCTGCTGACCATCACGACGGAGGCGCCGGCGATCGTCATCGCCGCGATCGTGCACGGGGAGCTGCTCGCCCTGCGGCCGTTCGGGTGGGGCGACGGCATCGTGGCCCGCGCGGCCGCGCGGCTGACCCTCGTCGACCGGGGCCTCGATCCGAAGTCGCTGACCGCCCCGGAGGTCGGACATCTCGAACTGCGGGCCGCGTACGGCGACGCGCTGCGCGGCTACGTGACCGGCACCCCGGAGGGCGTGGGGCGATGGGTGAGCCATTGCGCCGAGGCCGTCGAACTCGGCGCGCGCGAGGCGCTCGCGGTCTGTGAGGCGTTCATGCGCGGCTGACCGCGCCGAACACGCGGGTGGAAGGTGCCGAACGCGCGAGTGGACAGCGGCGAACGCGCGAGTGGACAGCGGCGGACGCGACGGGTCACCCGGTGGGCGAGTCGCCTGTAGGGGATCGCGGGCGCGGAGAACGCGCTCCCGGTAAAGCGCGCATGGATCTCAGAAGATCACTTCATCAGTGCCGATTTCGGCCGATCCAAAACAGGTGGCTGCCTGCGACAAAGCGAACGGCGTTCCCGGAGGAACGCCGTCGCCGACACGTCACACCGGGTTACCAAGCGTGCACCTCAAAATCGTCGGATCGGGTCAAGCCCGTCTCGACGCGCCTCCCGCGGCTGGTCGCGCGTGGGTGCCCGGCTGCCGTGCTCGGACACTTGGTCCGTGCATTCTGTCTACGCCGAATCAGCGCAGATCGCAAGCCCCTTGGCCGGGTTGGCGGAGGTCCAGCGGAGGATCTTCGTCCGAAAGAAGGGCGGCGGCCCGAGCAAGCGATCGACCGTGAAGAGAGCGGTTTCGCCGAGATGATCGGAATGGCCGGGCTCGGCAGGCTGATCACATAGTGTGATCTACCTCTGAATCAATCAACCATGGCTCAGAGGAGAACGATCTCGCTTCCTTCCGCTACGCTGCAGACGCTTAGGACAGGCGTTCTCGCCGCACCCCCCGCGTGGCAAACGCCCGAATACTCCCGTTTTGGGTGATCGGCCAATGATCACGAATTGGTCGCCACTCGACGGAACTCCGAGTGATCGGGCGACTTTATGTCTAATCTGCATAGACTGGGGGTCGCCGGGTTTACGGTGCGCTGACGAACGCCCGGCCTTGGCTTGACCTTCGAGACCTTCCGGGAAACGGGACCGGCTCTACCCCCCCGGAGCCGGACCGTCCGGCGACCCCCGCTCTCCCCCCCGGCGGGGGTCGTCTCGTGTCCAGGGGCATTCAGGTTCGCGCGACGCCGCCGGGGCCGGGTTATCCACAGGTTGGCGCAGGGGCCTTTCGAGGGGGCGAGCGGGGCCGCATGGTTGATCTCGCGAAAGCGAGGAGATGCCATGTCCGCGACCGTGTTGATCGTCTCTGCCGACTCCCTGCTCATCGACGACCTGATGCGCCTGGCCACGGCGGCGGACGTCGAGAGCCGGCTCGCCACCGATCCCACGAGCGCGCGGGCCGCCTGGCGCGAGGCCGCGCTCATCGTCGTCGGCGCCGACTTAGCCGGTGACCTCGCCCGGTCGTCTCCCGAGCGACGGCCGGGCGTCATCCTCGCCGCGGCGGAGCCTGACGGCGATGAGGTCTACCGCCTCGCGGTCGAGATCGGCGCGCAGCAGGTCATCGCGTTGCCGGCGGGCGAGACCTGGGTGGTCGAGCAGATGGCGGCGGCCGCCGAGCCGGCCCGTCGACGCGCCGCCGTGGTCGCCGTCCTGGGAGGGCGCGGCGGTGCGGGCGCGAGCGTGCTGGCCGCGGTGCTGGCCGGTGTCGCCGCCCGGCACCGGCTGCGCACGCTCCTGCTCGACGGCGATCCGCTCGGCGGCGGGATCGACCTGGTCCTGGGCGCGGAGGGGACGCCCGGGGCCAGGTGGTCCGACTACGCCGACCGGCAAGGACGGCTGAGCACCGCGACGCTCCACGACTCGCTGCCGGCGCGTGACGGCCTCGCCGTGCTGTCATGGCACCGTGGCGCGGCCGAGCCGGTCTCGCCGGAGACGATGCGGTCGGTGCTCGACGCGGCCGTCCGGGGCTACGACCTCGTCGTGGCCGACCTGCCCCGCCAGCCGACCGACGCCGGCGTCGAGGTGCTGGCGGCCGCCGATTCCACGCTGATCGTGGTGCCCGCCGAGGTCCGCGCCACCGTGGCGGCCGACCGCGTCGCCGACCTGGTCCGCAACTACTCCCGCGACCTGCGGGTGGTCGTGCGCGGTCCGGCGCCCGGCGGTCTCAAACCCGCGGTCATCGCGGAGTCGCTGCGCCTTCCGCTCGCGGGGGTGGTCGCGACCGACCGGCGGCTGGCCACCGCGATCGAGCGGGGCCACCGTCCCGGCCGGGGCGGGGCGCTCGACGGCTTCTGCCGCCGCTTCCTCACGGAGCTCCGGCAGGTCCGGCCGATGAGCGGTGAGGGAGGCGGGCTGCCATGAGCGACCTCACCGAGGCGGTCCGCGGACGGCTCGTCGGCACGGGCGCGGTCCCGACCGCGGCCCAGATCGCGGCGGCGCTGCGGGCCGAGGAGCCCGTTCTCGGCGACACCGAGGTCCTGTCCCTGGCGGATGAGGTCAGGGCCGACCTGGTGGGAGCGGGGCCGCTCGAGCCGCTCCTCCGGGATCCCGATGTCACCGATGTCCTGGTGAACGGCCCCGCAGAGGTCTGGGTCGACACGGGCGCCGGCCTGCGGCTGACCCGCGTACGATTCCCGGACGAGTCCGCGGTACGGCGGCTGGCCCAGCGGCTCGCCGCCGCGGCCGGCCGCCGGCTCGACGACACCGCGCCCTACGCCGACGCGCGACTGCCGGGAGGAGTGCGCCTGCACGCGGTGTTGCCGCCGGTCGCGTCCGGCGGCACCGCCCTGTCGCTGCGCCTGCCGCGACGCCGGGCCTTCACGCTCGCCGAGCTGGTCTCGGCCGGGACCCTGTCCCCGGAGGGAGCGGACCTGCTGGACGCCCTGGTCGCCGCCCGGCTGGCGTTCCTCGTCACCGGAGGCACGGGGACCGGCAAGACGACCGTTCTGTCGGCCTTGCTGTCGCTCGCCGACCCGGGGGAGCGCATCGTCCTCGTCGAGGACTCGGCCGAGCTCAGGCCCGCGCACCCGCACGTCATCGGCCTGGAGACCCGTCCACCGAACATCGAGGGCGCGGGTGGCGTCACCCTCCACGACCTCGTCCGCCAGGCTCTGCGGATGCGTCCGGACCGCCTGGTGGTCGGCGAGGTGCGCGGGCGCGAGGTCGTCGACCTGCTGGCCGCGCTGAACACCGGGCACGAGGGCGGTTGCGCCACTCTGCACGCCAATGCTCCGGCCGACGTCCCCGCCCGCCTGGAGGCCCTCGCGTGCGCCGCCGGCCTCAGCCGGGAGGCCGTACACAGCCAGCTCGCCGCGGCCCTCGACGTGGTCGTGCACCTCGTCCGCGAGGCGCCCGGAGGACGCCGCCGGGTGGCCGCGATCTGTGTCTTCCAGCGGCGGCCGGACGGCCTGGTGGAGGTGGTCCCCGCCGTGTCCTGCGGGCCAGGGGGAGAGATCCGGGAAGGTCCGGGGGCCGCGGCGCTGGCCGCCCGACTCGGGGAGCCGCGGTCGTGACCGCCGTGCTGGCCGTGGCCTGTGTGTTCGCGGGCGTCTGGGCACTGGCGCTGCCCCCGCCGACCGTGCTGCGGTTGACCTCGATCATGGGGACCCGGTCGGCCGGCGAGGCCGCCGAGCGGGTGGCCGCGCCCCGGCCCGCCGACCGGCTGCGCCACGTACGGGGCCTGCTCTTCGGCGGCCGGCGAGACGTCACGGCACGGCGGGCGGCGGTGGTCGAGCTGTGCGACGGGATCGCCGCCGAGCTCGCCGCCGGACGCCCACCCGGCGCCGCGCTGACCGGCGCGGCCGAGGGGCTCTCGTCCATTCCCCGGTTCGAGTCCGTCGTGGCCGCCGCCCGGTCGGGTGACGACGTCGCCGCGTCGCTCGACCGGGCGGCCGTGGCGCCCGGCTGCGAAGGTCTCCGCCTGCTCGCCGGATGCTGGCGCATCGGGATGGACCGGGGCGGCATGCTCGCCTCCGTCGTCGAAGGGCTGGCCGACGCACTCCGCGACGAGCAGACGCACCGCGAGGAGGTCTCCCTGCAACTCGCCGGTCCCCGCGCGACCGCCCGGATGCTCGCCGGGCTGCCCCTCCTCGGCCTGCTCATGGCGATCGCGCTGGGCGCACGCCCTTTCGCCTTCCTGTTCGGCACGGTGCCAGGAGCCCTGTGCTTGGGGCTCGGGACCGGCCTCGACGTCCTCGGCCTGTGGTGGACCAGGCGCCTCGCCATCGCCGCCGAGGAGCCCCGGTGACGGCCCCGAGCCGACGCCGCCCCGAAAACATGCCGAGCGCGGCGAGATCCCCCGACCGCGCCGAGCCCCGGCACCGACACGGGAACCCGGACGCCGCCCCGAGCGACACCCCGGTCGGGTCGTCGCGACGGAGAAAGCGGCCCTTCGAGCGCGCCGGCCTCAAGCGGCATCCCGGTCGGGGCCGATGCGACGGACAGGGCGGGCCTTGGAGTGCGCCGGCCTCAAGCGGCACCCCGGTCGGGTCGTCGCGACGGAGAAAGCGGCCCTTCGAGCGCGCCGGCCCCGAGCGGCATCCCGGTCGGGGCCGATGCGACGGACAAGGTGGGCCTTTGAGCGCGCCGGCCCTGTGGGGGACCGCCGGTGTTCCTTGAGCTGATCGCCATCGGTTGCGCCGGTGTTGCCGGTCTCGTCGTCATCTCGGCCGACGATGCGAGTAAGCGACTGGGCAGGCTGTTCCCTGACGAGCACGGCGGCGCCCGATCCCCGATCGGGTCAGGAGCAGTCGCCGGGAGCGCACGCGCGGTGAGGAACCCGGCGGGAGGGGCACCGAGCACTTCGGTATCCGCCGAGATCCGTTCCGGCACGGCGGCCGGCCGCTCTGGTGCGGCGAACGTGGGTCCGGAGGCTTCAGCGGACGGGACGAGAGATCGGCTCCGGCCCGTGCTGAGCGTCGTCGCGGGTCTTGTCTGCGCGCTGTCGCTCGGCGGCCCGGTGGGCTGGGTGGTCGGCGTGCTCGTGGCGGTCGGATCGATGCGTCTCCTCGCGCGACTCGAGCCGCGGGCGGCCCGCCTCCGCCGGACCCGCGTGGTCGCCGAACTGCCCATCGCGATCGACCTACTCGCGGCGTGCCTTCGGGGCGGTGGTGCGTGGCACGAGTCGGTCGAGGCGGTGGCCGGTGCGGTCGGCGGCCCGCTCGGTGCCGAACTGGCCTACGTGGCGGCGCGTATCCGGCTGGGCGCCGACCCTGCCGCCGAGTGGCTCGCCCTCGCGCAGGACCCCGTACTGGCGCCTCTGGGCCGTGCGGCGGCCCGGGCGGCGTCCGGCGGCGCACCGCTCGCCGCGACGCTCTCCCGCCTCGCCAGAGACCAGCGGCGCGTCGCCCGGGTCGCCGCGGCGTCACGCGCCAGATCCGCAGGGGTGCGAGCCGTCGCGCCGCTGGGCCTGTGCTTCCTTCCCGCGTTTATCCTCCTCGGCATCGTCCCGGCCGTCGCCGGAATCGCCGCGACCGTGCTCTTGCCCTGACCGCCGCACTATCCCGCTGCGCCGAGGGTTTCCGTCGCTGTGACGACGGAAACCCTCGGCGCCGACCTCACCGTGGCGATGACCCCGGCCGTACGAGACCGGTCTGGCGGGCGATGACGACGCTGCGAAGCGCGACCCGGATCAGAGCCACGGCGGGGACATCACCAACTCGCAGCGGGGACGGGTTATCCACAGAACCGCATTCGGATGTGGTGGGTGTCTGAGCGCTCCGCAACGCTGGATCCCGGACGTGCTCGCGTCCGTCGTCCGAACAGGAGGGCCCACATGCACATCGTTTCCGCGCTGAGGCGCCGCTGGCAGGCGCGCAAGGCCGATGACGGCATGTCCACCGCCGAGTACGCCGTGGGCACCGTGGCGGCCGCCGCGTTCGCCGGCCTGCTGTTCAAGATCGTGACCAGCTCCGAGGTCCGGCAGATGCTCTTAACGATCATCCATCGCGCGCTCAACTTCGTCGGGTGACCGACCGCCGCGCGCAGCGCGCATCGCCAGGCGCATCCGGCCGTCTCACCGGGTCGCCGCGGCTCTCCAGCCCGGTGTTTCGCCGGGTCCCCGGACGGCCGCGGACACAGGAGACGGCCGGCGGGCCGAGGCCGGATCGTTGGCCTGGGCCGTCCGGGCGCTCGGCTGTGGCGGCGTGGGGGCGTCGGCGATCGGGTGGCTCGGAGCGAGGCTGGCCGTCTGAGACGTTCGCGTGCTCGGCTGTAGGGGTAGTGCGGGGCCTTCGGCGATCAGGTGGCTCAGAGCCGGGCCGGTGGCCTGGGCCGTCCGTGCGCTCGGCTGTGGCGGCGTGGGGGCGTCGGCGATCGGGTGTTTTGAGGCCCGGTCGGTGGTCTGGGTCGTTCGTGCGCTCGGCTGCTGCGGCGGTGTGGGTGCGACGGCGACCGGGTGATTCGAGGACGCGTGGGGATCGAGGCTCGGTGACGGTTGAGACAGCGGTCGCCTTTCCGGCGCTGGTCCTGCTCCTCGCGATCGCCCTGTGGGGCGTGAGCGCCGCGGCAGCGCAGGTGGCGTGCGTGGACGCCGCTCGAGCGGGTGCCCGCGCCGCCGCCAGGGGCGAGTCTCTGGCCGAGGTCCGTGCCGCCGTTCGCCGCGCGGCACCGCCCGGGGCGGGCGTCTCGATCAACCGTGATCGTCGGTTCACCCGGGTGCGGGTGAGAGCCACCGTCGACTCTCCGATACGACGGCTGTTCCCGGCGCTACGGCTGCGAGCCCAGTCCGTCGCCGCCACCGAACCGGAGGGAGGGGGCCAACCGATCTCTACACGGAATTGACCGCTCCACCAGGTCACCGGTGCGGCCGCACGCGGCCCAGGACAGCGAAGGACGACCATGTCCGACCGTATGCGGCTCATCCGGCAACGCGACCGACGTGCGCTTCCCGATCGCACGCGCCCCGGTAGCGCGGCGCACCACCGCTTTGGGCGGCGTGCGCTGCGGGAGGCCTTTCCGCTGGGGAGCGGGTGGCGTGCGCTGCGGGAGGCCTTTCCGCTGAGGAGCGGGTGGCGTGTCCGGAGGGCGGGCCGTGGCGATCGGGGGTCGGGCACTGTGTGGATGGTCGCGTTGATCGGAGCCGTGTGGTCGGTGGCCGTCATGGCGATGGCGGTGGGCGGGGCGCGTGTCGCACGGCATCGCGCGGACGCCGCCGCCGACCTGGCGGCCCTCGCCGCGGCGGCCCATGTGGCCGAGGGATCCGAACACGCCTGCGAGCTGGCCGCACGAGTCGCCCGCGCCTCGGAAGCGTTGCTCCGGCGGTGCGCGTTCCGCGGCCGGGTCGTCGATGTCATCGTCACCGCCCGCGTCGGCGCCCTTCCGCGAATGGGCCGGCTGACCGCCACCGCGCGGGCACGCGCCGGGCCGGTCGATGACGATTCAGGCTCCGTCCCCGATTTCCCGGCTTCGACCGTCACCCGCTGGGCTTCGCCTCGTTGAACCCCTCACAAGTATCCAGAGATCTCCTGCCCTGCCCTGCATGTTTCGGTATTGATCGGTGACACTATTGGAGCTAGTGTCCGATAAGCTGCTGCGAACAATTACCCCCACCAGCCTCGAAAAGCCCTACAGTCACTCGGAACGGCCGACACGCGTTCACCGCGGGGTCGTTCCCGAGCAAGGGCTGAAAGTCGCCGCCGGAGTTCAGCAGACCGGGGCGACGGAAGAGTGTCGACGAAGGGACGGCGTCTTGAGGAAGGTCGGCAAGGTCGCCACTGTCGCCCTGATGACTCCCCTGGCCACGGCCGCCATCACGCTCGGCATCAGCGGCTCCGCGAACGCTGCGAGTCCCTGCTCGTTGCTGGGGAGCGCATCGATCAGCCCTCCCTCCGGACCGGTTACGGCGGGGTCGAGTGTCCACGTGAGCGCCACGGTCAAAGGAATGCTCTCGGCGCATCTACAGATCTCCGGGCCCGGCATCGATCAGCAGGTCGGATCACGTACCGGCAACGGCACTATCGCGGGTGATGTGAAGGTCTCCGAAGCCGGATACTTCACCCTGAGCGTCGTCGGGGACATCACCAAGTGCACGTATGACACCAGCGGATTCTCCGTGAAAGCCCGGGCGACGGAGGCTAAGCCGACGCCGACGCACTCCAAGACGCCGAGCAAGAGCCCGAAGTCCGGGAGTGACCCGACCGCTCCGGGTTCGGTTCCGAACCTGCCCACCGGCACGGATTCCGGCAGCGGTACGACAGGCGTTCCGGGGACGCAGCCCTCGAGCAGCAACAACTCGCCGTTCAGCCTGCCGTCGCTGGCGCCGAACGGCTCCGGGGTCGGGTTCCAGTACCCCACTCCGGATCCGCAGATCGCCGCGCCGGCCGCCAAGCAGATCCAGGCCGGTGACGCCTCCGCGACCACCCCGGTCAAATGGGGCCAGAGCATCGCGGCCGCGCTGGTGCTCCTGCTGCTCTCGGCGCACTTCGGCATGTGGTCCCGCCGCCAGCGTCTCGCGGCGGAGGCTCGCGCCGTACAGACCGGCCCCGCCGGGAAGAGCACGCGTGGTCGGGGTCCCGCCGCCGGGCGGCGCCGGAGAAGGCCACCGATCACCGAGCTCGCCACCGCGGGAACCACCTCGTCCGGCGTCGCCCAGACCGGCACGCCGACCGGGACGAGTGAGTCGGGCGCCGCCGAGACGGCTGCGGCCACCGAGTCCGCTGCTACGGCGGAGGCGACGCAGGCGTCTTCGGACGGGTCGGCGGCGGAGAAATCATCTCCCACCGCCGCCGAGGAGGCCACGCCGGCTCGTCGTGGCTACCGCGGGCGTCGTCGTCGCCGCTGAGAGCCCGTGCGTCCCTGCCGCCAGTTGAAGAGGCGGTGCGTCTCTGCCGCCAGTTGATGAGGCGGTGCGTCTCTGCCGCCACTGAGGGAGGGCCTCTTGGCCCTGCCGCGGCTAACGGTGAAATGGGTCGCTGCCGCGCCTAATGGTCTCTTGGTTCTCTGCGGTCGCTGACCCTCAGAGTCCCACGGGCCTCTGCCGCCGCTGAACGCCCCACGGGCTCTGTCCCGTGGGGCGCTGCTGCCGGTGAGGGCTCGTCGCCTTCGTCGCTGCGGGTTCATGCGTCGGCGTCGCCATCCGCCGCCGGCGGCAGGTGCCGGCGGCGCGGCCGGGCGCTCAAGACGGTCCGAGCACGGGATCTACGGCCGGTCGGCTCCGGTGGCATCCGGAGTCGGTGGGCTCCAGGTGAGGGCGGAGTCCAGGGCCTTCAGTATGGACGCCGACGGGCTCAGGCGGACGACCCAGTCCCGAACCGTCGCGGCCGGAGACCAGCTCCACTGCGCGACGGTTCCGATCAGGCGGGACCGGCGCGCGATCATCTGGGCGCGGGCGCGGCGCCGGCGGTCGTAGGCAGCGAGCGCCGACTCGATGGTCGGGTGTGCGGCGAGCATCGCGGCGAGGGTGACGGCGTCCTCCAGCGCCTGGTTGGCGCCCTGTCCCATGTCCGGTGTCATCGCGTGTGCGGCGTCGCCGAGCAGCGCCGTCGTTCCCCGGACGAAGGTAGGCAGTGGCGGCAGGTGGTAGATGTCATGGCGCATGACCGCGTCCTCGGAGGCGGCCGCCAGGAGTTCGGGGATCGGCGCGTGCCAGCCGTTGAAGCGCCGCCGCATCTCCGCCAGTTCGCCGTCGGGGCTGCGCTGTCCTTCGGGGGCGCTCGCGGCACCGAACAGGTACGTCGTACCGTCGGCGAGCGGCACGATGCCCACGCGTTCGCCGCGCCCCCAGGTCTCACCGCCCGACGTGAGGGGGCGACCCGTGTCGACGATCACGCGCCAAGCCGTGTATCCGGCATAGCGGGGGTCCGGGTGCCCCGGCCACAGGGAGCGCCGGACGACGCTGCGGATGCCGTCGGCGCCCACCAGGAGATCACTCCGTGACGTTCCCGCGCTGTGCCGCACCTCGATCTGCGGACCATCGATTCCGACCCCGCTGACCTCGGTGCCCGTGCGCAGCGCCGTGGCCGGCACGGCCTCGCGCAGAATCTCGAGCAGGTGAGCGCGGTGGACCGCGACCACCGGGCCGTACCGGCGCTCCAACTCCTGGACGTCCGTTCGCGACAACCACCGGCCGGTCATGTCGCGGATGCCGCCTTCGGTCTCGGTGAGGGTGCGCTCGCGGACCTGGTCGCCGAGGCCGAGCGCGTCCAGCGCGCGTACGCCATTGGGCCACAGCGACAATCCGGCCCCGATCTCACCGAACGTCGCGGCCCGCTCGAGGATCTCCACCTGCCAACCTCGGCGGTGCAGCGCGATGGCCGCTGCCAGGCCGCCGATGCCGCCGCCGACCACGATCGCCTTGCGTCCGCTCGCCGCGCCGCCGAGCGCGCTGCCGTCCATCCGGCCTCCTTCCCCACGGGCGTGGGGTCACCTCGCCTCTGCCCAGCCGTCCGTTCCCGAGCCGGGACGTCCGACGCCACCGGACGAGACGCCGGCAGGGAGCCGGACCGATCCGGCGCGCACCAACAGGGTCGCGCACCGTACCCGACGCTCGGCGATCGGCCTCCCGCCTAGTCAGGAGTCCCGACTGAGCGGGGCGTATCACCCGCTGTGGCGCGCGATCTCCGAGCGTTTCGTCCGGCCTCGCCAGGCCCGGCGTACTGCCCTGGACGGCGCGCGTCGGGAGGAGGGGCGAAAGTCTCGGTGATCGCCGTCCGCGCCGGCTCTCAATCGCCCCGAAAGCAGGGCGAGCTGGTCGTCGCGGCGCGGCTTCACCGAGACTTTCGTGCGAGTGCCGGGAGCGGCGGCTGTACGGGGGCGGCCGTGGGGCGGAGGGGTCAGTCGGTGCGGTCGGAGAAGGAGGAGACCGGGTCGCGGTCGGGGGCCGGGCGGCCGGCGACGCGGATGTCGTCCGCGGTGGTGGCCGTCTCTCCGGCGGCACCGCGGGCGCGGGCGAGTTCGCGCTGCAGCCGCTGCTTCTCCATCTCCAGCGTGCTGATCGACTCGCGGTGCTCCTCTCGCAGGTCACGGAGCTCGCGGCGGACGCGCAGCGCCCGGTTCAGCGTCAGGAACGCCAGGCCCATGCCCAGCATGAACACGAACGCCACCAGGACGCCTGCGGCGAAGACCTGTCCCTCGGTCTGCACGCCCGGCACGTGCTGGCCGAAGATGTCGATCGAGGCGGGTGATGAGTTCTCGGACCGCAAGAGTCGGGCGGGCGTGATCAGCGTGGTGGTCGCAAGAGTCGAGTCGGTTCGATCAGCGGGGCGGGGCCTGCTTCAGCGGGGCGGGGCCTGCTTCAGCAGGGCGTCGAGCAGGTCGAGCGCGCCCTGCTTGTCGAGGGGGTCGTTCCCGTTGCCGCACTTCGGCGACTGGATGCAGGAGGGGCACCCGTGCTCGCACTCGCAGTCGGCGATCGCCTCACGGGTCGAGCGGAGCCAGCGCCCGGCCTGTTCGTAGCCGCGTTCGGCGAAGCCCGCGCCGCCGTCGTGTCCGTCGTAGACGAACACCGTCATGCGGCCGGTGTCGGGGTGCAGTGCCGTGGAGACGCCGCCGATGTCCCAGCGGTCGCAGGTGGCGAACAGTGGCAGCAGGCCGATCGAGGCGTGCTCGGCGGCGTGCGCGGACCCGCCCACGTCGGCGTCGCCCAGCACGCGCAGGGCCTCGTCGGGCAGCGTCCACCAGACCGCCCGGGTGCGGAGCGTGCGCGGCGGGAGTTCGAGCGGGCGTTCGCCGAGGACCTCGCCGCTGGCGAGGCGGCGCATCTGGTACGAGACGACCTGCTGGGTGACCTCGACGGTGCCGAAGCAGAGGGTCGCCTCGCCCCAGGACGTCGACCGGAGGGTCTCCAGGATCGAGATGTCGGTGACGTCACGGGCGGTTGTCGTGTAGTCGGGGTCGGCAGCCTCCACCAGCGCCACCGAGTCGTCCAGGTCGAGGGTCTGGACGACGTACGACTCGCCCTGGTGGAGGTAGACGGCGCCCTGATGGACGGTCGTGTGCGCGGACGGCTCGTCGACCGTGCCGAGCAGGCGTCCGGTCGCGGCCTCGACGACCTGGACGGGCGGTCCGCCGGCGCCGCGGATGTCGGCGAGGTCGGTGGCCCGCTCGCGCTTGGTCCAGTACCACCCGGTGGGCCGGTGCCGGAGCATCCCCCGGCGTACGAGATCGGGCAGGATCTCCCCGGTCGACGGGCCGAACAGCGGCAGGTCCTTCTCGGTCAGCGGAAGCTCGGCGGCCGCGGCGCACAGGTGTGGGGCGAGGACGTACGGGTTGTCGGGGTCGAGGACGGTCGCCTCGACGGGCGTACCGAAGATCGCCGATGGGTGGTGCACGAGATAGGTGTCGAGAGGGTCGTCGCGGGCGATGAGGACGGCGAGGGCGTCCTGGCCGGAGCGGCCCGCGCGGCCGGCCTGCTGCCACAGCGACGCGCGCGTGCCCGGCCAGCCGCAGATGATGACCGAGTCGAGGCCGGAGACGTCGACGCCGAGTTCGAGGGCGTTGGTCGAGGCGAGCCCGACGAGCTCCCGGGAGCGCAGCGCCTTCTCCAGCGCGCGCCGCTCCTCCGGCAGGTACCCCGCGCGGTACGCGGCGACGCGGGCGGGCAGGTCCGGAGCGATCTCCTCGAGGGCCCGTTTGGCGCCGAGCGCGACGGCCTCCGCGCCGCGCCGCGAGCGTACGAACGCCAGCGTCTGCACGTCCTCGATCACCAGGTCGGCGAGCAGGTCGGCGGCCTCGGCGGTGGCCGTGCGGCGTACGGGGGCGCCCTGCTCGCCGCGCAGGTCGGTCAGCGGCGGCTCCCAGAGCGCGAACGACGTCGCGCCGCGCGGTGAGGTGTCCTCCGCCACCTCCGCCACGTCCACGCCGGTCAGCCGGGACGCGGACAGGCCGGGATCCGACGCGGTCGCCGAGGCCAGGATGAACACCGGCTCGGCGCCGTACCGGGCGCAGACGCGCCGCAGCCGGCGCAGGATCTGCGCGACGTGGGAGCCGAACACCCCGCGGTAGCCGTGCGCCTCGTCCACGATGACGTAGCGGAGCCGGCGCAGGTACGGCGCCCAGCGCGCGTGGCCGGGCAGGACCGTGCGGTGCAGCATGTCGGGGTTGGTGAGGACGTAGTCGGCGTACTGCCGGACCCAGGCGCGCTCGTCGGCCGGGGTGTCGCCGTCGAAGGTCGCCGCCCGCAGCCGGGCGAGCTTCAGGCCGCGCAGCGAGCGGAGCTGGTCGGCGGCCAGGGCCTTGGTCGGGGTGAGGTAGAGCACCGAGCCGCCGTCGAACACGCCCTGGAGGGCGGGCAGCAGGTAGGCGAGCGACTTGCCCGAGGCGGTCCCGGTGGCGATGATCACAGACCTGCCCTCGTGGGCGAGCTCGGCCGCCTTGACCTGGTGCTCCCACGGGCGGTCGACGCCGGCCAGGCGCAGCCGGTCGACCAGGAGCGGCGGCGCCCACGCGGGCCAGTCGGCGGTACGGCCGTCGCCTGCGGGAACGCTCTGGACATGGGTGATGCGACCGCGGCGGCGAGGGTCGTCGAGCAGGCGGCGCAGGATCAGCGGGGCGCGCCCGTCCGGGGCGGCACGGCCGCGCGCGGCCGACGGGGCGTCGCGGTCGGAGGGGAAGGCGGAGTCCGTCTCTATGGCCTGCGTCACCCCTTCGGTTGAAAGTGGTTCGCCATGCGGAGGTTTCCAGTCTGGCATCCTGGGCACAACGCTTGGGCCGTCACGTGCCTACCCCCTGCTCGCACGAGGCATACGCCACGCTGGGCGGGGTCGCCCTGTGTGGTGATTTCGTGTAGACACGATGGCGGAGCGTGGTTGAATCACGGCGGGGTTCCATGGCCCCGACTTCCATACGCGGCACGGCGCAGGAGGATCTGTGGATCCTGAAGGTGAACGACTACACCACCGACGATGACCTCACCGTCATCAACGTGGAGGGAGAGATCGACGTCTACACCGCGCCGAAACTCCGCGAGAAGCTCATCGACCTGGTGAACAAGGGCAAGTACCACCTCCTCGTCGACATGGAGAAGGTCGAGTTCCTCGACTCCACCGGCCTCGGGGTTCTGGTCGGCGGGCTCAAGCGGGTTCGGGCGCACGACGGCTCGCTGGAGCTCGTCTGCACGCAGGAGCGCATCCTGAAGATTTTCCGGATCACCGGCCTGACCAAGGTCTTCGGCATCTTCGACTCGGTCGACGACGCGCGAGAGCACCGCAAGAAGCAGAAGTAGGGTCGGATGGCGCCCGAGACAGCCACCGTCGAGCTCGCGTTCAGTCCCCTCCCGGCTCATGTCCGCACCGCCCGGTTGATCGCGACCGCCGTCGCCCGGCGGGGCGGGGTCGAAGAATCGTTGCTCGACGAGGTGCGGTTGGCGGTCGGCGAGGCCTGCTCCCGAGCGGTGGAGGCCCATCGGCAGCAGTGCCCGGAAGAGCCCGTCCGGGTGGAGCTGCGGGACGGCGGGGATCGGTTCGTGGTCGTGGTCACCGACCGGGTGCCCGACGACGATCCGACGCGTAACGGCGGCACGGGGCCGGTCGACCTCACGGAGCTGAACGGCGACCTCAATCTGGGGTTCGCCGTCATCGCGGGGCTGGCCGACGACGTGGACATCGCTTCGACGCCGTCCGGAGTCGAGATCACAATGAGCTGGCCGGTCAAGAAGGACTGACCGGCCCGATCCGTCGGTCGGACGGGCATCGGCCGGCATGAAGGCTTCGCCCCCGGGGTCGCGTGATACGCGACTCCGGGGGCTTCTGCTTTATACGGGCACTACACTTTTCCCAGTTTTCGCGGCCCTAATCCCCTGATCGCCGCTTATGGACAGCTTTTTGGTCAAGAAGTGGATCGCCGCGTAAGTCCGCTTTGACCAGCGAAGATGCCTCTGACTAACCGCGTAGTATTAATTTCTGGTGCAGCGAGTGTCACATCTCGGTCGCATTACCGTTAAGCAACCGAGCAGGCTTCTAATTCCGGCTACGCCTGCGTAGACTCCCGGCACCATTGCCCCGCCCGACGCGTGGCGGTGGCCGGTCACCCCTGGGGCGATCGGATCGAACGCGGCTGTCGAGGAGGATGCATGTCTGGGCTTCACCCGCCCGCCCAGGCCAGTGCGGAGGTGAGTCTCGGCGGCAGCGACCTCAGTCTGGTGGTCGTTGTCGGCGTGATCGCCTTGTTGGCACTGGCTGTCGCAGGCGTCTTGGTTCGCGAGGTACTCGCCGCGAGCCAGGGCACCGAGAAGATGCAGAGCATCGCAACGGCGGTGCAAGAGGGCGCGCTGGCGTACCTCAAGCGCCAGTTCCGTACGGTCGGCATCTTCGTGGTCATCATTCCGTTCCTGCTGCTCCTGCTTCCGGCGGAGACGACCGGGGTGAAGATCGGTAGATCGGTGTTCTTCGTCGTCGGCGCGCTGTTCTCCGGCATTACCGGGTTCACCGGAATGTGGCTCGCCGTGCGAGGCAACGTCCGGGTCGCGGCGGCGGCGCGCGAGACCGGCGAGAAACTCGCGATGCGGATCGCCTTCCGCACCGGCGGCGTCGCCGGAATGTTCACCGTCGGCCTGGGCCTGTTCGGCGCCGCCGTCGTCGTGTTCGCCTACAAGGGCAAGGCCCCGGGCGTGCTCGAGGGCTTCGGATTCGGGGCCGCGCTGCTCGCGATGTTCATGCGGGTCGGTGGCGGCATCTTCACCAAGGCGGCCGACGTCGGCGCGGACCTCGTCGGCAAGGTCGAGCAGGGCATCCCGGAGGACGACCCGCGCAACGCGGCGACGATCGCCGACAACGTGGGCGACAACGTCGGTGACTGCGCCGGCATGGCGGCCGACCTGTTCGAGTCGTACGCCGTCACGCTCGTCGCGAGCCTCATCCTCGGCCGGGTGGCGTTCGGCACCGAGGGGCTGGTCTTTCCGCTGATCGTGCCGATGATCGGCGTGATCACCGCGGTGATCGGCATCTTCGCGGTCGCGCCGCGGGCCAAAGACCGGTCGGGCATGAGCGCGATCAACCGCGGCTTCTTCATCTCGGCGGTCATCTCCGCGGTCGCGGTCGCCGTGGCGACGTTCCTGTACCTGCCCGACTCGTTCGCCAAGCTGCACGGGGCCAACGCCTCGATCACCGGCGACTCGAACCTCGCCGACGTCGACCCGCGCTGGGTCGCGCTCGGCGCCGTGCTGATCGGCATCGTGCTGGCCAGCGCCATCCAGTTGCTCACCGGCTACTTCACCGAGACCAACCGCCGTCCGGTCAGGGAGACCACCGACAGCGCCCGTACGGGCCCGGCGACCGTCATCCTGTCGGGCATCTCGCTCGGCCTGGAGTCGGCCGTCTACACCGCGCTGGTGATCGCCGCCGCCGTGTACGGCGCGTTCCTGCTCGGGTTCGACAACACGACCGTCGCGCTGTTCGCGGTCGCGCTGGCCGGCACGGGTCTGCTCACCACGGTCGGCGTGATCGTCTCGATGGACACGTTCGGCCCGGTGTCCGACAACGCGCAGGGCATCGCGGAGATGTCCGGCGACGTCGAGGGCGAGGCCGCCGGCGTGCTGGAGAGCCTCGACGCGGTCGGCAACACCACGAAGGCGATCACCAAGGGCATCGCCATCGCCACCGCGGTGCTCGCGGCGACCGCGCTGTTCGGCTCGTTCCGCACGACGGTGGTCAACGAGCTGACCGGTGCGAGCGACAGCGTCAAGAAGGCCCTCGGCCCGACGTTCCAGACCTTCAACCTGGGCGTCGACAACCCGAACGTCCTGATCGGTCTGATCATCGGCGCCTCGGTGGTGTTCCTGTTCTCCGGTCTGGCGATCATGGCGGTCGGCCGCGCGGCCGGACGCGTCGTGGTCGAGGTGCGCGAGCAGTTCCGCACCAAGCCCGGGATCATGGACTTCACCGAGAAGCCCGACTACGACCGCGTGGTCAGCATCTGCACCGCCGACGCGCAGCGCGAGCTGGCCACGCCCGGTCTGCTGGCGATCATGACGCCGATCGCGGTCGGCTTCGCGCTCGGGTACGCGCCGCTCGGCGCCTACCTCGCGGGTGCGATCGCGGCCGGCGCCCTGATGGCGGTGTTCCTGTCCAACTCCGGTGGCGCCTGGGACAACGCCAAGAAGCTCGTCGAGGAGGGCAACCTCGGCGGCAAGGGTTCGGAGGCGCACGCGGCCACGGTCATCGGCGACACGGTCGGCGACCCGTTCAAGGACACCGCGGGCCCGGCGATCAACCCGCTGATCAAGGTGATGAACCTCGTGTCGCTGCTGATCGCCCAGGCCGTCGTCACGTACGCCGCGAACACCGTTCTGCGGGTCGTCGTCACCGTCGTTTCGGTCGGCATCATCGTCGGCGCGATCGTCGTCTCGAAGCGGCGGGCCTCCTCCATCGGCGGGGAGGCCGAGCCGGCCGTCGAGAGCGGCGCGAAGGCGCCGGGCGGCGCGGAGGACACGGACGAGGAGGCCGCGTCGGCCAAGGCGTCGTGACCGCATCAGCCACTCTGTGAAGAGGGCAGAGGGGGCCGGACGGATCACCGTCCGGCCCTCTCCGCGTGTACGGGCAGGATGAGGCCCTCGCGCCGCGGCCCCTGACCGGTGCGTCTGCGGCCAGGGGGCGGGGTGTGGTCGGGGCACTGCGGGGAGGCGGCAGACTGGAGGCATGCAGAAGTCCCAGCCGTCCGGCGCGAAGGGGTTCGCGATCCTCGTCGGCGTGATGGTCGCGATCGTTCTGGTGATCATGCTGATCGCCGTCATCTTCTCCCCGCACTGATGCCCACGCTGATCGTGCTGCGGCACGCCAAGGCCGACTCTCCCCTGGGCACGCCGGACTTCGAGCGCCCGCTCACCTCCCGCGGCCGGCGCGACGCGCGGGCCGCGGGCGACGAGCTCCGCGCGGCCGGACGCGTACCCGACCACGTGATCTGCTCGCCCGCCGTGCGCACCCGGCAGACCCTCGAGGAGCTCCGGATCGACGCCCCCGTCGAGTTCGACGACCGGGTGTACGACAACGATCCCGAGGCGATTCTCGACCTGCTGCGGGCTCGGCCCGACGAGCCGGCCACGCTCCTGCTCGTCGGCCACAACCCCTCGATGCACCGGCTGGTGCTCGACCTCGGGGGCGCTGCGGGGGAGGGCTTCCCGACGTCGGCCACGGCGGTCATCGACTTCGACGGAGACTGGTCCGACCTCTGGCCGGGCGCCGGCCGCCTCACCGCGTACTGGACCCCGCGCACCCGCTGACCCGCCTCCGATTACCCGGCCTTTCGTACGCTTACTGCGGGAGGACTCGGACGGAGGGGCGTATTTTGCGGTCGTCGCTTGCCTGGCTGCGGGAGACGTACGCGGAGTCCGAGGGGCGCGCGTCGCCGATGTACGGCGTGGTGGCCTCCATCGGCATCGCCGTCCCGCTGGTGATCGGGACGGTGACCGGGCATCCGGCTCAGGGCGGAGTGGCGGCTCTCGGGGCCTTCTTCGTGGTCAACACCACGCCCCAGGGCCCGTACGGCGCCCGCGCCCGCGCGCTGCTCGCGGCGGTCCTGGTGGTGACGGGCTTCTCCGTGCTCGGCGGCCTGCTGGCCGGTCATCCCGTGCTCGCGGTGGTCGTCGTGCCCGTCGTCGCGGCGGTGGCCGTGGCCGTCCCCTGGCTGGGCGTGACGGCGACACTGGTCTTGATCGCCGCGACGGTCCGGCCGGCGGGCAGCCCGGTGCTGTTCAACGGCTTCCTGGAGATGCTCGGCGGGCTGTTCGTCTCCCTGCTCATGGTCGTTCCCCTGCTCACCCACCGCCTGCAGCCGCTGCGCACGGCGCTCGCGGAGGCGGGTGGCTCGGTGGCCTTCGCGCTGGACCTCCTGGCCGAGCCGGAGCTGCGGGCCGACGAGTGGGAGCGGCGGCGTCGCCAGGCGTACGACGAGATCAGGAAGGCCCGGGCGACGTACGGGCTGTACCTGTCGGGCGGGCGGGACGACGAGCAGCGTCCGCGGCGGCTGATCGACGCGTTCAACCGCGTCATGGACGAGGCCGTCGCGCTGCGCACGCACCTCGAGGCCGCGCGGCAGACGTCCCCGCCCGAGGAGTGGGAGCGCGAGCGCCGGGTCGCCGTCGCCGCGATCGCCGCCCGGCTGCGGCTGGTCGCCGGAGGGATCGAGGCGGGCGGCGGCACACCGCTCGGCGCGGACCAGCCGGTCGCGCTGCACCGGTTCGCCCGGGTCAGCGAGGAGGTGCGCCAGGCATGGCTCCCGGACGACCTGGTACGGACGGCGCTCATCGTGCAGGTCCGGCAGTCGATCGGCCGGATGGCCGCGACCGTCGACGGCGCCCGGGAGATCATCGCCCCCGGCCTGAAGATCGGGATCGACTCGCCGCGCCTCCCCGAACGCCCGACGGGCGGTTGGACCCGCTTCACCGAGGGCGTCCGTACGCGCTCGCCCGGCTTCCGGCACTCCACGCGCATGGGGGTGGCGATCGCCGTCGCCATGGCCCTCACCACCTGGCTGCACCTGACGCACGGCCACTGGCTGACCATCACGGTCGTCGCCAGCCTGCGCGACTCGTACGGCGACACGGTGACGCGGGTCGTGAAGCGGATCGGCGGCACGGCGATCGGCGCGATCGTCGCCGCGCTGGCCCTCGCGCTCGTGCCGCACCAGGCCACGCTGATCGTGCTGGTCTTCATCGGAGCGGCCCTCGGGTTCACGGTGCGGCCGGTGAACCACGGGCACTGGATGGCCGTCGCCACGCCGATGATCATGTTGCTGATCGACTACTCCGCCCCGATGAGCTGGTCCGCCGCCGGATGGCGGATCGGGCTGACGGTCGTGGGCGGGCTGTTCGCGCTGGCCGCCGCCCGCGTCCTCTGGCCGGCCGGCACGATCGGCCTCCTGCCCGGACGGTTGGCCCGCCTGATGCGGACGCACGCCGGGCTGGCCAGGGCCGTCGCGGCGCGCTTCGACGGCGAGGCCGAGTCCTCCGTCCGCAGGCGGATGGAGGACGCCGCGGCGGCGGCCGCCGACGTCGAGGAGTCGGCGACCAGGCTCGGGCACGAGCCGGCGCCACCGGCGGAGCTGGTCCGGCGGCTGCTCGACGCCACGTCGATCGCCCGGCGGCTGCGCGACGACGTGCAGGCCGTCGGCACGCTCTGGGAGGACCGTACGGACGCCGGCCCGCTGCCCGCCATCCTCGAACGGGTCGCCGACCAACTCGACGAGAGCGCGGACGCCCTGCTGTCCCCCGACGGCGCGGTCGCCGAACTGCGGCTGGACGACCTCCTGGAGGAGTTCGACCGGCACCTGGCCGAGCTGACCCGCCGCCGCCGCGTCGAGCTGGACGACGTGGGAACGGACGCGGTCACGACGCTGCGCCGCTCACTGGTCCAGGTCGCCGCCGCCCGGCACGCGCTGCGCGGCCTCGCCTCCGACGCCGAACGCCTCCGTCAGGCCGTCCTGAGCGACGCGACTCCCTGAGCCGGAAGCCGGCGCGGGTGGACGGTCGGCAACCCATTGAGCCGGACCCGGACCGTGTGTCAGGGCTGAATGTTCTCCAGGTCCTCGAGGAGGCTGGAGCGCGTCGGCCGCCATCCGAGCGCATCGCGGGTGTGGGCGCTGGACGAAGGCTGGTCCATGGCGAAGATCGGGCCGAACGGGCCGAAGTTCTCCTGCGGAACCTCCTTGACCGGCAGGTCCAGTCGTCGGCCGATGACGGCTGCGATGTCGCGCACCGCGTCGCCTTCGTCGGCGACGGCGTGCCAGGACGTCCCGGCCCGGTGCCGACTCAAGGACCAGACGGAACAGGACCGCCGCGTCGAGCGCGTGCACGGCCGGCCAGCGCTGGGTGCCGTCGCCCGGGTAGCCGGACCCCCCGGTGCGGCGCGCCGCGTCGACCAACAGGCCGGCGAAATCCGCCCCGGCCCTCGTTGTGGACCGTGCGCGGCATGCGGACAGCCGTGCTGCGCACCCCGCGCGAGGCGAGGTCCAGGAGTGCGGTGACCGAACGCCCTCGACCACCCACCGGTCCGTCGGTCGGCAGCGGATCGGCCTCGGTGGAGGCGCGTCCCGGCACCCAGGGCGTACCCGAGACCGTGACGATCGGCGGTCGCTTCCGATGAGTTCCTGCCCCAGCGCGGTGAGAGCGGCGCTCTCCTCGGCGACGGCCTGCGCGAGCGCGTCCGGACTGCTGTAGTCGCGTCCGAACGCCAGACTGATCGTGATGACGCGGAGGGGCTCGCGCCCCATGCGCTGGCGGCCCTGGAGGATCTGCGCGCGGCGACCGCGTCGCTGGGCTGATCGACGCGCCCGGCGTCAGAGCAGCCCGGCCTCAGAGCAGCCCGGCCTCAGAGCAGCCCGGCCTCAGAGCAGCCCGGCGTCCTCGGCGTCCGCGGCGTCGATCTCCTCGCGGGAGATGCCCAGCAGAAAGGCGATGCTGTCCATGTAGGGCACGTTGAGGGCCGTGTCGGCGGCCTCCCGCACGACGGGCTTGGCGTTGTAGGCGATGCCGAGCCCGGCGGCGGCGAGCATGTCGAGGTCGTTCGCGCCGTCGCCGATCGCGACGGTCTGGCTGATCGGCACGCCGGCGTCGGCCGCGAACCGGCGCAGCGCCTCCGCCTTGCCCGCCCGGTCGACGATGGGGCCGACGAGCCGCCCGGTGAGCTTGCCGTTCTCGACCTCGAGCACGTTCGCGGCCGTGTAGTCGATGCCGAGGTCCGCGGCGAGCGCGTCGGTGATCTGGGTGAACCCGCCGCTGACGATCGCGAACTTGTAGTCGAGCCGCTTCAGCGTGCGCACGAGGGTGCGGACGCCCGGCGAGAACTCGATGCGGTCGCGCACCTGCGCCAGGACGCCCTCGTCGAGCCCGGCCAGCATCGCGACCCGCTCCCGCAGCGCGCCCTCGAAGTCGAGCTCCCCGCGCATCGCGGCCTCGGTGATCTCGGCGACCTTGGCCTCGAGCCCGGCGTGCTCGGCGATGAACTCGATGACCTCGCCCTGGATGAGGGTCGAGTCGACGTCCATGACGATGAGCCGCTTCGCCCGCCGGGCGAGCCCGCCGCGCTGGACGGCCACGTCGACGTGCTGCTCGGCCGCTTCCGCGGCGAGCGCGGCGCGCAGGCCGTCGGGGTCGGCGCCGGACACGTCCATCTCGATGCACGTGACCGGGTGGTGGGCGAGCCGCTCGATGCGGTCGATGTTGGCGCCGTGCGCCGCCACGCGCCCCGCCATGCCGGCCATCGCGGCGGGCGTCAGCGGGTGGCCGAGGATGGTGACGTGCAACCGGCCGTGGCGGCGCCGCGGGTTGCCGTTGCCGGTCCCCGTGGCCAGTTCGATCTCCATGCCGAGGTCGGCGGCGATCTTCTCGGCGGCGGCCCAGACCTGGCCGATGTCGGTGTCGGGACCGTACGAAACGAGGACACCGAGCACCAGACGGCCGCGGATCACGACCTGCTCGACGTCGGCGACGGTGACGGGGAAGGCGGCGAGAGTACTGAACAGGCGGGACGTGACTCCGGGGCGGTCACGGCCGGTCAGCGTGATCAGCAGCGTGCGCGTCTTGGCATCCATGCTGTTCACCACGGTACTTGGCCCTCATAGTGCGCCGCTCGACGGTCCACCATCCGGACACCGAGGGTTCGGCGGACGTTCGCCGCCCGGACTCTCCGCGCCCACCCGGTGTTACCGCAGGTCACAGTCTTTCCGGACACGTCCCTCAGGAACGAAGGTCGATGGCGCCGAATCGGGCGGGGCCGAGGACCGGATGCTCGGCAAAAGCCCCGCCTGTGGTGCCGTTATGCGGGCTTTGCCCCCGTCCGGGACCGCGGTCGCCGAGCATTCGGTACGCGTTGAGCGGCGGACCGGAGCCGCCCGGACCCTTAGCGCCCGCCCGGCGCTCCCGCAGGTCACACCCTTCCAGGACCCGTCCCTCAGGGCAGCAGCAGGTTCGCGTCGCCGAACTCGTGCCAGCGGTAGCCGCCCGCCAGGGCCTCGGTGTAGACGCGGTCGAGCAGCTCCTCGCCGGCGATCGCGGTGAGCATCCGCAGGTGCGAGGAGCGCGGCTCGTGGAGGCCGGTGAGCAGGCCGTCCACCACCCGTACGCCCTCGTCCGGGGTGACCACGTGGGACGTCCAGCCGTGGGCGGCCCGGACGAACCCCTTGTCGGTGACGGCGCTCTCCAGCGCGCGTACGACCGTCGTGCCCACGGCGACCACCCGGCCCCCTTCCCACTTCACGTGGTTCACCAACGCCGCCGTGGTGGCCGGGACCTCGTAGCGCTCCGGGTACGGCGGCTCGTCCTTCTCCGGGGACGCCACGCCGGTGTGCAGGGTCAGCGGCGCGAGGAGCACGCCGCGCGCGACGAGGCGGGTCACCAGGTCGGCGGTGAAGGGACGCCCCGCGCTCGGCATCTCGGCGCTCCCGGAGCCGTCCTGCCGGGCCAGCGCCTCGGCGAAGACGGTCTGGTACGCCGCCGCCGGCTGGTCGCTGCGGACGTAGCCGTACCGGATCGGCACGCCGTACCGCCGCAGGTACGGCTCGACGTCGGTGTCGAGGCGTGCCCGCCACAGCCGGGGCGTGTACCGGTCCAGGAGGGTCAGCGTCGCGCCGCCGGGCAGGGGGAACCACTCGCCCGGGCAGCCGCCCGCGTACGGCTCCGAGGCCCGGCCGGTCCGCAGCCGCAGCTCGACGAGCCAGCAGCCGGCGTCCGACGGCACCGGGCCGGAGAAGTGGACGGCCAGCCGGTCGAGTCGTACGGCGGCGGGCAGGGTCGCCGAGGTGTTGAAGACCAGCAGGTCGCCGGGCCGGAGGAGATCCGGCAGGTCGGTGAACGCGTGGTGGCTCACGCCGTCCCGGGTGGCCGCGAGGAGGCGGACGGCGTCGCGACGCGCCGGGGGTTCGTGTGCCTCGAGGTCGGGTGGAAGGGCGAAGTCAAGCACGGGGGGCCTCCACACGGTGCGCGGCCGTGGCCGCGATGACGGCGATGACGAGGGTGCACACGAGCCCGGCGCCCAGGCCCGCCGCGTTGACCAGCGCGCCGGCCACACCGACGGCGAGGGACGCGCCGAGGGTGTCGGCGATCTGCAGGGCCGAGGAGTTGGCGCCCTGCTCGGACGGGGCGGACAGGTCGAGCACCTGCACGCTGAGGACCGGGAAGGCCATGCCCATCCCGAGACCGCCGACGATCCAGGCGGGGATCGCCGCCCAGCCGGAGGTGTAGAGCGCCACGGCGATCCCGGCGACTCCGATGACCAGGAGGGTGGCGCCCAGCACCGCGAACCGCGCCCGCGAGCCGCCGGTGGCCCTGCCCTGGAGCCAGGAGCCGCCGCTCCAGCCGAGGGCTCCCACGGTCAGCACGACCCCGGCGGCGGTGGGGGTGAAACCGTGCCGGGTGATGAGCGCGAGCGGGATGAACACCTCGGTGCCGGACATCGTGCCCATCAGGAGGCCGCGCATGGCGATCGCGGTCGGCAGGCCCCGGCCGAGGCGCAGCGTGCCGCGCGGCAGCAGCACCCGCAGGCCGTACGCGAGGCCGGCCAGGCCGGGCAGCGCGATCGGCGAGCGGTGGTCGATGCCCCACAGCAGGAGGGCGGCGCCGACGGCCAGCGCGACGGCGGCGAGCGTACGGCCGCGGGGCATCGCGCCGCGCGTCCGGGAGCCGCGCAGGGCCGGGGCCAGCATCGCCGCGGCGGGCACGACGAGGGGAACGAGGCCGAGGAAGACCCAGCGCCAGCCGAGGTGCTCGGCGACCAGCCCGCCGACGGACGGGCCGACCAGCGACGGCACGACCCAGGCGGCCGACATGGCGGCGAAGACCCGCGGCCGGGACGTCTCGGGGTAGACGCCGGCGACGATCACGTACAGCGGGACGACGGCCAGCCCGGAGCCGAGGCCCTGGACGGCCCGGCCCGCCACGAACCAGCCCATCGCCGGGGCGGTCCCCACGATGACCAGCCCGGTGACGAAGATCGCCAGCCCGGTGAAGAGCGGCATCGCGGGGCCGCGCGCGTCCGCCCAGCCGCCCGCCAGCACGTTGCCCACCAGCCCGGTGATGAAGACGGCGCTGAAGCCCCAGGCGTACATCGACAGGCCGCCCAGGTCGCGCGCTGCCACCGGCATGGCCGTGCCGACCGCCATCTGCTCGAACGCCAGCAGCGTGACGACGACCAGGATGCCGATCGTCGTCGTGCGGTACGGGCCGGTCAGCAGCCGGGGTCGCGGCGCCGGGCCGGTCGTCTCCGCGGTCTCGGCCGGGGCGCTCACAGGTCGCCCACCGCGTACCGGCCGCTCGCGAGGCGTTCGCCGATCAGTCTGCGGAGGGCGGGGACGGCGACCTCCTCGGGGAGGGGCGCGGCGTCCGCGTCCTCGCCGGCGTCGGCGAGCATCCGGGTGCGCATCTCGCCGGGGTCGACCCACCACACGGCGATCTCGGGCTCCTCCGCGGCCAGGACGTTGGACAACTGGTCGAGCGCGGCCTTCGTCGCGCCGTACCCGCCCCAGCCCGCGTACGGCTCGCGAGCGGCGTCCGAGGTGACGTTGACGATGGCGCCCCAGCGCGCGCGGAGGGCCGGCAGGACGCCCTGGATGAGCGCGAGCGGCCCGAGCACGTTGACCGCGAACGCGCGCTCCAGTTCGGACGACGGGTACTCGGCCAGGCGGGGCAGCGGCGTCGCGCCGAGCGTGCTCGCGTTGTTGACGAGGAGGTCGAGCCCGTCCGACGCCCGTACGAGCGCCTCCCGGTGGGCGGGGTCGGCGATGTCGCCGGCGAGGGCGGTGACGTCCACGCCGGCGGCGGCCAGGTCGGCGGCGATCTTCTCCAGGTCGGGCGCCCCCCTGGCGTCGAGGATCAGACTCCAGCCGTCCTGGGCGAGCGCGCGGGCCAGCGCCAGGCCGAGCCCGCGGGACGCTCCGGTGATCAGTGCCTTCATGTCCTCGACGTTAAGCCCGTACCGCGAGACCGGCATCGGTCGCGGGACCTGGACCGGCCGGGCTGATGGTCGTAGGTCCTTCGGGCACACTTGTCGTGTGAGGAACGGGCGGATGGCGATCGGGCGGCCGTGGGGGGTGCCCGCACGGGTGGCCCTGCTGGTCGCGGTCGTCGTCGGCCTGGCGGCGCTGCGCATCCCGCGCCCGCCCACGCTGTGCGTCCTGCGGCAGTACACCGGCGTCCCCTGCCCGCTGTGCGGGTTCACGACGGCGGCGGTCCATCTCGGCCACGCCGACATCGTGGGCGCCTTCGACGCGTCGCCGCTGGCGGTGGCGGTGTGTGCCGGGTTCGTGCTCGTTCCGATCGCGCGGCGTTCCCGGTTGAGCACGCTCTGGCAACGATCGTCCCGTAGAACGCGACAAATCGTCCCGATCGTGGCTATCGTCGCACCTCTGATCGTTTCCGAGGTCTGGCAGCTCGCCCGCTTCGGCATCATCTGAACTGGAGGAACCGTGGGATACCCGCCTCAGGGCCCGCCCGGTTACGGCGACGGTCCGCCGTCCGCGCCGCCCCCGCCGCCCGGATACGGCGGCGGCTATGGACAGCCCGCCCAGCCGCAGTCGAGCACGCCGCAGGTGCTCTCGATCATCGGCATCATCTGCTGGTTCTGCTGCTCGCCGGCGGCCATCGTGCTGGGCCTCGTCGCCCAGAACCAGTTCCGCGCCCAGGGGCGGTCCGACACGATCGCCAGGGTGGCCTGGATCGGCGGCATCGTCGCGCTGGCCCTCGGCATCGTGAGCGCGATCGTCCGGCTTCAGGCCGGCAGCTGACGGTCTCCCGCGGGGTCCCCGCCCGGATCGGGCGGGGGCGCCGCGCGGCGGTACGGTCGTGAGCCGTGGACACCGATCGGGACGCCACGCTGCGCGCCGTCAGCACGGCGGTGCTCGCGGTCACGCGGCACCTGTCCGTGCACGAGGTCCTGCAGGTGATCGTCCGGGCCGCCGCGCAGCTCCTCGACGCCCGCTACGCCGCGCTCGGCGTACCCGACGACGAGGGCTCGTTCGCCGAGTTCGTCGTGGAGGGCGTCTCGGACGAGCAGTGGAAGCGGATCGGCCCCCTGCCCCGGCAGCACGGCCTGCTCGCGCTGATGCTGCGTGACGACCGCGCGCAGCGGCTGCCGGACGTGCGCAAGGACCCGGCGTTCGAGGGCTGGCCGACCGCGCACCCGGTCCTCAAGGACTTCCTCGGCGTCCCGATCAAGGACGGGACCGAGACGCTCGGCATCATCTTCCTCGCCAACCGGCGCACGCCGGGCGGCTTCACGGCCGCCGACGAGGACCTGCTCACCCTCTTCGCGGCCCATGCCGCGATCGCGATGACGAACGCCCGGCTGTACGAGCGGAACCGCGAGCTCACCGTGATCGAGGAGCGTGCCCGGCTGGCGCGCGAACTGCACGACGCGGTGGCGCAGAAGCTGTTCTCCCTCCGCCTGACCGCCGCGGCGGCCCTGTCCGCGCCCGACCCCCGCGCCGAGCTCGAACGCGTCCAGACGCTCGCCAAGGAGGCCCTCGCGGAGCTGCGGGAGGTCATCTTCGAGCTGCGCCCCGCCGAGCTGGAGGGAGACGGGCTCGCGGAGTCGCTGCGCAAGCACGTACGGGTCCTGGACCGCGCCTGGGGCTCGGGGCGCGGGCGCCGGCCACGGGTCCGGTTCGAGGGCGAGGACGTCGCCCTGCCGGCCGAGGTCGAGGCGGTGGCGTACCGCGTCGCCCAGGAGGCCCTGTACAACGCCCTCCGCCACGGTGACCCCTCGGAGGTGACGGTGCGGCTGACGGCGGGCGCGCTGGAGGTCCACGACGACGGCACCGGCTTCGACGTCGGGGCCGGGGCGCGCGACGGTCTGGGGCTGGCGTCCATGCGCGAACGCGCGGAGTCGGTCGGCGGGCGCCTGACGGTCGACTCGTCCCCCGCCGGCACGGTCGTACGCCTGGAGGTGCCCGCATGACCCGCGTGCCGATCGCCGATGACCGTCCGGTCGTGTGTCTGGAGGTTCCCGCATGATCCGAGTGCTGATCGCCGATGACCATCCGGTCGTGCGCCAGGGGCTGCGCACGTTCCTCGGCGTGCAGGACGACATCGAGGTCGTCGGTGAGGCCGCCGACGGCGCGGAGGCGGTCTCCCGCGCGGAGGCCCTGCATCCCGACGTCGTCCTCCTGGACCTGAAGATGCCCGGCGTGGACGGGCCGACCGCGCTGCGCGAGCTGCGCGCCCGCGGCATCGAGTCCCGCGTCCTCGTGCTCACCAGCGTCGGCGAGCGGGAGCACGTCCTGCCGGCCGTACGCGCCGGCGCCTCCGGATATCTCTACAAGGACGTCGACCCGCAGGCCCTGGTGCAGGCGATCCGCGCCGTCCACGACGGGCACATGCTGTTCGCGCCGGAGGCGACCGAGGCGATGCTGGCGCCCGCGCCGGTGGATCCGGGCGCCGGGGCGCTCACCGAACGCGAGCGCGAGGTCCTCGTCCAGATCGCCCGGGGCCGGTCCAACCGCGAGATCGCCCGGGCGCTGGTCGTTTCCGAGAAGACCGTCAAGACGCACGTTTCGAACATCCTGCTTAAGCTTGGGCTGCAGGATCGCACCCAAGCGGCCCTGTACGCCGTGCGTCACGGCCTCGCCGATCGGTGACTCGCGAGTATTCGCGTGAGATCGAGGAGGCGTAAGACGCGTCGGTCGAATATCTTGATGAACCTCAGTAGTCGGCTGAGTGAACCGCATCGCCGAGGACGTCATCGGAATTCACATGAGAGTCGCCATTCGCTACGCCGCGGGGTCGGACGTCGGCCGTACCCGCGAGAACAACGAAGACTCGGCGTATGCGGGCCCATGGCTGCTCGCAGTCGCCGACGGGATGGGGGGCCACGTCGGCGGGGAGATCGCAAGCTCCCTCGCCGTCCAGACCCTCGCGCCCACCGACGCCGAGGTCCCCCAGCCAGCGCTGGTGGACACGCTCGAACACGCCGTGCTGTCGGCCAACCAGGCCATCGCGCAGCGGGTCGCGCAGGAGCCGGCGCTGCAGTCGATGGGCACGACCTGCACGGCGATGCTGTGGTCCGGCACCCAGCTCGCGCTCGCGCACATCGGGGACTCCCGCGCGTACATGCTGCGGGACACCATCCTCTACCAGATCACCGAGGACCACACGCTGGAGAAGATGCTCACCGGCGAGGACGGCGCGGCGCCCCATCTGGCCAACCGCCTCGTCCGGGTGCTCGACGGCAAGCCGGACCGCAAGCCGGACATGTCGCTGCGCGAGTCCCTGCCGGGCGACCGCTACCTGCTGTGTTCCGACGGCCTGACCGGCCCGGTCGACGCCGAGACGCTGCATCAGGTCCTGACGACCCAGTCGGAGCCCGAGGCGGCCGTTCGCGCGCTCATCGATCTGGCCAATCAGGGCGGCGGACCGGACAACATCACCGTCATCGTGGTGGACGTCGTCCCGGAGGGCGCGGACGCGAGGCCCCCGGTCGTCGTGGGTGCCGCCCAGCGCTGACGACGGTCGTCGACGCCGTCCGGCGCCCACGGACCGTCGTGGATGCCGTCCGGCGTTGACGGCGGTCGTCGACTCCCACGACCGCCGTGGGTGCCGTCCGGCGCCGAGGACGGTGGTGGACGCCGCCCGGCGTCGATGCCGACCGGTCCCGAATGTCTCCGTGCGGTCACGTTATGGGCTCTGGGGCCCATCTGACTTGACCGTTACCCGCCTTGCTGCGATATAGGTCCCACAGGCGTACAACGGCACGGGGTTGGAGGGCGGAGTTTGGACGTCGCACGGGGGACGAGGGTCACCCCTGGTGCGCCGACCGCGCCGGCGCGGATGCTCGCCTCCTTCACCGCCGCCGCAGGGGACGGGGTACGGGGTGTGGCGATCCGCACGGGGAGCATGGCCGTCGCGGCCGTACTCGCGGCACTCGTGCATCATGCCCACGATCCCGGCATACTGTGTCCGCTTCGGCGGTTCACCGGAGTCCCCTGCCCTCTTTGTGGCGGTACCACCGTCTTCATGGAGCTGGGGGCCGCCCACCCGGTCAGAGCCGTCCTCGCGAATCCGTTCGCTCTCGCGGGGGCGATCGGTCTGGCCACGGCGCCTCTGGGGATCGGGCGCCGATGGTGGACGATCGAGCCGCGCGCCCGCACTGCACTGCTCGGCGTCGTGCTGGGCCTGTCCTGGCTATGGCAGCTCGCCCGGTTCGGGCTCCTGCAGTGGTGAATTCCATATCTCGTCACGGCGACCCCGGGCCCGGCTCGCAGACGGGCGTCATTCGATGAAGGAGTAAGAGCGTGAGCACCCCCTACGACCCGTACGGCCAGGGCCAGCAGCCCGGCTACGGTCAGCAGCCCGGGTACGGGCAGCAGCAGCCCGGGTACGGCCAGCAGCAGCCGGGCTACGGGCAGCAGCAGCCCGGTTATGGGCAGCAGCCGGGCTATGGCCAGCAGCAGCCCGGGTACGGGCAGCAGCAGCCCGGCTATGGCCAGCAGCAGCCCGGATACGGGCAGGACTACGGCCAGCAGCAGGGGTACGGCCAGCAGTCCGGTTACGGGCAGCAGCCCGGGTACGGCCAGCAGGACTACGGGCAGGGCTATGGCCAGCAGCCCGCCGCGTACGGCCAGCAGTACCCGCAGCAGGGCTACGGCGCCGGTTACAACCAGGGGCAGTACGCCAGCTGGTTCTCCCGGGTCGGCGCCACGCTGGTCGACGGACTGATCGTCGGCGTGCCGTACGGCCTGCTCTACGGCATCGGCATCGCGGTGGGCGGCGGCGGTGGCGCCCTGGTCGTCTTCCTGGGGTTCCTCGTCGCGGTCGGGCTCGGCCTCTGGCTGTGCCACCAGGAGGGCACGACCGGTCAGACGCCCGGCAAGCGCGCCCTCGGCATCAAGCTGATCGGGGAGACCACCGGTCAGCCGATCGGGTTCGGCATGGCGTTCGTGCGCCGGCTCGCCCACTTCCTCGACGGCGCCGCCTGCTACATCGGCTACCTGTGGCCGCTCTGGGACGACAAGAGCCAGACGTTCGCCGACAAGGTCTGCACCACCATCGTCGTCCAGGCCTGAAATCCAGGATCGGGACAGCCGCCCCGGCGACCGCGAGAGCGATCGCCGGGGCGTTTCGCGTACGGGGTCAGCGGACCGGGTCCAGGACGCTGTTGTAGGCGGCGACCCGGGCCCGGCGGACCGCGCGGTCGAGGGTGCGGAGAGCCTCGGAGCGACGCTGGACGTGCGCGGCGGACAGGCCGACGCTCTCGGCGGAACGTGCCAGGTCGACCACGACGGCCAGCCGGCTCGCGAGCGCCGCGACCCGGTGCGCGCGTGCGGGGTACCCGGGCGCGAGGCCGCCGACGTGCTCGTGCCGGTGCGACTCGCGCAGCGCGCCCAGCGCCTCGGCGATCTCCGGCCGCCACTCCTGCCCGCCGTCCACGGACAGGAGCGCCTCGGTGGCGTCCCGTACCGCCAGCGTCAACTGGCGATCGGCCTCCGGCAGCGAGGGGATGTCCGAAGTGCCATGGCGGGTCTCGTGCACCTCCCAGCGGGTGCCGACGTACGAGGAGCCCCGGCGGTCCTCCGCCGGGATGAGGCCGAGCGACCGTTCGCCCACCGTGGCGAGGACGGCCTCGCCGGCGTCGATGGCCGCCGTGTTGAAGTCCGACGGGCCGGTCAGCCCTAGGGGGTCCCCCGGAGCGGGCAGCGCGAGGCGCAGTGCGGTGAGCCCCGCGACCCGGAGCGCGCCGAGGCCCCGTCGCAGCGGAAGCTCACCGCTCTCGCCGGGTACGCGGTCGACCACGTGCGGGCTGCCCTGACGCTCGACGGAATCGGCGGCCTCGTCGAGCCCCACATGGCCGGTCAGCCAGGCGTTGCCCCAGGCGACAAGCCCGGTGGATGGGTGAGTGAGGCGCATGCCGACCACCATAAGCGGTTCATCGGCTGCGCGGCTTGGCCTGCCCGGCCTTCGGGCCGGGGGGAAACGTGGCCGTCTCGGCCGCCCTGTCCACCGGCGAACGGCTGTCCGTGCCTGGCCTGCGCAACACTGAGGTCCAGCGCGTGCGACGGCTCCAGCGCAGGCTGGCGCGCGCCAAACCTGGGTCGAATCGCCGGGCGCGGGTCAGGACCGCGATCGGCCGGATCAAGGCGCGTGAGACCGACCGTCGCAAGGACTGGGTGGAGCAGACCTCCACCGCTTTGGCCCGCCGCTACGACCTCATCCGCGTCGAGGACCTGAAGATCAAAAACATGGTCCGTTCCGCGCGCGGCACCCTCACCGTGCCAGGCACCAACGTGCGGGCCAAAGCCGGACTCAACCCCTCCATCCATGCGGCCGGGTGGGGCCAGTTGGTCACCCGCTTGGAGCAGAAGGCGCCGGGCCGGGTGGAGAAGATCAACCCCGCGTACACCTCCCAGATCTGTCATGCCTGCGGACACCGCGCGCCGGAGAATCGCGAGAGCCAAGCGGTCTTTCGTTGTCGCGCCTGTGGGCATGTAGATCATGCGGATGTGAACGCGGCCAAGAACATCAGAGACATCGCCGTCGGGCGGACGGTGACAGCGCGGGGAGCCCTCCAGCCGTTGGGCGGGGCTGTGAACCGCGAACCTCAACCTGTACTCTCCTCCGGGTAGAGCGGGTTGGAATCCCCTGCCTGATCAAAGCGGGGGAGGACGTCAAAATGCCGTAGGTTCGTTCCGGAACCCGGACAGCGCCCGGCGGCATCCCGCCGGTCGCTGCGCGCTCTAGGGGAAGGATGCGATGGCCGGCGAGGTACTACGACTCAAGGGCGTCGAGGTCCGACGCGAAGGCGCGTCGCTCCTGCGCGACGTCGACTGGACGATCCAGGAAGACGAGCGATGGGTCATCGTCGGCCCGAACGGTGCCGGCAAGACGACCTTGTTGCAGGTCGCCGCCGCCATGCTGTTCCCCACCGAGGGCGAGGTCGAGCTGCTGGGCGAGACGCTCGGCAAGACCGACGTCTTCGAGCTGCGGCCCCGCATCGGCCTGTCCAGCGCGGCGATCGCCGACAAGATCCCGGCCGACGAGAAGGTCATCGACATCGTCCTGACGGCGTCGTACGCCATCATCGGCCGGTGGAAAGAGGAGTACGACTCCACGGACGTCACCCGGGCGGTCGAGCTCCTCGACGCGCTCGGCTGCGCGCACCTGATCCGCCGTCGGTTCTCCACCCTGTCCGAGGGCGAGCGCAAGCGGGTGTCGATCGCCCGCGCGCTCATGCCCGACCCCGAGCTGCTGCTCCTGGACGAACCGGCCGCCGGCCTCGACCTCGGCGGCCGCGAGGACCTGGTGGCGCGCCTCACGGCCCTGTCCAACGACCGCCTCGCGCCCACGATGGCCCTCGTCACCCACCACGTGGAGGAGGTTCCCGAGGGGTTCACGCACGCGCTGCTGCTGCGCCGGGGCTCGGTCGTCGCCACCGGGAAGGTCGACGAGGTCTTCACCGAAGAGCTGCTGTCGGAGTGCTTCGGCCTGCCCCTGAAGATCGAGCGGCAGGACGGCCGCTGGCACGCGCACGCCGTCGCCCCCCGCCCCTGAGCCCACTCGGGACGACAGATCTCCGAGGACCGGCCGGGCCGCCCTGCCGGCCGGTCCCGCTCTCCTCTACCGGGGTACGCCCGCCCCGATCCCTGACCGCCGGTCAGCGGCGTTTTTCGACGCCTCGGCCGGGGTAGACGCCGACCGATCGGCGCATGAATCCCGGTACGGGTCGAAACGACGGGAGCGGGCGATGGGCACACCCACCTTTCAGGCTCCGCGGCGGGCCGCGCGGCCGTGGCTCCGGGTGTTCGTCACCGGACTCGTGCTGTGGGTGCTGACCGTCCTCGTCATCCTGCTCACGCAGAACCCGAACCTGATCCCCACCCTCGTGCTGCTGGGCAGCTTCCTGGTGCCGGTGACGTTCGTCGTCTGGGCGTTCGAACGCCGTGACACGGGCGAGCTGACGCCGACGCTGGTGTTCAGCACATTCCTCACCGGCGGGGTGCTGGGCGTGCTGGCCGCCTCCCTGCTGGAGACGTACCTGCTGCACCCGTCGCCCTGGCTGTTCGTCGGGGTCGGGCTGATCGAGGAGGCCGTCAAGCTGGGCGCGCTGGCCTTCCTCACCCGGCACCTGGCGACCAAGACGATGCGCGACGGGATGATCCTCGGCGCGGCCGTCGGGTTCGGCTTCGCCGCCTTCGAGTCGGCGGGCTACGCCTTCACCGCGCTGTTCACCGAGAACGGCCTGTCGTTGATGCAGGTGGTGCAGACCGAGCTCCTCCGCGGTCTGCTCGCCCCCGTGGGCCACGGCCTGTGGACGGGGATCCTCGGCGGCGTGCTGTTCCGGGCCAGCACCCGGCATCACTTCCTGATCACCTATCGGCTGGTCGTGGCCTACGTCGGTGTCTCGCTCCTGCACGCCCTGTGGGACTCGATGCACTCCATCGCGCTGGTCGTCACCCTGCTGCTCACCGGGAGCCCCGCGCAGTACCGGCTGCTCGAGATGGGCTGGATGCCGAGGCCCACCGACGAGCAGGTGCGCCTGTTCACGTTCCTGTCGTGGGCGGGGCTCGCCGTCATCTCCGTGATCGGCGTCGCCTGGCTGGTGGGCCTGTGGCACTCGACCCGCCGCCCCTACAACCCGCCCCCCGGCTGGCGCATCCCCACCGCCACCCTGCCCCACTGAGCCCGCGGACCCGGCCGTTCCCGTTACCGCTTCACTGATTCGGTGACATCTCGCTCTCGGTCTGATTGGGAGGTTTGAGGGGCGGGTATCAATCGAATGCGTGTTCGAAAGGGGTGCGGTGTGAAGGGTGACCGGGTTGAGGTCGTGATCGATGCCGGAGGGGCGACCCGCACCTATGAGGTGGTGGCGACGCGCGCCGGGCGGCGGGTCGAGGTCGTCACGCGCCGGGGCGTGGTCGAGGTCGTCGAGGTCACCCGGAACGGCACTCCGGTGCGGACCGCCCGATTCATGGCGAGCCGCATCCTCGCGCTGGTCGAGCACCCGGTGAACGACCGCGGCGACCCACGGGCCGAGGCCGACGACGAGTAGTACCGGCGAGCGGAGGGCTCGGTCAAGGCGGCGACCGAGCGGGCGTTCATGGCGGTTCGCCGCCATTCGTGCTCTCGGTCACCGAGCGTTCGGTCCGCTGCCCCGGTGCCGCGCCGCCATCGGCGACGCCGGGTCGCCGTGACGGGCCTTCGAGCGGGGGAAGGCGCCGTACGGCGGCCGGGGTGGAACGGTCCTATCGGGCCGGGCGGACCTGGATCATGCCGTTGTCGCCCATCCGCGTCTCGAAGGCGGGCTGCCGGCCGGTGGCGGGGCCGTGCACGACGGTGCCGTCGCCGACCCGGAACGTGCTGCCGTGCCAGGGGCAGACGATGCAGGTCTCCTCGTTGACCTCGATCACACGGCCCTGGTGCAGGGGCCCGTCCAGGTGGGAGCACCGGTCGGCGAGGACGTGCACGTCATCGCCCTCCCGCAGCACGAACAGGCTGATGTAGCCGAGGTTGCGGTGGACCGGCCAGCCGTCCGGCAGCTCGTCGATCGAGCACAGGTCGTGCCAGCCCAGCGGGCCGAGGTGCGTGATGGACTCGGCGTGGCTCGGCCCGGCCGACTGCCGGAACGCCAGGTGCCCGCCGAGGTACGCGCCGGCGACCAGCGCGGTCAGGCCGGCGAAGGACAACGCCTTGCCCGCACCGGTGAAGCCGCGCCTGCGGGCGAGGAGCGAGACGGTGTAGAGCGTGCTGCCCGCCGCGTTGCTGAGCGCGTGGACCAGGCCGACGCGCTGTTGCTCGCTGTGCAGGGCCGACCAGTCCGCGACCCCGGTCAGAACGGTCGGGACCGACGCCGCCAACCCGGTCGCGACCAGCACTTCGGACGCCGTTTCGGTCCCGGGCAGCAGGTCGAGTACGGCGGCCGAGACGAAACAGCCGATCGGGATGTCGGTCAAAGGGGGATGGGCCGGGTGGCCCAACGGAACTCCGTGCAGCAGATCCTTGACGGGGCCTGGGGGCAGCAACCGCCGTACGACCTTGGTGATCGACCGCGCGGCCCCGTCGAGGGCGTCGGCGTGCTCGAGATCTTCGGCGACCTTCAGGGGACGGGGCCGCACCAGCGACCGGGAGATCCTGCTCACCCGTTGGCGGTTCACCGCACCTCCTCGGATGGCTTCGCTTTTCGGACATTAGTCTGCCGTCCTACGTCCCCATCACCGGGGGTCCTACCCGTCTCGATTTCCCCTGGCACATAAGGGACCGGTCCGAGCGGCAAGTATCGCCTCCTCGGACGGCGGCAATCGGCGCGTACGGAGTTACCGTGGACTCAGGGCCGTGCGTCACTTAAGGAGCTCCCGATGCCGGCGTGGGTCGTCTGGCTGGTCGTGGCCGCAGTTCTCGGAATCGCCGAGGTGACCACGCTGACGTTCGCGCTCGGGCTGATGGCGGTCGGGGCGCTCGTCGCCGCCGTGAGCGCGTCGGTCGGCCTTCCCCTGCTGGTCCAGGTGATCGTGTTCGGCGCGACCTCGGCCGCCGGGCTCGCCGCCGTACGCCCGATCGCCCTTCGGCACGTCCGGCAGCCGCCATTGCTGCGCAGCGGCACCGCGGCGCTCGTGGGACGTGAGGCGCTGGCCATCACCGAGGTCTCCCGCTACTCGGGCCGGGTGCGCATCGGCGGTGAGGAATGGAGCGCGCGCCCGTACGACCCCGGAGTCGTGATTCCAGAGGGGGCGGTCGTGGACGTCCTCGCCATCGAAGGCGTCACCGCCCTCGTACATCCTCGGGAGGACCCATGGCCGACTTCGCCGTAGCAGGCATCGTCGCACTGATCATCGCGCTGCTCCTGGTGGGGACCGTGGTGATGCGGACCGTGTGGATCGTGCCCCAGGCCCGCGCGCGGAACGTCGAACGCTTCGGCCGCTACCGCAAGACCCTCCAGCCGGGCCTGAACTTCATCGTGCCGTTCGCGGACCGGGTGAAGCCGCTGATCGACCTGCGCGAGCAGGTCGTGGCGTTCCAGGGGCAGCCGGTCATCACCGAGGACAACGTCGTCGTGCACATCGACACGGTGCTGTTCTTCCAGGTCACCGATCCGCGGGCGGCGGACTACGAGATCGTCGACTACATCAAGGCGATCGAGCAGCTCACCGCCACCCAGCTCCGCAACGTGATCGGCACGCTCGACCTGGAGGCCACGCTCTCCTCCCGTGACCGGATCAACACCGCGCTGCGCGGCGTGCTGGACGACGCGTCCGGCAAGTGGGGCATCCGGGTGACCCGCGTGGAGATCAAGGCGATCGAACCGCCCCAGTCCATCAAGGACGCGATGGAGAAGCAGATGCGGGCCGAGCGCGAGAAGCGGGCCACCATCCTGCAGGCCGAAGGCGTGCGGCAGTCCCGGATCCTGACCGCCGAAGGGGAGAAGCAGGGGGCGATCCTGCAGGCGGAGGGCGCGCGGCAGGCCGCGATCCTCAAGGCCGAGGGCGAGGCGAAGGCCATCGAGCAGGTCTTCAGCTCGATCCACCAGAACGACCCCGATCCCAAGCTGCTCGCCTACCAGTACCTCCAGACGCTGCCGAAGATCGCGGCAGGGGAGGGGAACTCCTTCTGGGTCATCCCCGGCGAGGTCACCGCCGCGCTGCGGGCGGTCAGCGCCGCGTTCGGCGGCCGGACCGAGCAGCCGGAGGAGGCCGGGAACGTCCGTCCGGCGCCACGCGAGCAAGGACGGGACGCGCACGTGCCGGAACCGCGGCCGGGAGCCATCGGCGGCCCGGAGGAGCAGTCCGCCCTGCGGGAGCACACGCCGCCCTTCGAACTCGCCCCGGGCCGGGTGGACGCGGCCACCGAGTGACTTGGGTCAGGCGCGGGACGCCGTAAAGAAGCCGTAAACCCCCTCCTGCACGGTGGGACCACACCGAGAACGGCGGGAGGGGACATGGTGCGACTGGCCGTCATCATCGCCAGCACCCGCAACGGCCGGTTCGGCCCCACCGTGGCCGAGTGGTTCACCGTACGGGCACGGCGGCGCGGGGATCTCGAGGTCGACCTGGTCGACCTGGCCGAGACGCGGCTTCCCTCGACCCTCTGCGACCACGACGAGGCCGTACCGCCGGGGGTCGCGGAGTTCGGCGCGCGCCTGGCCGCCGCGGACGCGTTCGTGGTCGTGACGCCGGAGTACAACCGGAGCTTCCCCGCTCCGCTCAAGACCGCGATCGACTGGCTGTACGAGGAGTGGCACGCCAAGCCCGTCGCCTTCGTCGCGTACGGCCGGGAGTCCGGTGGCCTGCACGCCGTCGCCCAGCTCCGGCAGATCTTCACCGAACTGCACGCGGTGCCGATCGCGGCGACGATCGGCCTGCCCTGCTACTGGGACCTGTTCGCCGCCGACGGCAGCTGGCCGAAGGCCACCGCCGCCTGCAACGCCGCCGTCACGCCCCTGCTCGACCAGCTCGTCTGGTGGGCCCGTGCCCTGACCGACGCCCGTACGGCCCGGCCCTACACCGGTTGAGCGGAGGAACCGCCATAGTGCCGACCGCGGTTCCAGGAGCGCCTGACGACGAAGCGGCCCCGGGGAGGGGCCGCTCGCATTCTCAGCCCGCCAGTGCCCGCGCGAAGGCGTCGTGGACGTCCGCGGTGAAGAGCACGAACCGCGCCTCGTCCACCCGGCTCGGCGTCGCCCGTACCGTGCCGACCGCGATGCGCGCGGCGTCGTCCAGCGGCCAGCCGTAGACGCCGGCGGACACGGCGGGGAAGGCGACGGTGACGGCGCCCAGCTCGTCCGCGACCCGCAGCGACTCTCGATAGCAGGAGGCCAGCAGCGCGGAGCGGTCCTCGGACCGGGAGTACACCGGACCGACCGTGTGGATCACCCACCGCGCGGGCAGCCGTCCGGCGGTCGTCGCCACCGCCTGCCCGGTCGGGAGCCCTCCGCCGTACCGGGACGCGCGCAGGTCCCGGCACGCGGCCAGGATCGCCGGGCCGCCCCGGCGGTGGATCGCGCCGTCCACGCCGCCTCCGCCGAGCAGCGAGGAGTTGGCCGCGTTGACGACCGCGTCGACCTCCTGCTCGGTGATATCGCCCTGCACCAGCCTGATGGACGTCATCGTCCATTTCTACACGGGACGGCAGGTGGTCCCGGGAGTCCGGCCGGCGAAGCGGTCGGTGAGGAAGGACAGCACGTCGTTCTGCCGGACGACCATCTCGGTGGCGTGTTCCCCGAGGAGGTCGCGGACGACCTGCACGGTGGCGCCCTTGGCGCACCACGTCCGGGTCAGGGCGTCGTCCTGGGCGACGGGGACGATCTCGTCGGTGTCGGCGTGGTAGTCGTAGATCGGCGTCGTCGGCGCCGCCGCGCCCATGGTGTTCTTCTCGAGCATCGCCGCCACGGAGGGGACCGACAGGGGGTCGGGCACGGTGGTGTAGTCCGCGAGTTTCTTGAACGCGAAGCCGGTGAGCAGGTCGGCGAGGCACGTGCCGCGCGCCTTCTGCAGCGCCTCCTTGCCCGCGGCGTTGGTCAGGTCGTCGATGCCGGCCTCGGGGTACTCCGCGGCCAGACTGACGGTGGCGGCGGCCTCGAAGCCGGAGAAGACCCCGCCGTCCAGCGACCGCGCCACCGCCGTCGGGTCGGCCGGAGTCCCACCCATGGCCGCCCCGACGAGCCTGACGTCCGGAGCGTACGAGGGCTGCAGTTCGGCGGCCCAGCCGGTGGCCTGGGCGCCGCCGGAGTAGCCGTTCAGGGCCCAGGGTTTGGTCGTGCCGACGCCGCCGGCGCCGAGGTTCCGAACGGCCCGGATCCCGTCGAGCACCGCGTGCCCGGCCTGCGGGCCGCCCATGAAGACCGACTTCGGGCCCTCGAAGTCGGGCATCGCGACCGCCCAGCCCTTGGCCAGCACGGCGGCCGGGTAGATCGCGGACGAGGCCGCGTACCCCTGGCCCGAGGAGACTCCGTACGATGGCGCGCACTGCGTGCCGGTGGAGTCCTCGGCCGCCTGCACCGAGACGACGGGACGCCGACCGCCGCCCGTCCACGCCTTCTTCGGGACGAGCAGCGTCGTGACCGCCGGCTCGGGCCGGCCGTGCGAGTCGTCGGTGCGGTAGGAGATCTGCCACACGTCGGTCGTGGTGGCCAGGCCGCCCACCTCCGGAGTGATCTTCCGGTCGGCGACGACCTGACCCGGCTGGTACGAGCCGATGTCGGCGGGCGCGCTGTAGAAGGGGTCCTGGTCCGGCGGGGCCGAACCGGCCGGCGGCGGATCGGCGGCCGAGGCGGTACCGGCCGCGAGGGCCAGGGCGGCGACGGCGATCGGCAGCGCGCGGAAGGTTCTGGCGACGAGCCGAAGGCGGGGGACGGCCGTTGGCATCGGTCACTCCAGCGGGAGGCGGGCACCGGACCTCATCGATGCGGGGCCTGGCTCTTCGGCATCGTGCCGCACTCGGCGGAGTCGACCCCACGAAGGAGCGGACCGATGGATGACATGACGATGCTCCGCGAGCTCGGCGCAGAACTCGACCGGGAGCCGCCGGCCACCTTGGCTCGCCAGCGCGACCGGCTGACCGGAGAGGGCAGGCGACGGGCGTCGCGGTCCCGTCGGCGACCGCTGCGACGGTGGGCAACGGTGACGGCCGCTCGACGGGCACGCGGCGGGCAGCGTGATCGCGGCCGACGCGGTGCTGCGCACGGCGTACGTCGACCGGGTCGGGCAGCTGCCCTGAGGAGCAAGGAGCGGCCCGACGGGTTCGGGCCTTCCGAAGGGATGTGGCGGGCGCGAGCGGTCCCGCGCCCGATGACGGTGACCGGCGTGGTCCGGGTCAGGCGTGTTCCCGGACCGGCTTCCGCCGACAGTCGGGGCAGTGGCCCCAGAAGGTGACGTCCGCCTCGTCGACCAGGTAGCCGGCGTCGTGGTCGGGCGCGAGGCAGGGGGTCTCGCCAACGGCACAGTCGACGTCGGTGACGCGGCCGCACTCCCGGCAGACGAGGTGGTGGTGGTTGTCACCGACCCGTCCCTCGAACCGCGCCGGGCTGCCGGCCGGCTCGATCCGGCGCACGAGGCCGGCGCCGGTGAAGGCGTGCAACGCCTCGTACACGGCCTGGACGGACACCCGGCCGAGCCGCTCGCGCACGCGCGCGGTGACCGTGTCGACGTCGAGGTGGTCGCCCGAGCGCACGGTGTCGAGGATCGCCAACCGGGCGGCGGTGACGCGGAACCCGGCAGCACGCAGCTCGGCGGCCGCGGCGTCGCCGTGCCCCCGGTCCTTGGCCTCACCCACGCTGTCCCCCTGATTGAATTCGTTCATACCAAGGATAGATGCAGCCTTGACCCGAGAACGGTCATCCTAAATGTTGATCTAGCTGGAGATACTCCTCAGAGTGCGGTGATGAGCCGATGGATCTCGTCCTCGGTGGTGTAGTAGTGCACCGACGCCCGCACCCGCGGCTCGGGCCGCGCGCCCTCGTCGTAGCGGTAGGTCTGCTGGGACACTCGCACGTGGATCCGTCTTTCGGCGAGCGACGCGACGATGTCGGCGGCCTCACGGTCCCGGTGCGTGAACGTCACGATGCCCGACCGGTGCAGCCCCCGGTCCCGTACGGTGACGCCCGGGATCTTCGCGAGGGCCGTGCGCAGCAGCGCGCCGAGCTCCAGGACGCGCTCCTCGATGGCCGCCGGGCCGATCGTCATGGCGTACTCCGCCGCGGCGCCCAGACCGAGCTGCCCGGCGACGGACCTCTCCCACGACTCGAACCGGCGGGCGTCGCCCCGCAGCTCGTACGACTCCGGCCCCGTCCAGTCCGCGGCCCGCAGGTCGAGGAACGGCGGTTCGAGAAGGCCGAGCGCCGACCGCCGTACGTAGAGGAGGCCGGTGCCGCGCGGTCCGCGCAGGAACTTGCGGCCCGTGGCCGACAGCAGGTCGCAGCCGATCTCCTCGACGTCCACCGCGAGCTGGCCGACGGACTGGCAGGCGTCGAGCAGGTACAGCGCGCCGGCCGCCCGGGCCAGGCGGCCGACCTCCGCGACCGGGTTGATCAGGCCGTCGTGGGTGGGGACGTGGTTGATCGCCACGAGCCGTACGTCGTCGTCGAGTGCGGCATCGAGGGCGTCGAGCGAGATCTGGCCGTACTCGTCGTCGGGGACGACCTCGACCTTCACGCCCTGACGGCGGGCCGCGTGGAGAAAGGCGATCGCGTTGCTGGAGTACTCGCCGGCGCTGGTGAGGATACGGTCGCCGGGCCGGAACGGAATGCCGTAGAACGCCATGTCCCAGGCGCGTGTGGCGCTCTCCGCGTAGGCGATCTCGTCGGGGTGCGCGCCGATGAGGCGGGCGAGGGAGTCGTACGTCCCGGCGAGCCGGGCCGCGGCGGCGTCGGCGGCCTCGTACCCGCCGACGCGCGCTTCGAGGTCGAGGTGGTCGCGCATCGCGTCGAGTACGGCCCGTGGTGGCAGCGCCGATCCGGCGGCGTTCAGGTGCACGACCTCCCGGCAGCCGGGGGTCTCGGCGCGGATGCTCGCGATGTCGAGCAAGATCACTCCATTTATCCGGAATGCGGAAAAGATGCCATCCTGGTGATCCTTTCCCGGGGATGGTGGGCGTGATGCGGCGAACGATGGTGACGGCCGCGCTGGCCGGTGTGGCGGCCGCGGCGGCGGCCTGTGGCGGCGGTGGCGCGGCGAAGAGCCCGCGCGCCTCCGCGCCGTCCGGCAAGGCGCAGGGCGATGCCAAGGACGGGCCGATCACGGTGGCGTTCGCCGGGGACGTCCATTTCAACGGGCGGCTCCGCGCCCGCCTGGCCGACCCCGCCACCGCGCTCGGCCCGACCATCCCCGAGCTGACGCGCGCCGACCTTGCCATGGTCAACCTGGAGACGGCCATCACCACGCGCGGGACGAAGGCGCCGAAGCAGTTCACGTTCCGGGCGCCGCCGAGCGCGTTCACCGCCCTGCGGGCCGCCGGCGTCGACGTGGTGACCATGGCCAACAACCACGCCATGGACTACGGCACGGTCGGCCTGCGCGACTCGCTCGCGGCCATCAAGAAGTCGGGCTTCCCCACCGTCGGCATCGGCGCGAACGCCGCCCAGGCATTCCGGCCGTACTACGTGACGGTCAAGGGCGACCGCATCGCGATCCTCGGCGCCACCCAGGTCCTGGACGACAACCTGCTCACCGCCTGGACGGCGACCGCGACGAAGGGCGGGCTCGCCTCGGCCAAGAACGTCCCGCGCCTCCTCAACGAGGTGCGCGCGGCGCGCCGCAACGCCGACACCGTCATCGTGTACCTGCACTGGGGGCAGGAGAAGAACCCCTGCCCGCTGCCCCGCCAGAAGACGCTGGCCCGCGCCCTCGTCCGGGCCGGCGCGGACGTGATCGTCGGCGGGCACGCCCACATCCCCCTCGGCGGCGGGTACATGAAGGGCCGGTACGTCGACTACGGCCTCGGCAACTACTTCTTCACCGCCCCGGATCGCAACGACCCAAACACCGGCATCCTCGAGGTCACCCTGCGCAAGCGGAAGGTGCTGGGGGCCGCGTGGAAGCCGGCCTACATCACCAAGGGCGTGCCGCGGCTGCTCGACGGCGCGGCGGCGACCCGGGCGCACGCCAAGTGGGAGCGGCTGCGCCGCTGCACCGGTCTCACCGCCGCGCCCTGATCAGGAAAAGCCCAAGATCAGGACGAGCCCGCGATCAGGTCGCGGTACCAGCCGTACGACGCGCGCGGCGTGCGCCGCTGGGTGGCGTAGTCGACGTGCACGAGTCCGAAGCGCGGCGCGTAACCTTCGGCCCACTCGAAGTTGTCGAGCAGCGACCAGACGAAGTAGCCGCGCACGTCGACGCCGTCGTGCATCGCCGCCTGCACGGCGCCGACGTGCGCGTTCAGGAAGCCGATGCGGGCGTCGTCGTCCAGCGACTCGTCGTAGGAGCAGCCGCTCTCGGTGATGTACACCGGCGGGAGCGCGGCGCCGTACCGGTCCCGCAGGTCGACCAGGAGCCGGTGCAGCCCGTCCGGGACGACCGGCCAGCCCATCCCCGTCGTCGGGAAGCCGGTCAGGTCGCGCATCGCGAAGGGCAGGGAGTCGTCGGTCGGGGCGGCGATCCCGGTCGGGTGGTAGTAGTTCACGCCGAGCGCGTCGATCGGCGCGCCGATCACCTCGAGGTCGCCGTCCCGGACGTGGGACATGTCCAGGCCGAGGTCGGGGTAGCGGCCGAGCAGGATCGGGTCGGCGAACTGCCAGTTCAGCAGGTCGTCGAAGGCGGCGGCCGCCTCGGCGTCCTCGGCGGTGTCGTCGACCGGCCACGCCGGGGTGTGGTGGTTGGCGATCCCGACCCGCTCCGCACCGGCGTCGCGCAGGGCGGCGACGGCGAGGCCGTGGCCGAGGAGCTGGTGGTGGGCGGTGGGCAGCGCGTCGAGCATGAGCGCCCGGCCCGGCGCGTAGATCCCGAAGGCGTAGCCGTACGCCATCACGACCATCGGCTCGTTGAGGGTGATCCACAGGTCGACGCGGTCGGCCAGCCGTTCGGCGACGAGCGCGGCGTACTCGGCGAAGCGGTGGGCGGTGTCGCGGTTCATCCACCCGCCGGCGTCCTCCAGCGGCTGGGGGAGGTCCCAGTGGTACAGCGTGGGCACGGCCGCGATCCCGCGTTCGGCGAGGCCGTCGACGAGACGGTCGTAGAAGTCCAGGCCCTTGGAGTTGGCCGCGCCGCTGCCGGTGGGCTGGACGCGGGGCCAGGCGATGGAGAAGCGGTACGCGCGGGCGCCGAGGCCGGCGATCAGGTCGAGGTCCTCGGCCCACCGGTGGTAGTGGTCGCAGGCGACGTCGGCGGTGTGCCCGTCCCGTACGCGGCCGGGCTCCCGGCAGAACGTGTCCCACGTGGACGGCCCCCGGCCGTCCTCCTCCGTCGCGCCCTCGATCTGGAACGCCGCGGTCGCGACACCCCATTGAAAGTCCGTGGGGAACACGGCCCACCTCCCCGCAAACGTGAACGGACCTCGGATATTACGCGCCGGTATCTCCGTCGGGAAAGGCATGATTGGACGTGTGACGACGGATAGCTCGGCGCTGCGCCGCCGACCTGCGCAACGACGGAGTGCCGAACGCGTCCAGCGCATGCTCGACGCGTGTGCGGAGATCCTCGACGAGTCCGGGTACGACGGCCTGTCCACCACCAAGATCGCCCAGCGGGCCGAGGTCGCGATCGGCTCGGTCTACCAGTTCTTCCCGGACAAGAAGGCGATCGCGCAGCAGCTCGCGCTCCGCAACCTGGACATGTTCGGCGACCGGGTGGAGCGGGCGCTCGCCGAGCGGCGCTACGCGCACTGGTACGACGCCGTCGGCACGGTCATCGAGATCTTCGTCGCCATGCACCGTACGGTCCCGGGCTTCCGGGTGCTGCGCTTCGGGGACATCGCGGACGTCCACCTGCTCGACGTCGCCGCCGAGAACAACGCCGTCGTCGCGGACCGGCTGAAGACGCTCCTCGTCTCGGCGTTCGACCTGCCGGACGACGGGGACTTCGCCCGCGCGCTGGCCGTCTCCGTCGAGGCGGCGGACGCGGTGCTCAAGCTGGCCTTCCGCAACAAACCGGACGGCGACCCGGCGCTGCTCGCCGAGGTCGAACGGCTCATCCACGGCTACCTGGCCGACCACCTCAGCGGCCGCTGACGACGGGGCCCGCGCTGACGACGAGGGTCGCGTACGACGAGGGCTCGCGCCGACGACGGGGGTCGCGTACGACGAGGGCCCGCGCCGACGACGAGGGCCCGGCCCCGTTCACCGGGAGCCGGGCCCTCATCTCATGCGGTGGCGTCAGCGGCGAAGGAGCCGCCAGGCGCCGGGCAGCAGCCCGGCCGCGAGCGCGATCTTGATCGCGTCGCCGACCAGGAACGGCCGGACGCCCATCGCGAGGGCCTGGCCCAGGTCGCTGTGGGTCCAGGCCATCAGCCACGGCACCCCGACCGCGTAGATCACGGCGAGGCCGAGGGCCATCGTGCCCACGGTCCGCAGCGGCGACCGGTCGCCGCCCCGGGCGGCCAGGGCGCCCACGACGGCGCCCGCCAGCACGAAGCCGAGGACGTAACCGAACGACGCCATCCGCCATCCGGACCCGCCGTCGGCGAACCACGGCACGCCGACCATTCCGGCGAGCGCGTACAGCGCCATGGACAGGGCGCCACGGCGGAACCCGAGCGCCGCGCCCGACAGCAGGACCGCGAACGTCTGGCCGGTCACCGGCACCGGCGTTCCCGGGATGGGCACGCTGACCTGTGCGGCCAGTCCGACGAAGACCGCCGCGCCGACGACCAGCGCGACGTCGCGGACCAGCCGGCCCGGCACCAGGTCGCCGAGGACGGCCGGACGGGTCGTCACAGCCTGCGAGTTGGACACGTAGAACCTCCCTTTCGAGGGTTATCGCGCTCATTGTCCCTTCCAGGACCGGCGATGAGCGCGCGGTGGCCCCGCCAAAAGATGGCCCCTCGGCTTTGTAACCGGTCCCCCTCGGGAACGGCTCAAGGTCTACTCCCCGGCGGGCGCGCCCGTCTCGAGCAGCCGGCCCTCCGTCAGCCGCAGCCAGCGGCTGATCCCGATCTCGCCGAGGAACCGTTCGTCGTGGCTGACCACGACGAAGGCGCCTTCGTAGGCGCCCAGGGCGCTCTCCAACTGGCCGACGCTCACCAGGTCGAGGTTGTTGGTCGGCTCGTCCAGCAGCAGGAGCTGGGGCGCGGGTTCGGCGAACAGGACACAGGCGAGCGTGGCGCGCAGCCGTTCGCCGCCGGACAGCACCCCGACCGGGAGGTGGACGCGCGATCCCCGGAACAGGAAGCGGGCGAGAAGGTTCATCCGCTGCGACTCCGGCATGCCGGGCGCGTACGCCGCGAGGTTCTGCGCCACGGTGCGGTCCGGATCGAGCAGGTCGAGCCGCTGGGACAGGTACGCGACCCGGCCGTCGGCCCGCCTCGTCTCGCCGCCGTCCGGCTCCAGCTCGCCGTTGACCAGGCGCAGCAGGGTGGACTTGCCGCCGCCGTTCGGCCCGGTGAGCGCGATCCGCTCCGGCCCTCGGATGACGAGGTCGACGCCCTCGCCGGCGTAGATCGCCCGATCTCCGTGGCGGACCTGCATCCGCTCGCCCAGGAAGACCGTGCGGCCGGCCGGGACGTTCGTCTCGGGCAGCTCCAGCGTGATCCGCTGATCGTCGCGCAGCGCGCGGCTCGCCTCGTCGAGCCGCGACTTGGCCCCGGCCACCCGCGCGGCGTGCGTCTCGTCCGCCTTGCCCGCCGACTCCTGGGCACGCCGCTTCCGCGCCCCGGCGAGGATCTTGGGCAGGCCGGCGTTCTGGATGTTCCGCGCGGCGTTGCCCGCCCGGCGTTCGGCCCGCTCCCGGGCCTGCTGCATCTCCCGCTTCTCCCGCTTGACCTCCTGCTCGGCGGCCCGGATGTTCTTCTCGGCGACCTCGCGCTCGGCGCGTACGGCCGCCTCGTAGGCGGTGAAGTTCCCGCCGTGGAAGCGGACCTCGCCACGGTCGAGTTCGGCGATGCGGTCCATGCGGTCGAGCAGCGCCCGGTCGTGGCTGACCAGCAGCAGGCAGCCCTTCCAGTCCTCCAGTACTCCGTAGAGCCTGCGGCGCGCCTCCAGGTCGAGGTTGTTGGTCGGTTCGTCGAGCAGCAGGACGTCGGGCCGCCGCAGCAGTTGGGCCGCCAGGCCAAGGGACACGATCTGGCCGCCGCTGAGCGTACGCAGGGACCGGGCCAGGTCGACGTCCCCGAGGCCGAGCCGGTCGAGCTGCGCCTGCGTGCGGTCCTCGATGTCCCAGTCGTCGCCGACCGTGGCGAAGTTCTCCTCGCTGGCGTCTCCGGCCTCGATGGCGTCGATCGCGCGGATCACCGAGGCGACCCCGAGGACCTCCGCCACGGTCAGGCCATCGGTGAGGGGCAGCGTCTGCGGGAGGTAGCCGAGCACGCCCTCGACGGACACGGTCCCGCCGCCGGGCCGGTACTCACCGGCGATCAGCTTGAGCAGGGTGCTCTTCCCGGCGCCGTTCGGCGCGACGAGGCCCGTACGGCCGCCGCCGACGGCGAAGGACAGGTCCTCGAAGACGGGCGTGTCGTCGGGCCAGGAGAAGGACAGGTTCGAACAGACGATGAAAGCGTCGGACATGAGAGAGCCCTCGGGTCGAACGCGGGGCACAACGGCCATCCGCAGGGGAAACAGGGAAGGGTGAAACGACCGTTCGGCCACGTCGGCGGCGCTCCTGCGCGCCTGCCGGTGGCCGTCATGTCCGGGTATCAGCCGGAGATGTCGTCGTCACCAACCACGTCTGTCTCCCTGAAATCGGGGCTACTCGCATCTCACCATACCAGCGATCTCAGCGCCGTCTTTAGCGGGACGTTGGCCTCGGTGCACGGTCTGGAGGGCCTGTCGTTCGGACGGCTCGCCGAGCATCTCGGCACGAGCAAGTCCGGGCTGTTCGCCCACTGGAAGGACAAGGAACACCTCCAACTGGACGCGATCGACTGGGCGCGCCGCCAGTGGACCGACCGCGTCATGGCCCCCGCCCTGCGCACGCCCCCCGGCCTGCGCAGGGTCTTCGCGCTCCACGAGGCACGGCTGGCCTTCTACGCCGACGGCGTGCTGCCCGGAGGCTGTTTCTTCCTCGCCGCGCAGACCGAGTTCGACGACCGGCCCGGCGCCGTCCACGCCAAGACGGCCGAGTCGCTCCACGACTGGCTGAACTTCATCCGGTCACTGATCGAGGAGGCGATCGCCCTCGGCGAGCTCACCGACCGGGTCGACCCCGGTCAGCTCGCCTACGAGATCGACGCGCTGGGCGAGTCGGCGGTGGTCCACGCGCGGCTCGTCGACCAACAGGTCACCTTCGCCCGCGCCCGCCGCGCCGTGCTGGACCGGCTGCGCACCAACGCCACCGATCCCGCCATCCTCCCGGAGGACTGAACCGTGCTGAGAACGAAGTGGACCCCCGGCCCGGCCGCCCCGGACGGGCAGGTGCTCGTCAGCGTCACCGCCTTCACCGCGGACCACCTGTGGGACATGCCGGGCATCTACCGGGCCGGCACCCGGCTCGCGCGGCTGTGGCCGACCCTCGACGGCGCCGTCGGACACTGGCTGTGGGCGGAGCCCCTGCGGCGCAGGTCGGGCTCGGTCTCCGTCTGGCGGACCCGGCAGGCCATGCGCGACTTCGTCGCCCTGCCGGTCCACCGCCAGATCATGCGCACGTACCGGCACCGCGGGGCGGTGCGGTCCACCGAGTGGACCATGGCCGATCCGGAACCGCCCGAGGTGTGGCATCAGGCGATGGAGTTCCTCCGCCGGTAGCGGGAGCCGATCACCCGGCGCGGCTCCGCCGCTCGAGTGGCGGATCGACCGTCTCCCGGCACGGTTCCGGCAGTGCCGGTCATAAGGGCCGGCATGTCCGCCGTTCGGCGGAGGGGTACAACGAAAAAGGGAGCTTCCATGGGCGCGAACAGCGAAGCCCTGAAAGAGCGGCTTGAGGGTGGCGTCATCTCCGCGGCGTGGTCCGCCGAGACTCGGGCGCGGGCCTTCCTCGGCGCGGGCAGGGAGATGCTCGGCTGGTTCACGTGGGTGCCCAGTGACTGGACCGGGCTTCCGGCAGGGTGAGCATGCAGCTTCCCGGCCATCCGAAGAACGGCTTTCTGACCTGGCTCTTCGAGGACGGCCCCGAACCGGGACCGTCGGACACGATGAACTGCTGGGAGGCCGTCCTTTACACCGCCTACCGCGCCGGCCTCGTCGACAAGGCGTGGCTGAAACAGGTTCACGTCAACGCGCACGACGCCGCGGCGGCCGCCCGCCTCTGCCGCAGGTACTACGCGAGGCTGCTGGAACAGATGTGTTCCGGCCCGCGCAGCCGCCTTGAGATCGACCCGGTGACCAAGATCAGCACACCGGACGTCCCCGCGGGATGTGTGATCTCCATGGGCGGAACGAACCACATGGTGGCCAGCCTGGGCACCCGGGACGACAGCGGTCACCAGCAGGTCCTCAGCCACTGGGGTGGAGGGCTGAAGGAGACGACGCTGGACAAACTGATCGAGTGGTATGAGATCAGCCGGGCGATGCGGGCGTTCGACGAGATCTGGGCCGTGATCTTGGCGCGGAACCCGGACATCCCGATCTTCCGCCAGCCGGTCATCGAGTTCGGACCGCCGCCCTGGATACTCCGGGACCCGCACTGAGGCGTCACCCCCGCAGACGCCCTCGACCAGGCGCACCCGCGCCGGAACCGACACCCGAATGGCGCCGACTGCGCCGAAGGCTCCGTAGAACCGGCTGGCGTCACTGAAGGTGATCCAATTCCCGAGCTCCTCACGTTGAGGAGCCGGGAAACTGCGTGACCTAGGACCTCGCCGCCGGTATCGCCGGGCCGAACGCGACGATCCGGACACCCCACCGGCCACCCCGACGGCAACCTGTCGACAGCGACGGCGACCACAGGCGCCGGCGCTGCCGCCTCCGGTCCGAGCCCACGGCGTTTGCCGGCCTGACGCTGGCAGGTGCAGAACGCTCGGTGAACGCACCCCGCTCCGGCTCGCGGAGGGGGTGAACCAGGGCAACTTGGGCGGCTGCGGCCGCGTTCTCCGAGACTTCTGCGCGCGATCTGGCCGCCGCCGGATCAGCCAAGGCGGACAAGCGGGGCAAATCGGCGCGGCAACGCGCCGAAGGTGCGCGTCCGGAACTGCGCGCTGCGTTGAGCGGCCATCAAGGAGGTGGATGGCCGCCGCCCCGCCGCTGGTCACCCGATCGTTCGCGAAAACGCGAGGCAGGTAGAACGGCCTCTTAAGGAGGTCACGGCAGCCGGCTTGCGGCGATGACGCCGAAGGTGGCGCGTACGGTCTTGCCGGGCTGGGCCGGGTGGACGGTGACGCGGGCGAGTTCTTCGGCGATCCCCAGGCCGAAGTGACCGCTTCTCCGGGAAGGTCCTGTGCGGGCAGATCCGGGGAGGCGTCGGCGACATCGATGACGATGGCCGGCGTGTTCCCGAGGCGTGCGGTCAGGGCGAGGGTGATGGGGGCGGTGCCGTGGGTGATGGCGTTGGCGGTAACGCCGCCTCCCCCTCGGAGGCGATGACCCGCGCGTACCAGCTTGGCGAAAGAGCAGGTGGCGCCCCCAACCGTGCCGTCGCTGTCGCCGGGTTGAACGCGGACGGTTCGGACGTTCTATCGGCCATGCCGACGGCAATCCGTCAGCAACGACGGCAACTTCGGGAACCGGTGCCGGCGGCCGGTCCGAATCGGCGGCGGTCGCTGTCCGGCGGCCACGATGAGTGGCGAGACTCTCCGGCGGGTGGCGGCGTGCGGAATGCTCGGTGAACCTGGTATCCGCTGGCTCGCGAAGCGGGTGGATTAGGGCAATCTGGGCGGCTATGGCGGTGGTATCCGAGAGTTCGGCACGCCCCCGCCGGGTGGGTTCATAGCGGCGGTCCGCCGTCCCTTCCCGTGCGCGTCGCAGGCGGGAAGGGACGGCGCCGCCGGGAAGATCAGGTCAGTGGGTCGGCTGGACCCAGAGCTCGTACTGGCCGTAGCCGAGCGGCTGGCAGTAGAAGCCGACCCAGCGTCCCTGCGGGAAGCCGGCGTTGCCGGCGTCCGAGCACGCCTGGACCGAGGGGTAGACCCCACCGGGAACGAAAGTCGCGGCGGAGGCCGAGCCCGCGGAGAAGAGGACACCGCCGGCGATGCCGGCGGCGAGGCCCAGCGGCAGCAGGATTCCGCGGATCATGCGCAACCCTTTCTGACGACGATAAGCCGAGCGATGCCTTCCAGGCCATCCACCCCAGGTTGGATGGCCTGGAAGATCATCTAATTCGGCATACGGGCCGGACGGGTGACCGGTTCACGGCGTCGACGCGGAAGATCTAGAGCCAGCCCTGGCGCTGGGCGGCCCGTACGGCCTCGATGCGGTTGCGGGCGCCGGTCTTGCGGATCGCCGCCGACAGGTAGTTGCGGACCGTGCCCTCCCCCAGGTGCAGCTTGCGCGCGACGTCGCCGATGGTCGAGCCGTCGGCCGCCGCGGCCAGCGCCTCGCGTTCGCGCGGGGACAGGGGATTCGGGCCCGCGCTGAGCGCGGCTGCGGCGAGCGCGGGGTCGATGACGCGTTCGCCGGCCAGCACGCGCCGGATCGCGGCCGCCAGCTCGCGCGCCGGGCTGTCCTTGACCAGGAAGGCCGACGCGCCCGCCTCCATGGCACTGCGCAGGTAACCCGGGCGGCCGAACGTCGTCAGGATGATCACCTGGCAGTCCGGCAGGGACTCGCGCAGCGCGGCGGCGGTGTCGATGCCGTTGCGGCCGGGCATCTCGATGTCGAGCAGCGCGACGTCGGGGCGCGTCCGCGCGGCGACGGCCAGGGCCTCGTCGCCGTCGGCGGCCTCGCCGATCACCTCGATGTCGTCCTCGAGGCTCAGCAGGGTGGCGAGCGCGCCACGCACCATGCCCTGATCCTCGGCCAGCAGTACGCGAATCATCCCGTGATCCTTCTCGATACCCGATGACCTTCTCACGCGATCGGCGCCGGCGCGTCCAGGGGAGCGCGCACGATCAGCCGGAAACCGCCGTCCGGCCCCCGGCCGGACTCGACCGACCCACCGACCCGCGCGACCCGTTCGCCGAGCCCCGCCAGGCCGTTGCCGCCGACACCGGGCCCGCCGCCGTCCGCCGCCGGGCCCGTTCCGTCGTCGCTGATCTGGAGGACGGCGCAAGCGCCCACGCGGGTGACCGAGATGTCGGCGGTACGGGCGCGGGAGTGCCGGACGATGTTGGTGACGCCTTCGCGGACCGCCCAGGCGAACAGGTCGTCCACCCCGTCCGGCAGGGGCGTCCCGGAGATGCTGAGCGCCAATTCGATGTCGGCGGCGACCAACACCCCGCGGGCGTTGTCGAGCTCTTCGGCGAGGTCGCGCCGCCGGTAGCCGCTGACCGCCGCGCGGACGTCCGTCAGCGCCTGCCGGGCGACCGTCTCGATGTCCTTCATCTCATCGAGGCTCCGGGCCGGGTCGCGGTCGGCGATGCGCACCGCGACCTCGCTCTTCAGGACGATCAGTGACAGCGTGTGGCCGAGCAGGTCGTGCAGGTCGCGCGCGATCCGCAGCCGCTCCTCGTTCGCGGCCAGCCGGGCGACCTCGCTCCGCGCCTCCTGCAGCTGGACGATCAGCATTCGGCTGCCCCGGAAGCCCAGCAGGATCAGGCCGATGCTCAGCGTCTGGAAGGTCAGGAAGGCCAGCGTCGTGCCGGGCACGTGCGTTGCGAGGCAGAGGGTCGCCGTCAGGACGGTGGCGGCCAGGAGGCCGCGCAGGGCCCACGCGGGCGGCAGCGTCATCGCGTAGGCCACACCTAGGTAGATCGGCAGGCCGTTCCATTGCCCCCCGAGCAGGAGTGGGAAGCCGATCGTCATCGCCGTGACGATCCCGAGCAGGATCCAGGTGCGGCGGCTGGTCTCGCTGCTCCCCAGTTTGTTGCCCATGGCAAGGGTGAGGAAGAACCCGATGAACACCACCAGGGCGGCCACCGACACGGCGATGCGCGCCGTCGACCGTTCGTGCTGCAGGAGGTCGGCCAGGGGCCAGACGAACAGGTAGACCAGCCCGAAGGACATCCACACGAGGCGGCGTACCTGGGACACCCTGGCGGTCGCGTCGGCGCCCAACGGGAGGAAGAGGCTCATCAGGACCGCACGGTAGCGCGGCGGTACGCCGCGATGGCGAGGACGCCGAGGAGCAGGCCCCATCCGGCCAGTACAAGCCCGTCCGAGGCGGACGGCGCATGCCCGCCGACGACGCTCCAGCCCAGCCCGGCGAACCGGTTCGACGGCAACCAGTGTGAAATGTGGCGCAGTGCGCTGGGCAGCGTGCTGACCGGCATCCACAGCCCGCCGAGGATGGACAGCGTGAAGTAGCAGACCAGCGTCACCGGCTGGGCGGCGTCGGCGCCGACGAGCGAGCCGATCAGCGTGCCGAGCGCGGCGAACGGCAGGGTGCCGAGCCACATCAGGCCGATCATTCCGGCCCATTCACCGGCCGACAGGTGGACGTGTTGCGTCAGCACGCCCGCGAGTGCGACGAAAATGATCGCCGGCAGCGCGAGGCACATCGACGCGATGACCTTCGCGGTGATCACGGCCCAGGGCCGCAGCGGGGTCACCTGGAGCTGCCGTAGCCAGCCGCTCTGCCGTTCGCCCGCGAGCCGGGCCCCGGTCGCCGTCAGCGCGGCCCCCACGGCGCCGTACGAGGCCATCGACACGAGCAGGTAGGTCCGGGCGTTCAGATCCGTCCCGTGAACCGTGCCGCCGCCCTTGCCGTAGACGTTCGCCCACAGGAGGTAGAAGGCGACCGGGATGGCCATGGTGAAGAAGATGAAGCGCCGGTCGCGGATCGTGCGCCGGATCTCCAGGCCCAGGTAGCGAAGCATCGTGATCCTTTCCGAGGAATCCGGGTCAGCGGTCGTGGGTGAGGGAGAGGAAGGCGTCCTCGAGGTCGGCACCCTTGACCTCCAGGTCGGTGACGCGCAGGCCCGTGGAGTACAGCGCCTGGACGGTCGCGTCCGGGTCGGTGGTCCGCAGTTGCGCGATCGGCCCGCGGATGTCGACCGCCTGCACGCCCGGCAGCGCGTCGAGACCGGCCGTGGGCTGGTCGCCGATCGTGAACCGGACCGTGCCGGTGCCGACCGCCGCCTTGATCTGCTGCGGGGTGCCGTCCGCGACGACCCGGCCCCGGGCGATGACGATGACCCGGTCGGCGTTCTCGTCCGCCTCCTCCAGGTAGTGGGTTGCGAACAGGATCGTCCGGCCTCCCGCGGCGTAGTCGCGCATGCTCGCCCAGAAGGTCCGGCGGGACTCCACGTCCATCGCCGCCGTGGGCTCGTCCAGCACCAGCAGCCGAGGCGCGCCGGCGACGGCGATCGCGAACCGCACCCGCTGTGCCTGCCCGCCGGACAGCCGGTCGGCCCGGCGCCCCGCGACGTCGGTCAGGTTCGCCAGCTCCAGGATTCTCTCCAGCGGCATCGGGTCGGGGTACATGCTCCGGACGAAGGAGACGACCTCCCGGACGGTCAGGCCGGGGACGAGCGCGCCGTCCTGCAGCATCGCGCCGACCTGGCCGCGCTTGACCGCGGCGTCGGGTGTGTCGCCGAAGACGCGGATCTCGCCGGACGACGGCCGTACGAGACCGAGCAGCATCCCGATGGAGGTGGACTTGCCGGCTCCGTTCGGGCCGAGCAGCGCGACGGTGCTGCCGGCCTCGATCGTGAGGTCCAGCCCATCGACGGCGCGGACCGATCCGTAGCTCTTGGCGACCCCGGTGAAGGCGATGGCGTTCATGTCAAGAACGTTAGGTTCGCGCCGGTCAGCGCCCTAGTGTGCTCGATCCTGGCTTCACGATGACATTTGTCATCGCCGATTCAGGGCCGGGGCCGTACGAGTCCCTGGTCGTAGGCGAAGATCACCAGTTGCACCCGGTCGCGCGCGTGCAGCTTCGTCATGATCCGATGGACGTAGGTCTTCGCGGTGGCGGGGCTGAGGTGCAGCTTGGCGGCGATCTCCTCGTTGGTGAGGCCGTACGCGATCTGCAGCAGGACCTCCCGCTCCCGCTCGCTCAGCACCTCGAGGTCCTTGCCGCCCGGTTCCGGCTGCTGCGGCTGCGCGACCAACTCCTTGATCACCCGGCTGGTCAGGCCCCGGCCCAGCAGCGCCTCCCCCGAGGCGACCACCCGGATCGCCTCCAGGAGGTCGTCCGGGTCGGTGTCCTTGAGGAGGAATCCGCCGGCCCCCGCCCGCAGGGCGCCGAAGATGTACTCGTCGTGCTGGAATGTCGTGAGGATCAGGACGTGCACGTTCGGCAGCGTCGGGTCGGACGTGATCCGGCGGGTGGCCTCGATACCGTCCATGCCGGGCATCCGGATGTCCATGAGGGCGACGTCCGGCACGGTGGCACGGGCCAACTCGACGGCCTGGGTGCCGTTGGCCGCCTCGGCCACGACGTGCATGTCCTCGGTGGAGTCGATCAGCATGCGGAACCCGGCCCGTACGGTCGTCTGGTCGTCGGCCAGCAGGACGCGAATCGTCATGCGGATGCCTCCTTCAGCGGCAGACGCGCGTGCACGCGGAAACCGCCGCCGGGCAGCGCCGTGGTGTCCAGGCGGCCGCCGGTGGCGGTGACGCGTTCGCGCATGCCCTGGATGCCGATTCCGCCGCCCCCGCCGGGCGCGACCGGAGCGCCGTCGTTGACGACGGAGACGTCCAGATGATCGTTCGCGCAGGCGACCGCGACGACGACCTTGGTGACGTCCTTCGCATGCCGGCTGATGTTGGTCAGGCTCTCCTGGACGATCCGGTACACCGTGAAGCCGACGATCGTCGGGATCTGCCGGTCGCATGCCTGGCACTTGTACGTCACGGGCAGGCCGCCGAGCCTGGACTGCTCGATGAGCGGCTCGAGGTCCCCGATGCCGCGTTCGGGGTTCTTGAGCGGCGCCGTGCCCTCGCGGAGCAGGTTCAACGTGCTGCGGATCTCCTGCAGGGCCGAGTTGCTGATCTCGCTGATCTGCTTCAGGGAGTCCCGGCCCGCGGACGGGTCCCGATCGATGATCCGGGAGCTCACCGACGAGAGCACGTTGATCGACATCAGCGCGTGGCCGACGATGTCGTGCAACTCCCGGGCGATGCGCACGCGTTCCTCCGCGGCCCTGCGCCGCGCCTCTTCCTCGCGTTCCCGCTCGGCGCGTTCGGCCCGCTCCTCGACGTCGCGGACGTACAGCTTCTGGGTCCGCACCCAGGCCCCGGCGAGGACCGCGAAGACGATCCAGCCGAGGTCCCGGGCGTTGTGCAGGGTGTACGAGGGGATGGCGCCGGCGATCTCGGAGACGAGGAACCCGATGACGATCGTGCCGACCGCCGCGGCCAGCGCCGTGCCACGGGAGCAGTAGCGGCCGACCGCGTACAGGGCGACGAAGGTCGCCGGGGTCATCGGGTACGACCACCGCAGCAGCAGCGCGAGGACGGCGGTGAGCAGCAGAGTGCCGGCGAGTGTCACCAGGGGGAGGCGTTTCTTCGCCAGCAGCAGGGTCGCGCTGGCCCCGTTCAGGGGTATCTCGAGTCTCAGATCCCTGTTTCCGTAAATGAACAGAATCGACACAGCGAAGATCCCGACCGACAGGATGACGTCGGCCGGAGTCACGAATCTCCCGGCCCGCACGGTGGAGCCCCTCACAGCCACATTCCGATCATCGGTCGATACTTGTCTCGGCAACCCCAAAAAACGGCAAAGCCGCAGGTCAACCGGGGGTGTACGCGGAAGTGTCAACCAAGGGTGGACGGAATGCCCTGTCCCTCTCACATAGCGTAGCTAGTGCGAGAACACGGACCACCTTAACGGCCGACGCGTCGTGATGAATTGGGGGATTCAACGGGGGACACGACGTTACGGCCGGATCCGCAGGCCTTGGATCTGTACCCGTCCAGGCTGCGAAGGTGAACGCCCGCGAGCTGCGCTTCTTTGGGGGAAGGGGCCGGTCGCGGGCGTTCACTCATTCTCAGGGCCCGTCAGACGCCCGCCAGCACCTCGTACCGGACCGGGATGACCCCGGAGAGGACCCCGCCGATCGCGCGCATCGCCGCCGTGGACAGGTCCAGGCACCGGCCCGGGACGAAAGGCCCCCGGTCGTTGATCCGCACGATGACGGAGCGGGCGTTGCTCAGATTGACCACCCGGACCCGTGCTCCCATCGGCAGGGTGCGGTGTGCCGCCGTGAGGGCCTCCGGGTCGTACGGCGCGCCGCTCGCGGTCGCCGGGCCCGCTCCGTAGAACGACGCCTCGCAGCTTCCGCGGTCCAGGACCGTGGGCCGCGGCGCGCGGCGGGTCCGCTTCCGAGCCGCCCGGTGCCGTGCGGGCCGGGCCCGGACCGGGCCGCGGCGCAGGGCCCGGCTCACCCGTCCGGGGGCCTGCGGCGGGGCCGCGGGGACGGCCGCCGCGCCGACGTCCGCCCGAGGCGCGGATCGGGCGGACCCGATCAGGGTCGCGACGGTCGCGGCGAGCGTCGCGGCGGCCAGTCCGGCGGCCGCGAGCAGACCGGCACGGAGGTGTGCGGATCGGCGAGTCTGGCGATGTCGGCCGGAACCACCCACAGATCGTCCTTCGGTAGGGGACAGGACATCGGGCGCCGACCGGAGTTCCGCCCGGCGCCCGGACGGCGCGGGACACCGAGGTCCCACGCGCAAGTCCCCGACGATAGGGGGCGACGGACCGTGACCGCGCGTAACTCGCCGTTTTCGGTGGGTGTTCCGCCGACGGGTTCGTCACTTCGGTCGGTCGGCCGAGCCGGTGCCCGGGACGGCTCCGGCCCGCCGCCCACGGAGTGGCCCTAGTCGGTCGCGGCGCCCTCGGCGATCGCGGCGTGCACCTCGGCGTGGCGTTCGGCCAGCTCCTGTTCGTGCTTGGCCCGGTCCAGGTCCTCGGCGATCTGCTCGTCCTGCTTCATGAGCTGGACGAGGTCGCCCTTGGCGGCGTCGAGCACGCCCATGTCGGCGTACGCCTTCTGCACCTTGTCGCCCCACAGACCGATGTCGCGGACGCACGGGACGATCCGGCTGAACAGCAGCGACTGGTAGAGCTGGTACACCGGGCCGTTGTCGACGTAGGCCATGCACTCCTTCACCGGCATGCCGAGCGTCTCGAAGATCTCCTTGCCCTTGAAACGGTCGCGCATCAGGTAGCAGCCCTCGACGACGAACTCCTCGCGCTCGGCCCGCTCCTTCTCGGTGAGCTCGGAGTAGTAGTCCCTCAGCGCGAGCCGGCCGAACGCGACGTGCCGCGCCTCGTCCTGCATGACGTACGCGAGGAGCTGCTTGACCAGCGGATTGGTCGACATGTCGCGGTAGAGGCCGAAGGACGCCAGGGCCAGGCCCTCGATCAGCACCTGCATGCCGAGGTAGGGCAGGTCCCAGCGGCCGTCGGTGAGCGACTCCTCCAGGAGCTTGGCCAGGTCCTGGTTGATCGGGTAGTACATGCCGAGCTTCTCGTTGACGAACTTGTTGTACAGCTCGACGTGCCGGGCCTCGTCCATGACCTGGGTCGCGGCGTAGAACTTGGAGTCCAGGTCGGGAACGGACTCGACGATCCGCGCGGAGACGGTCAGGGCGCCCTGCTCACCGTGCAGGAACTGGCTGAACAGCCACGCGCCCTGGTGCCGGCCGAACTCGTCGCGGGCCTCCTGCGGCATGCGCTCCCAGATGTCGGAGCCGACGAGCGGGTTGAACTCCTCAGGGAACCCGGCGACGTTGTTGACGTCGACGGGGATGTCCCAGTCGATGCGCTTCTGGGCGTCCCACTGCTTGTCCTTGCCCTTCTGGTACAGGGCGAGCAGGCGGTCCCGGGCGTCGTCGTACTCCCAGGTGAACCGCGCCGCGCCCGCGGCGGGTACGTCCCAGGTGCCGTCGGGAACGGGGATCGTGTAGCGGTCGCGCATCGTCATCGGGGAACCTCCCGAGGGACCCGAGGGGGATCGGCTTTACATTTGTTGGTAGCACGTAAAGCAGGCCCCGTGAAGGTCATCTCCCGATATTCACTCCGAATAGGAGGGAAGAGCGGCGTAGTAGACGGCGGCCATGTCCTCGTTGCCGTGACCGAGTTCGACCGTCCGCCGCATCTGATCGCGTACGGCCTCGGCCAGACGAGGCTCCGCCCCCGCGGCCCGCCCGGCCGACGCGACCAGACCGGCGTCCTTGGCTGCGCCGACCGCCTTGAAACTCGGCTGGAGCTCCCCGGACAGGATCGCCCTGCCCTTCAGCTGCGCGTACTGCGAGTCGAGCGATCCGCCCGCGATCGTCTCGAGGAAGAGCCGCGGGTCCAGGCCGAACGCCTTCGCCAGGGCGATCGCCTCGCCGGTGGCCGTGGTCAGCGCGAGCACCCAGCTGTTGAGGACCAGTTTCAGCCGGGACGCCTCGGTGCCCTCGCCCACCCAGACCGTACGGGAGCCGACCGCGTCGAAGACCCGCTCCGCGCGCTCGTCCCGGGGACCGGCGGCCAGGACGATGAGCGCCGCGTCCTCGGCGGGCTTGCGGGTGCCGAGCACCGGGCAGTCGATGAACCGCACCTCGCGCCGGCGGGCCAGGTCCGCGAGACGGTCGGCGGCCTCGGCCCCGACCGTGCTCATCTGCGCCCAGACCGCGTCCTCCTCCATCGCCGGGAGCACGCCGGCCATGACGTTCTCGACGGCCTCGCCGTCGTACAGCATCGTGACCACGACGTCCGCGCCGTCGGCGGCCTCGGCGGGCTCGTCGCACACGCGGGCGCCGTCGGCGGCGAGCGGCTCCGCCTTGGCCCGGGTGCGGTTCCACACGCGTACGGCGTGTCCGGCGCCCAGCAGGTTGCGGGCGATCGGCTCGCCCATGATTCCGGTTCCGAGTACGGCGACGGTGAGATTCTCCATGGCGTCTCCTCTACCCGGGCCGTGGCGCACGATCCGAGTCGGCCCGGCATCGTTACAGCGGGTTCAGGCGGAGAGGCGCCGGGCGAGCTGCCCGGCGGTGCGGCGCATGATGGGCACCACGTCCTCGATCACCTCGTGGGTGAGGCGGCCGTGCGGTCCGGACACCGAGATGGCGGCCAGGGCGGGCGTGTCCGTCACCGGCACGGCGACGCAGCGCACCCCGATCTCCTGCTCCTGCTCGTCGAGGGCGTAACCGCGCTGCCGGATGCGCGCCAGCTCCTCCAGCAGCGCCGCCGGATCGGTGATGGTGTGCGGCGTGTACGCGGGCATGCCGGTACGGGCGATGATCTCCCGGACCACCGGCTCGGGCAACTGCGCCAGCAGGGCCTTGCCCACCCCGGTGCAGTGCGGCAGGACCCGCCGGCCGACCTCGGTGAACATCCGCATCGAGTGCCGCGACGGCACCTGCGCGACGTACACCGCCTCATCGCCCTCCAGCAGCGCCATGTTGGCCGTCTCGCCGACCTCGTCGACCAGTTGCGCGAGCGCCGGGCGGGCCCACGAGCCGAGCAGGCGCTCCGAGGTCTCCCCGAGCCGGATCAACCGCGGACCGAGCGCGTACCGCTTGGACGGCCCCTGCCGGACGTACCCGCGGTTCACCAGCGTCCGCATCAGCCGGTAGATGGTCGGCATCGGCAGCCCGGACACCTCGGCGAGCTCGGTGAGGGCCAGCTGACCGCCCGCGTCGGCCAGATGCTCGAGCAGCTCGAACGCGCGCTCCAGCGAGCGCACGCCCGACGCGGACCGCTCCACCGGCGCCTCGGCGGCCGGTTCTCCCCCGGGGAGCGCGGTCGGCGGGTGAGCGGACGGCACTACCGGCTCCTCGGTCGCCACGCGGACTCCTCTCGACACCTGACGGAAGTGTAGAAACAAGGTTCGGCTTCGCCGAAACGCCCACCGGCCGTGGTTACGCTCCGCGATCGTGCGGTAGTAGTGGGGAGATCGCCTCACGGGCTCCCGGCCCGTCCCCCCGGAGGCCGACAGGCTTTTGTGAGGGGACAGCTGTGAAGGCGGTGTCCAGGACGGTGCTGACCGCCGTCGGTACGGCCGCGCTGACCGTTCCGGCGGTCGCGTGGCAGATCCCGCTCCCGGAGTCGGCCGTGCCCGCCTCCGCCCTGCTCGGACCCGCCGCGCTGAGCGCGTCGGCGGTGCCGGTGCGGGACGTACGGGTCGACGCCTCCGTCGCGGTCGCCGCGGTGACGCCCGGAACGGTGGAGTACACCGTGCTGGTCAGGCCGGTCGGCGGTCCGGCGCTCGGAGTACGGCTGGTTCTGACGACCGAGGCACCCGCGAGCTGGGAGCCGCCCGCGACGTCCTGCGCGACGAGCGGGTCGACGACCGTGCTCCGCTGCGACCTCGGCGACCTGACCACGGCGCGAACGCTCCGCGTGCGGGTACGGACGGGCGAGTCCTCTCGGGGAGAGCCGCCCGTCACCGTCGAGGCGAGCGCGAGCAACGCCTCGCAGCGGTCGGTGACCTTGCTGCGGACCGTCCCGCCGTCCGGCCGTACCCGGCCGGCCTCGCCCCCGGCGGTCTCGTCCGGTGCCGCGCCGGCCGCGAGCCCGTACGCCCCCGCTGCCGGGTCGGCCTCCGTGGCCCCCTCGGCCGGCGGGACCGCGGCGTCTCCCGACGTATCGCCACGGCAGACCGCGTCTCCCGGCGTGGCGGGTGCGGTGTCACCGGCGGCGTCGGCCAAGACGGTCCCCACCGCCGTGTCGCCAGGGCGGCAGGCCGGGTCACCCGGTGTGGCGGGCGTGGTGTCACCATCGGCGCCGGCCAAGGCGGGCACCACCCCGTCCGTACGGGCCCCGGCGACCGTCTCGGCGTCCGCGTCCCCGCGGACCGCGCCTTCCGGATCAGCCTCCCCTGGCTCGGCGTCCGGCCCAGCAGCCCCATCGATCGCCGCTTCGCCCGGCGCCTCGATGACCGCCGGGTCACCGGCCGGACCGGTAGCCGCCGGGCCGTCGGGCGTTCCGGGCGCTTCCCGGCCGACCGGCGGCACGGGGACACCGAACGCCGCGCCCAAGACGGCGGCCGGGCGGACGCCACGGCTCTCCGGGGCGGGCCTTCGACATGGAGCGCGTCCCGGGCCCGGGACACCGGCCGGGGGCCACGGCGCCGAAGGATCCGCCACCGGCGCCTCCCCGGCCCGGCCTCCGGCCCCCGGTCAGGCTCGAACCCCGGCTTTCGCCGTGGTCCCCCGTCAGGCTCGGACCTCGGCCTCCGCACCGGTTCCCGGCCGGCCTCAGGGCGAGCCGGCCGCAGGCGGAGCGGCACGGCCGTCCACCAAGGGCGGCCCGTCCGCCAAGTCCCCGCGGTCCGCCAGGCACGCGCAGCCGTCCGCGGCGGCCGGACCCGCGGTTCCGCCGGCTCGACCGGCCGAACTCGGCGGTCCGATCGGCGCGGCGGGCGCGGGGGCCGGACTCGGGCCCCAGGACGGGCCGGCGGCTCCCGCCGCTCCGGTGGCGGGCGCGGGCGGGCGGCCGTCCGCAGGCCCCACGACGCCGGTGCTGCCGAACGTCGCGCTGACCCCGACGGCGATGGCCCCCCGGTCCGAGGGGACGTCCGAGCTGACGGCCGTCACGCCGGCCGGTTCGCTTCGGGAGGGGCGGCGGTCCTGGACGGCCGTGCTCGGCATCGCCGTGGTCACGGAGGCGCTCCTGCTGTGGCTCGCCGGTCTGGTGATCGTGCGGCGGGATCAGATCACGCTGCCGCTCCGGAGACGGAGTCGGGAACGGAGGCCGGTAACGGAAGCCGGACCGGACCCGGCGGGGCCGGTCCGGCCGAAGACGCTGGGACCGACTCGCTGAAGCCGTCCTTCCGAAAACCTCATGATCGTATAGGCGTCGCGCGAAAAACGTTCCCTCTTACGGCGATCGTTATTAGTCTTGCTGATCGCCGAATTCGTTCACAGGGGAGCCGCAATGGCTGCGACGGGGATGACGTGTCCGAAGTGTTCCGGCGAGTGGGACGCTCGGGAGCGTAATGGGGTGATGATCGAGGAATGCGTCGGCTGCCACGGCGTCTTCCTGGACCGTGGGGAGCTGGATCGACTGATCGACGCCGAGAGCGACTACCTGGCCAATCTCGACGCGGACACCGACGCCGCCGGGTCCTACCACGGCCGGCACCGGCGGGGGATCATGCACCAGATCTTCACGCCGGTGGAATAGCGCGGCCGATGCTCGGGTGATTTTCGGCCTCCCACAGATCTCGATAAGGGCCGGGCCTTTTCGCGAGGTGGCGGTGGGCGCCGCGCTGAACGACCCGGCCCCGGTCGAGCACGACGATCTCATCGGCGGCCGCGAGGGGGGCGAGCCGGTGGGTGACGAGCACGACCGTGCGCCGGTCGGTGAGCAGGTCGGCGACGATCCGGTCCGCGGTCACGAGGTCGAGGCCCTCGGTGGGCTCGTCCAGGACGAGCACCGGCGGATCGGCCAGCAGCGCGCGGGCGAGCAGCAGTCGCTGCCGTTGTCCGCCGGAGAGCCGGGTGCCGCCGGCCGGGGTGTCCCAGCCCTCGGGCAGCGCCGCGATCCAGTCGAGCAGCCCGGCCCGGCGCGCGGCGTCGGCCGCCTCGGCGTCGGTGGCACCGGGCCGGGCCAGCGTCACGTTGGCCCGGATCGAGGCGTTGAAGACGTGCGCGTCCTGCGTGAGGCCGCGGACGGTCGCCCGCACGTCGCGCGGGTCATGAGCACTCAGCGGCGCGTCGTCCAGCAGGACCGCGCCCTCGGGGCGTACCTCGCCGGTCAGGACACCGAGCAGAGTGCTCTTGCCGGCGCCGCTCGCTCCGACCACGGCGATCTTCCGCCCGGCCGGGACGCGCAGGTCGACTCCGTCCAGCGCCGGCACGGACCCGTACGCCACCCGGACCCCGCGCAGCTCGATGACCGGGGCCGGCGCGAGAGCCGGGACCGGGGCCGGGGCGAGAGCCGGGACCGGGGCCGGGGGGACCACCGGGCGTGGGCGCGGTCGGCCCCCGGCCCGCAGCAGGTCGAGCACGCGGCGGGCGGCGGGCCGGACCTCGGACAGCCGTCGGGCGGCGTCGGCGACGGGCAGCACCGCGTCGACCGCCGCCAAGGCGGTCAGCGTCAGTACGGTGACGAGAACACCGTCCGCGCCGTTCCGGCGGGCCGTCCAGAGCACGGCGAGCACGGTCGCGCCCTGAAGGGCCGCGCCGAGCGCCGCGACCACCGCTTCGACCGTCCCGGCCCGCCGCTCCAGCCGGGCCAGCCGGGCGGCGGCGGCCTCGGCGCGGGCGACGAATCGCTCGGTCGCGCCGAACGCCGCGAGGTCCACCGCACCGCGATCCAGGTCGAGGCCGTGGACCGCGAGGTCGGCGCGGGCCTCGGCGGCCCGGCGGGCGTCCGACCGCGCGGTGCGGGCGGCGAGAGCGGGCAGCGCCGCGCCGGCGAGCACGACACCGGCGGCCAGCACCGCGCCGGCCGCGGGCAGCAGGAGCGTCGTCACCGCGATCGCCGCCAGGCCCGTGAGCCACGACACCGAGGCGGGCAGCACGCAGCGCAGCAGCAGATCCTGGACGGCCTCGACGTCGGCGACCATCCGCTGCACCGCGTCCGCGTCCCGTGGTGCCGGCCGTGGCGTCACCTCGGCCGGGTCGGTGGAGCGGCGCAGCGCCTCGTAGACGCGGACGCGCAGCCCGGCGAGGACGCGGAGGGCGGCGTCGTGGCCGACGAGCCGTTCGGCGTACCGGAGGACGCCCCGGAACAGCGCGAACGCCCGTACACCGACGATCGCCAGCGCCAGCGCGGACAGCGCCGGGTGCTGTCCCGCCCGCGCGATGAGCCAGGCGGCGGTCGCGGTCAGCGCGACCGCGCACAGCTCGGCGCTCGTCCCGGCGGCCACCGCCCCGGCCAGGCGGGGCACCTCCCGACCCCCGATCAGCCCGCCCACCTCCCGGGCTTCGACCAGCGCGCTCCCCTCCCCGCTCGCGATCGACCCGCCTCCCTGGCCGTCCTCGAGCAGCCGGCGTGGCTTCCGGCCCTCGATCAGTCCGAGTCGCTTCCGTGCTCTGGCCGGCACGTTCCCCTCGCGGTCCCGGAACGGCCCGCGTCCCTTCCGGTCCTCGACCGGCTCGGGCATCTTTCGCGCCTGTCCGTCCCGCCGTGCCCGCACGCCGATCACGCGTACATCTCCCGCCCGGTCAGGTGGACCACGCGGCCGGCGATGGACAACAGCGCCGGACGGTGCGCGACCAGCAGCGCGGTACGCCCGTCGAGCAGCCGGGCGGCCGCGTCCGCGACCGCCGCCTCGGCGGCCAGGTCGAGTCGCGCGGTCGGCTCGTCCAGCACCACGATCGGCGCGTCCATCAGGTAGGCGCGGGCGATGGCGATGCGCTGCCGCTGCCCGGCGGACAGGCCGAGACCGCGCTCGCCGAGCGGCGCGTCGTACCCGCCCGGCAGCTCGGCGATGAACTCGTGGGCGGCGGCGGCCTCCGCGGCGGCCCGTACGGCGTCGCCCCCCGCGTCGGGACGGCCGAGGCGGATGTTGTCGGCGACCGTGCCGGCGAACAGGTGCGGCCGCTGCGGCACGTACGCGACGCGGCGGCGCCACGTGGTCAGGTCGAGCCAGGCGAGGTCGACGCCGTCGACGCGGATCCGGCCGCCCTCAGGATCGAGGAAGCCGAGCACCGTCCGCAGCAGAGTCGTCTTGCCGGCGCCGCTCGGACCGGCCAGCGCGACCCGTTCGCCCGGCTCGATGGTCAGTGACAGGCCGTCGAGGACCGGGGCGTCGGCCTCGGGGTAGCGCACGACCAGGTCCTCGACCTCGATCCGCGCCGCCCGTCGCTCCGCCACCCTCCGCCCCGGTTCCGCCGCCGTCCGGGCCGGTTCCGTCGCCGACGGGGTCCGCCCCGTCGCCGGGCCGGTGGGCTTGGCCGCCGATTCGGTCTGCTCCCTCGCCAGGAACGGGCGCGGACCGCCATCCGGTTCGGCGAGGATCTCCGTCACCTGGTCGAGGACGGCACGTCCCTCGGCGGCGGCGTGGAACCGGGTGCCGAGGAGCCGCAGTGGCAGGTACGCCTCCGGCGCCAGCAGCAGCACCAGCAGCGCCGTCCGCAGGCCGATCGAGCCGTCCAGCAGCCGGAGCCCGGTGGGCACGGCCACGAGCGCGACCGACAGCGTGCCGACGACCTCCAGTACGAACGAGGACAGGAAGGCGATGCGGAGGGTGCGCACGGTCGCCTGCCGGTGGCCGTCGGCCATGGCGCGGACCACATTCGTCTGCGCCTCGTCACGGCCGTACGCCCGGAGCGTCGGCAGTCCGGCGACGACGTCGAGGAAGTGCCCGCCCAGCCGGTGCAACGAGCCCCACTGCCGCCGGGTGGCCTCCTTGGTCCGCCATCCCACGAGCGCCCCGAAGACCGGGATGAGCGGCAGCGTCACCGCGATGACCAGCGCCGACGGCCAGTCGGCGACCGCAAGCCGTACGAGCACGACGATCGGGACGATCGTGGCGGCGTACCGCTGGGGCAGGTAGCCGGCGTAGAAGGCGTCGAGCGCGTCGAGGCCGCGGCCGAGCAGCGTGACGTCGACGGCCGGCCCCCGGTGGGTGGGGCCGGTACCGGCTCGCAGGAGGCGGCGGCGCAGCTCCTCCTTGCGCCGGGCCGCCGTCCGCCGGAACACGCTGCCCTGTCCGGCGAGGAGGACGGCGCGGCCGGTCACGACCACGGCCAGGGGCAGCAGTGCCGCGCTCCCGGCCAGCACCCGGGACAGCAGGTCGGCCTGGGCCGCCACGAGCACGCCCTGCGCGAGCGCGAAGACGATGTAGGCCATCACAGGTACGACGGCCGTTCGACCCGGCCGCGGAAGATCCACCACATCCAGGCCTGCGCCGCGACCAGGACCGGGACCAGCGGACCGGTGACCGCGAGCGTCAGCGTGGCACCGTCCGTCGGGGAGGCGTCCGGCAGGTTCAGCCCGCCGAGGAGCGGCACCGCCGTGATCGCCAACGCGGACGCGGCGAGCGCCCACCCGTCCCGCGCCCGGCCTTCCGCACCGCCGGGCCGCGCCAGCGCGATCCACACGGCGGCCAGCGCCGCGGCGAGCGCGACCGCGACAGGCGCCGTCCTCCCGAGCTCGCCGGCCCCGGCGCCGACGGCGCAGGGCACGCCGGCGAGGAGCGCGACCCGGACGACCCATCGCGCCACCGCGCGCGGTGCCTCGCCGCCGAGCCGTACGACGGCGAAGACCGCGCCGTGCAGCGCGAACAGGCCGCACGTCGTCACGGCGAACAGCGGCCCGCCGCCGCCCAGCAGTACGCCGATCGCCACGCCCCAGGACGCGGCGACCCCCCAACTGCCCGCGACGATCGCTCCGTCCCAGGTCCTCCGCCAGACCGGCTCCTCGCGACGTCCCCGCAGCCACAGCCCCATGTCCCGGAGGATCCAGGCGCAGATGAGGACGACCAGCGCGCCCCAGATCCGGCCGAACAGGTCGGCCTCCAGGGCGGGGAACAGCGCGGTCAGCAGACCGGCGGAGGCGACCAGCCACACCTCGTTCCCGAGGAAGAACGGAGCGATCGCCGCTAGGGTCAGCCGCCGGTCGCGGCCGAGGAACGGCAGCAGCATGCCCACGCCGATGTCGGCGCCGGCCAGCACGAAGTACCCGACGACGAAGAAGCCGAGCAGGAAGAACGCGAAGGTGTCCACGGTGCGCTCCGGATCAGAAGGAGGGGACGGGCTCGGGCCGGGCGGCGGGCTCTGACCGGCCGAGGGCAGCGGCGTCCGGTCCGAGCCGCGCGAACCGCCTGAGCAGCGCGATGTTCACCACGACGAGGGCCGCGAACAGGACCGTCACCCCGGTGAACGCGGCGAGCATCGCCCCATAGCCCATCGGTCGTACGGCGTCCTCGGTGCGCAGCACGCCGTAGATCAGCCAGGGCTGGCGTCCGGTCTCGCGGTAGATCCAGCCAGCGAGCATGGCCACGTACGGCAGGGGGATCGTGACCATCACGACGCGCAGGAAGATCCGCCCCCGCGCGAGCCAACCGGTGAAGGGCAGCTTCACCAGCGCCATGACGGCCACGAGGAACATCGCCGCCCAGACGGCCATCATCGTCACCAGGGCGATGCCGGTCACGGGCCGCACGCCGCCGGCGCCATGCGTATAGGTGAACTGCGCGATTCCGAACGCCACCGACGGCACGACGGCGAGGATGACCGAGACCAGGCCGATCCGCAGCGACCGGCGGTAGAACTCCGGTTCGTTCGCGCGCAGCAGGTGCCAGGCGCTCACCCCGGCCATGAGGAATCCGGCGGTCAGGAACGCTCCGGAGACGATGTGCGCGAGCGGCAGCAGCGCCGCCGGGTTCGTGAACAGCGCACCGGCGGAGTCGATCCGCAGGTCACCGCCGACCCGCACGAATCCGACGGGGTGTCTGAGGAAGCCGTTCGCGACGAGGATGAAGTACGCCGAGGCGTAGGCGGTCAGTGCGACGACCCAGAGCAGCGCCAGGTGGGCGTAGCGGTTGAGCCGGTCCCACCCGAAGATCCACAACCCGAGGAACGTCGACTCGGCGAAGAACGCGACCAGTGTCTCCATGGCGAGCGGCGCCCCGAAGACGTCTCGGGCGTGGTCCGTCAGTCCCGGCCAGTTCAGCCCGAACTGGAACTCCATCAACAGTCCGGTGACGATCCCCACCGCGTAATTGATGACGTACAACTGACCCCAGAACCGCACCATCCGTAGATGTACGGCACCGCCCCCGAACACCGCTCTGGTCTGGATGATCGCGACGAGTGTCGCGAGGCCGAGCGTCAGCGCGACGAACAGGAAATGCGTGCCCGCCGTGAGGGCGAACAATGCTCGGGCGAGCGACAGGGTGCGCAACGGTTCCTCCAGGTCCGGCCGCGGTCTTCATGCGACGGGGCCCGTGGAAGCTCCCCGGGCCAGGCACCCCGCAAGCAAAGTCGATCAGGTGGCCGTATGGCGTCCTGCTGCACGTGTCATTCGCCGTACACCTAGCGATGCAGCCCTGGTCAACGCCCTACGGCACGGGCGGTAGGGCGTCCTCCGGAAGGAGGAGAGGCCGGCCGAGCCGGGCATGGGGCCACCGGCCTGGCGGCGCATCGGCGTGTAACGCCGTTCTGCCGTCTTTCCAATATGGGCGAAGCGATTCGGCAGGGAGGACGGCGATGCATGTTCGACATCGGCACTGACCCGGAGGCCTTCGAGGCCTTCTACCGGCGGCACGTCCGGATGGTGACCGGCTTCGTGGCCCGCCGGGTGCTCGATCCACAGCTTGTGGACGACCTCACCACCGAGGTCTTCCTGGCCGCCATCGAGACGGCGGACCGGTACCGGGCCAGGCGTGGTGACGAGGCCGCCTGGCTGGTGGGCATCGCCCGCAATGTCCTGGCCGCCGAACGCCGCCGCAGTGCCCGGCAGCTCGACAAGGACCGCCGTGCCGGAGGCCGCCGGCCCCTGGACCCGGACGACATCGAACGCCTGGAGGAGCGGATCGACGCCGAACGTGCCGCCCGGCACCTCATGGCGGCCATCGCGGACCTGCCGGACGGGCTCCGGGCGGTCCTTGAACTGGTCGACGTGGACGGCCTGTCGGTCGTCGAGGCGGCGGCCGTCCTGAAGATCCGGCCCGGCACGGCGCGGGTCCGGCTGCACCGCGCCCGCCGCCTGCTCACCCCGGCGACTGTGACCCTGGAGGAAGCATCATGACCGATCTGGACGCTTTCGAAGAACGCCGGCTGGCCGAGCTCAAGCAGATCGTGGCGGTTCGCGCCGCGGCCGCACCGCCGCGCCGTAGCCGATCGCGGATTCGGGCATCGGCGGGAACATGGGTTCCGGCTCGGGCCGCTGCCCGGTACCTCCGGCATCGAGTGTGGGTCGCGGTCGCCGCGGTCGCGGTCGCCGCGGGCACGGCGACGCTGGTGGCATCGCTGGGCGGCACCGACCGGGCCTACGCCGTCACCAAGCACGCCGACGGCACAGTCGACATCGACATCCGCGACTTCCACGACGCCGACGCGCTGTCCCGGCAGCTCAGCAGGCTTGGCGTGCCCGCCAGGGTCTTCTACATCGAGGGGCCGAAGCTCTGCCGCCAGCCGTACGCCCACAAGATCTACGACATTCCCAAGGGCCTCTACAGCCACCCCATCGACGTGCCCGGCGACCCGGAACTCATGCGTCTGCAGATCAACACCCGGCTGATGAAGCCGGGCCAGTACTTCGTCTTCGTCCTCAACATCACGAGGCACAAGGACGGCATCGATCGGGGCGTCGGCGAGTATCTCGTGGCCGGCCGGCTGATCCCGTGCCGGTTCTATCCGGCGCCCACCCCGGCCCGCCCGCCGGGCCTTCCGAAGAACGCCGTGATCGGCGGCCCCTCCGGGGACATCCTGTTCGCCGGCGACTAGGGCGAGGGAGCGGTGACCGACCGGGGTCAGCCGAGCCAGCCGGGGCGGACGAGCCCGGACTCGTAGGCCAGGACGACGAGTTGTGCCCGGTCGCGGGCGCGCAACTTGGTGAGGACCCGGCTCACGTGGGTCTTCGCGGTCGCCGGGCTGACGACCAGCCGCTCGGCGATCTCGTCGTTGGACAGCCCTGCCGCGACGAGTCCGAGGACCTCGCGCTCGCGGTCGGTGAGGGCGTTCAGCTCGACGGACGGCGGCGGCTCCTTGATGCGCGCGGCGAACTCCCCGATCAGGCGGCGGGTCACCGACGGGGCGAGCAGCGCGTCGCCGCGGGCCGCGACGCGTACGGCGTGGATCAGCTCGATCGGCTCGGTGTCCTTCACCATGAAACCGCTGGCCCCGGCCTTGAGCGCGCTGTAGACGTAGTCGTCCAGGTCGAACGTCGTGAGGATCACGACCTTGACGTCCCGGAGGCGTTCGTCGGCGACGATCCGCCGGGTGGCCTCCAGCCCGTCGAGGACGGGCATCCGGATGTCCATCAGGACGACGTCGGGCCGTTCGGCCGCCGCGAGCCGTACCGCCTCGGACCCGTCGCCGGCCTCGGCGATCACGCTGATGTCGTCCTCGTGGTCGAGGATCGAGCGGAATCCGGCCCGTACGAGCGTCTGGTCGTCGGCCAGGACGACTCTGATCGGGGAGCGCACGCCCCAATCATCACATCACCGGACCGGGGCGGGGTCACGCCGCGGGCTTGAGGACGACCTTCGTCCAGCCGTCCTCGCGGCGGTCGAAGCGCTCGTACGCGTCCGGCGCCTGCGCCAGCGGCACTCGTGGCTGACGAGGAAGGACGGCTGCGCCCTGCCGGCGGCGATCAGGTCGCGCAGTTGCCGGTTGTAGGCCTTCACGTTGGCCTGGCCGGTGCCCATGCGCAGGCCCTTCTGGAAGAACAGCCCCAGGTCGAACGGCAGCTTCCCCTCCTTGCTCAGCTCGTCCGGGCCCGACGGCCGTGGTGACCGCCGCCGCCACGGGCAGCAACCCCGCCCCGTTGCTCGGTGCGCCGGTGCTGCGACACCAGGTTCGTGGCGATCCCGTACAGCCAGGGCCGGACGGCGCCGCCGCGCGAGGCGTCGAAGTCCGCCCTGCGGCGGAAGGCGATGAGGAACGTCTCGGCGGCGAGGTCGTCGGCGTCCTCCCGGCCGGGCCGCGCGGCGAGATAGCGGTGGATGTCATCGAAGTACCGGTCGTACACCAGCGCGAACCGGTGGGGTTCGCGCAAGGACGCTGCGACGAGTTCGGCATCGTCCGTCACGTCGCCTGCCTCTGGGGGAGCTTCCATCGACTTCCTTTCGGGCCACGGTCATCCTGGTGGCCGCCGACCCGACCGTCTTCCGCGACTTCCCGCGCAATACCGGGCGGTTCTTGTCCGGTATCAGTCCTAGAGTCTGCGTCATCACAGGTCAGACCCATGGGAGCGTGCCATGCACTTCGTTTCGATCCGCGTCATCACCGAGGACGTCGCCCGGCTCGTCGAGTTCTACGAGAAGGCCACGGGCCAGGCCGCGAAGCGGTCCACAGAGGACTTCGCCGAGATCATCACTCAGGCCGGGACCCTCGCCATCGCGAGCACCCGCACGGTGCGGGGGCTCGGCGCGAAGGCGCCCCGTCCGGCGGCCAACCAGAGCGTGATCATCGAGTTCCGCGTCGAGGACGTCGACGCGGCGCATGAGAACCTCCAGCGGTTCGAGGGCGACTTCGTGCTCGAGCCGACCACGCAGCCCTGGGGTAACCGGTCGCTGTTGTTCCGTGACCCGGACGGCAACCTGGTCAACTTCTTCGCGCCCGTCACCCCGGAGGCCCTGAAGCGCTACGAGCGGTAGGCGGGCATCGGCGTAATCCTCGGTGAAGACGCCGTAACCAGCTCCCGTATCGGGAGGAACCGCCCGGCGGCGCGCCCCTTTCCCGAGTGTTATGCCTTGTCACTCAGCGCTGATTATTCCATTAGCCCGTTTTGCCACAGTTGTCCCAGGCGCTACAGTTCCGCGTCGTATCTCCGACGGTCGAGATGAGGACAGTCGTGCGCGGAAACCGCCGCAAGGGGCCGGGTCGTGGCGGTATGTCGGAATATGTGGGGTTCGAGGAATCGACGCCGGTCGGCGGTGAGGCGCCTCGCGACCGTGACACGTTCACCTCACCGCCTGCGGACGGGTACGGAGCGGCGAGCAGCGACGACGCGCCTCCGGGCGACCGGCGGAACGAGCCGTACGACCAGGCCACCACGGGCGGACCTCGCAGCGGAGGGCCCGCCGACTGGCTTCCGTACGCCCCGGCGACTCCTCCGTATCCCGCTGAGCATGACGACGGTGGGCCCGCCGAGGCGCCTTCGGAGGTGACGCGCCCCGACCTGCTCGGGCGCGTCGACGCCGCCGGCGGCGTCGAGCGCTCCACCACGGGACCCCGCGAGCGCCCGGCGGTCTCCGCCGGGTTGGGTGCGACCGGTGCCGGAATCCGCCCTCCGGATCCCTGGGATCTCGGTCCCGACCACGTGACCCACGATCGCGCCGCGCGGCGCCGTAAGATCCGGGCGCTGACGGGTCTGCTCGCGGGGGTCACCGTCCTGGTGCTCCTGGTCGGGGTGGCCGTGTACGCGCTGTCCGGCAAGCCGGAGTGCGGCGGCGGCCCGGTGGCGCTGAACGTCGCCGCGGCGCCGGAGGTCGCGCCGGCCATCGTCGAAATCACCCGAGCGTTCAACAAGGAACACCACTCCATCGACGGCAGGTGCGTCCAGGCCGGCGTGCAGGCGGCGGATCCGGCCGGAGTGGCCAGAATGCTCTCCGGTGCGGTCTCGGCACCGGGGACGGCCAGGCCGGACGTCTGGATCCCCGACTCCTCCATCTGGCTCGCCATGGCCCACGTCTCCTCGGGCGCGGCCGAGGGCGGTCCGGCTCCGCTCTCCGTGGCCAGGACACCGGTCGTCGTCGCGACGACGCGCTCGCTCGCCACCGCGATGTCCGGACAGAAGGTTCCGCTGAGCTGGGAGACGCTGCTCAGGTCGGTGGCGGCACCCTCCGGTGCCGGTAACAAGGCCGCCGTCTCGGCGAAGTCCGTCCGACTGCAGATCCTCGACCCGGCGAGTCAGGCGGCCGGCATCGGCACGATCGTCATGACCCGCGTCCTGCTTCAGCGCGACCCGAACGCCCTCCCGATCTTCAGCCGACTCGTCCAGGACGTGCGAAAGAACGTCTCGCCGACCACCCAGGCCCTGCTCGCCGGCATGTCCCGGAAACAGGACGGCAAGGCTCCCGTGCTGATCGCTCCCGAGCAGGCGGTGTGGAAGTACAACCACGCCACGACCGACCCGGCGGCCGTGCTCTATCCCCGCGAGGGCCAGCTCAGCCTCGACTACCCGTTCGCGGTGACCACCGGCGACCGTACCCGCGTCAGCGCCACGGCCCTGCTGGCGCAGGCGATGAACACCGGACAGGCGCGGGCCGCCGTCCAGGCACTCGGTTTCCGTACCCCGGACGGCCGTCCGGGCAAGGACTTCGCCGCCGGTGGGCTGAACACTCAGATCCCACGGGCGCTGCCGACCCCGTCGGCCGACGACGTGACGCAGACGATGCAGGTATGGAGCAAGCTGTCGTTGCGCGCCCGCGCGCTGTGCGTTCTCGACGTGTCGGGGTCGATGGCCGAGCCGGTCCGCGGCGGGATGAGCCGCTTGCAGGCGACCGCGAAGATAGGAACCGGCGCACTGGCCACTCTGCCCGACGACACCGATGTCGGCCTGTGGACGTTCTCCACTCGCCTGGTCGGCAGCCGGGACTATCGCGTCGACGTGCCGATCGGGCCGCTCTCGACCCAAACGGGATCGAGCACCCGCCGTCAGGCGATCCTCGGCGTGCTCGGCCGGGTACGACCGAAGCCGGACGGCGACACCGGTCTGTACGACACCGTGCTCGCGGCGGTCCGCTCGCTGCGGAAGACCTACAAGCAGGGCTATTACAACAACGTCCTCCTGCTCACCGACGGCAAGAACGACGACCCTTCCGGCATCTCCCTCAGCGAACTGCGGCGCGCGCTCGTGAAGGAGAACGACCCCGACCGGCCGATCCCGGTCCTGGCCATCGGCTTCGGCCCGTCCGTCGACATGAAGACGATGCAGAGCATCGCCGAGGAGACCAACGGCGCCGCGTATCACGCGACGGACTCATCGGACGTGCAGCGGATTCTGCAGGAGATAATCGCCCAACGAATCTGCTCCACACAGAAGTGCCGCTGAGTCTTCGCGGCCGCTCAGGGCTGCCGGCGCAGCCGTTCGATCAGCGCGCCCCCGTAGGCGGCGGCGAAGGGGGCCAGCAGCCAGGCGACGGGGATTCCGGGCACCCACCAGGCGAGCGCGCCCATCACCACGAAGAACGCGCCGACCGCCCAGGAACTGTTCGCGCCACGCCGTACCTGTGCTCGATCCGCGTGCTCGGCCAGCACCGGGGTACGGTGCGCGATCTCCTTCAGCGCCCCCTCGCAGATGAGCACCGCGGCCTCCGACAACGCGAACACGCAGATCGCCAGCGGGTTGTCGAAGGCCTCTCCGATCAGCGCCGTCGGGAACGGCAGGAAGGCGACGAGCAGCAGCAACGGCGCGTGCCAGGCCGTGAACGCGCGATTCAGGCGGACGACCTGGTCCATCAGCACGTGGTGCCTGCGCCAGACGGTCCACAGCAGGACGAAGGCCAGGACGAAGACGAAGAAGGACTCCCATTCATGCGTCAGGAACCGCCAGAGACTCGCGGTGTCCTTCAGCGCCTCGCCCTCGGGACGCTTGATCTCGATCACGAGGAGCGTCATCGCGATCGCGAAGATGGCGTCGGTGAACATCGCCAACCGCTCGGGCGTGTGCCCCGGCGCCGGCGTGCTCTCCGGGGCCGACGGGACCCGTTCGTCGACTTCCCCGATCGTCAACCAAGACCCCCTCGACACAGTGACTGACCATCACTTTCTGGGCGAATCCCGGACAAGCCAGGCTGATCTTAGGTCAGGCCTCACCGTACGGACCTGGGATCGCGGCGTGATCGCTGGCGATCGGTGTGCATAGGGAGCAGCAGGCGCCAGGGATCAAGAACGGGTGGCATGGCACCACACGTCAAGTCGGGCACGGCGTGGACGGGGAAGCCGCCATCGGGGCCGTTCGCGGGGGTCAGGTTCCGTCGCGGAGATCTATGACGCGGAGCGGGACGAGACCTGCCTCTCCGTCGATTACGACTCAGCGCAACGCTTTCGCCAGTGCACGATTGATGCGAGCGTCGCGGTCCCGGTAAGAGGCGATCGCTTCGTAGCCGACTCCGGAGTAGAGGGCGAGCGCCTCGAGATTGCGGGCGCCGGTTTCGAGGATGGCGCGCGTCGCTTCGGCTTCCTTGGCCGCCTTCTCCAACTCGGCGAGGATTCGCCGACCGAGGCCGTGCCCGCGGTGGGGCGGCCGGACGTACATCTTTTTGATCTCCGTGACACGCGGTTCGTGGGCCCGCATTCCACCGCAAGCCACAGGAGCTTCCTCGACATAGGCGACGAGGAAAAGACCCTCCGGCGGGGTGAAGGTTTCCGGGTCGGCTTCGGGAGGGTCGGCGAATCCGTACAGCTTGAGTTGCTCGGCGTACAGGGAGCGTACGAGCTGTTCGGCATCAGGGTGATCGTAGGGACGAGGCCGGATGAGAATCCCCTTGGGTCGGATTGCGCGAGTCATGTCTCCATGGTCACGAATACGCGAGCATCCCGACCATGTTGGCCGCGCTCTCCTGAGCGAGTGCGCGAATCCTGGAGTCGGGTGAGTCGGACACCGTACGCGCGGCACGAGTGGCCAGCAGGAGATCCAGCACCGCGTGGAGTTCGTTGTCCACATAGCGGAGGCTGAGTGCTCCGCCTCCGGCACGGTCGTCAAGGCGGCGGCGGTCGGCGATATGCCGAGTGATCAGCTCCACGAGCGGCGGCTCGACGTGGTCGGTACGCAGGCCGCCGATCGGTCGCGGGCGCCCTCGAAAGCCATCAAGCGCCGGGATTATGAGCCGACTCCCCGACGCTGCGACGTATCGGACGGTTCCGTGACCGATCAACTCATCCATTTGCCGGATCACGTCATCGACCGACCAGGACATTCCTAGATTGTCATCAGTCGATCTCAGCGATGAACTCACTACCCTGCGGCCAGGCCACAGCGCTTCCGGAGTGACCATCTCGCAAAGTCGAGCCGAGAGAACGTCGGCAGCGATCTGCGGGTACGGCTCATATAGGCAATAGTCGCGTTTCGTCCAGGAGTGCGGCGTTGTGATTTAGGTTGCGTCCTTCCTGTAGTGCGGCGGGTTCACGACATTCACCGGGTGTCGCCAGCCATCACGGCCTTCACGCGTTCGATGACTTCTGCACCTCGATGCGCTGATGTGACCTGAGGGGGCGGAACACGCGAAGCGACGACCTAGCTACAGAGGGGAAGTGAAAAGCGTGCCTAATGGCGAAATACCGTCAAGTCCGGGCGGCAAGCCGATCACGTATCTCACGATGCTCGCCGAGAGACTGTGCGCGGAGGGTTGGTACGCCCGCGTCATGGGCTCCTGCAAGGCCCCGTCCGTACGGGTGGTCAACCCGACGACCCCGCCCTTGAACGATGACATCACCGTCGGGCCGGACGGAGCCGGGCTGTGGTGGTTCCGGTGGTCATTCGGTGTACGGATCGCTCACGTCGACAACCTCGACATCGCGGCCGCCCGCATCATCCAGGTCCTCAGTCCGACCCACTGACACCAGCCACGATCGATGGAGGTCGTACATGGTCACCGACGGCGAGACGCAGGTCCCTTACGAACAGCGGCAGTGAGCCTTTTTCAGTATCGGTGGGTCTCGCGGGTCTGTAGGACGTGGATGGCTTTGGCGAGGAAGTCGGCGCGGTGGGGGCAGCAGCGGAGTTTGCGCAGGATGCGCCAGGTCTTGAGTTGGGCGTTGGCGCGTTCTCCGGGGCCTCGTAGCCGGGCGTGGGAGCGGTTGGCCATCTTCTGGGATTCCGGTTTGTTCCTGCCGGGGTAGGGCGTCCAGATTTGATCGCTGGCGCCGTGGTAGCCCTTGTCGGCCAGCACGATCCACCCGGCACGCTCCAGGGCGCGGACGATGCCCCAGATCCGGGCGGCTCTGGTGTCGTGCACGCTGCCGGGCAGGGCGCCGGAGACCCAGAGGATGTCGCCGTCCGGTGTGGCGATGACCTGGAGGTTCATGCCGTGGCGTTTGTGCTTGCCGGAGTAGAACGGCCGGTCGGCCGCCAGGCGGTCGATCGGGATGAGCGTGCCGTCCAGAATCACGAACGCGTGCCCGGACGTCTTGGCCGCCCGCAGGGCCTGGTCGAGTCGGGGTGCGCGGGCGGCGAGCAGGTCGACGGTCTCGTTGACGTAGCGCCAGGCGGTGGCGGTCGAGATCGCGAATCCGGCGGCGAGACTGGCGAAGGTGTCGCCGTTGCGCAGGTAGACCAGGACGAGCAGGGCTTGCTGGGTGGGGTTGAGCACCCGGCCTTTGGAACCGATCTTGGCCCGGTGCCGGCGGATCAGGCCGGCGGTGTAGTTCAGACTCTGACGCGACAACGGCAGCGCAGCACGGTAGAACAGCAACAGGAGCCCCTGGTGTGGGCGGGTGACTTTGGCGAGAAACCCACCTACCAGGGGCTTCGCCACACCCGAGGGGTGTACGGCGAACTCGTGATCAAGCTGCGACCGACAGCGGCTCAGACACGTGCTGAAAAAGGCTCAGGGGGTGTGCCGATTGGATCAGGACCCCGAAGCCGTGATCACCGCCCGGGCGCTGACGGGCACCGTCCTGGCCGGGTGGGACGCGGATCTCGTCGAAGACGCGATCCTGGTCATCAGTGAACTGGTGACCAACGCACTCGCTCACGGCTCGGCTCCCGTGACGCTCGCCGTCACCGTACGGACGGAACCCGAGCCCACCGTCATCCTCGACGTCACGGACGCCTCGCCCGTACTCCCCGTACAGGATCTCCCTGGTGAGGTCGGACACTTCGGCCTGTGGATCGCCGAAGAACTCGCTCGCGTCACCATCCACCCCGGCCCGACCGGCAAGACGGTACGCGCCGAGTTCGTCGTCTTCGATTCACCAGTAGGTCGGCGATAGAGGCGACTCCGTACCGCGGATTCGCTGGCGATCGGTGTGCATAGGGAGCAGTAGGCGCCAGTGATCACAGCCCTCAGGGCGGAGCCAGCGGGAGCGAGGCGTGGACCAGGAAGCCGCCGCCGGGGCGGTTGGTCGTGGTCAGGGTGCCGCCGACGGCGGTGGCGCGTTCGCGCATGCCGCGGATGCCGTTGCCCTCGGTGGTGGCGGAGCCGCGCCCGTCGTCGGCGACCTCCACCGTCACCTGGTCCGGGTCGTACCGCACCAGGACGGTCGCGGTCGCCGGGCCGGCGTGGCGTACCGCGTTCGTGAGGGCCTCCTGGACGATGCGGTAGGCGGCCAGGTCGACCGGTGACGGCAGGGGCGCGCGCTCGCCGGAGACGGTGACGTCGACGGGCAGGCCGGCGTTCTTCGTCTGGGCGATCAGTTCGTCCAGGTGGTCGAGCGACGGCGCGGGGGCGAGCGGCTGCGCCTCGTCGACCTGGCGGAGCACGCCGAGCGTCGTGCGCAGCTCCCGGAGGGTCTCCTTGCTCGCGTCCTTGATGGCGCTCAGCGCGGCGTACGCCTGATCGGGGTCGCGCCGGTGCAGGGCCGCTCCGGCCTGCACGTTGATCAGCGAGATCTTGTGGGCGAGGACGTCGTGCAGTTCGCGGGCGATGCGCAGCCGTTCCTCGGTGACGTGCCGGCGGGCCTCCTCCTCGCGGGTGCGCTCGGCCTCGGCGACGCGGCGCCGGGTCTCGTTCAGGTACGCCCCGTGGTAGCGCGTCACCTCACCGGCGATGACGACGACGAGCGCCCAGGCCAGGACGCCGAAGAACCGACCGGGGTGGGGCGGCCCGACGGCGAACTCCGCCCAGCCGAACACCGCCAGCCCCGCCGCGGTCCCGACGTACGCGGCGACCCGCTGCCCCTGCGCCGCCGCCAGGTACGAGGCGACCGCGAACGTGAGCATCTCCCCGCCGTCGGGGAACGGGCCGATGTAGTAGTACGCGGTCGACACCCCGACGACGGTGACCGCGAGGACCGGCGCGCGGCGACGGATGGCGAGCGCGGCGACGCCGACGGCCATCATGGCGTATGCCCGCGGGTGGACCGGGCGGAAGCCCCCGGCGTGCCACACCGTGCTGAAGGCGACCACCGCGCCGACGACCGCGGCGAGCAGGACGTCGGCGCGCTGCCCGCGCGGCAGCCGGGGCTTTCTCACGTCTTGCACCGTAATGCAGCGCGCCCGGTTGTCACCGAGGTGACAAGGATGGGGCGGCGAATGTGGTTCGGGAGGGAAGCAGCGGGTTCGAGCCCTGCGATAGCTTCACGCGGTCACGATGATCACGGGTGGTGTCGGCCTTGCGGCCGTGGCGAGGCAGGGAGTGCGGACATGGCACTGAGCGGTCGTCGTCTCGAACCCGGGTCCCTCGACGAGCCCCTCATCGCGTCGGTGGCCCGCCGGGCGGCCGAGATGCCCTCCGCGCCGGCCCTGACGTTCGTGGACTACGCCGCCGATCCGGCGGGCGAACGCCGCGACCTGACCTGGGGGCAACTGCACCGGCGGGCGCGGGCGATCGCCGCCCGGCTGCGCGAGGTCGCCGAACCCGGTGAGCGCGTCGCGCTGCTCATGCCGCAGAGCCTGGAGTACCTCACCACGATGGTCGGCGCGATGTACGCGCGGGTCATCGCCGTGCCGTTGTTCTCCCCGGACCTGCCCGGCCACGCCGAGCGGCTGATCCGCTCGTACGGCGACGCGGACCCGTCCGTGGTCGTGACCGTCGCCTCCGCGCTCCCGCAGGTCGAACGCTTCCTCGACGAGCAGAGCGCGCCCCGCCCCAAGGACATCGTGCTCGCCGACACGGTCGACGTCTCGCTCGCCGCCTCCTGGCCGGGCGAGGAGCTCGGCCTGGACGACGTCGCGTACCTGCAGTACACCTCCGGGTCGACCCGCGCGCCGGCCGGCGTGCAGATCACCCACCGGAACATCACCGCCAACGCGCTGCAGGTGTGGACCGGCTACGAGGCGCGGCCGCGGGAGACGGTCGGCGTGAGCTGGCTGCCGCTGTTCCACGACATGGGGCTGATCCTGGCGCTGGCCCTGCCGCTGGTGCACGGCAACCACCTCGTCCTGACCGACCCGGTCGCGTTCGTGATGGAGCCGCTGCGCTGGCTGGAGCTGCTGTCCGAGCACGACGACGTGATCACGGCGGGGCCGAACTTCGCGTACGAGTACTGCGCCTCCCGCGTCACCGAGGAGGAGAAGGCCCGGCTGCGGCTCGGCGGCGTACGGGTCGCGCTGAACGGCGCGGAGCCGATCCGGCCGGACACGGTGCGCGGCTTCGCCGCGGCGTTCGGGCCGGCGGGATTGCGGCCCGAGGCGCAGTCCCCGGGGTACGGCCTGGCCGAGGCCACCGTGTACGTCTCCAGCAAGACGCGCGGCGAGCCGCGGTTCACCGCCTTCGACCGGGTGGCCCTCGCCGAGGGCGAGGCGCGGCCCGGCGGCGACACCGTCCTCGTGTCCTGCGGTACGCCGACCGGCCAGCACGTGGCCATCGTCGACCCGGAGGCGCGGGCCGAGCTGCCGGACGGGCGGGTCGGCGAGATCTGGGTCAACGGGCCGAACGTCTCACCCGGCTACTGGCGCAACGCCGGCAAGACCGCCGAGGTGTTCGGCGCCGTGCTGGAGGACCCGGCCGACGGGCTGCCCGCCGAGGGCTGGCTGCGCACCGGCGACCTCGGCGTCGTCCACGACGGCGAGCTGTACGTCACCGGCCGGATCAAGGACCTCATCATCGTCGACGGCCGCAACCACTATCCACAGGATGTGGAAGTCAGCGCGCAGGAGGCGCACGAGGGGATCAGGCGCGACCACGTGGCGGCGTTCGCGCTCGCGGGCGAGGACGGCGAACGGGTCGTGGTCGTCGCCGAACGCGGCCGGCGCGGCCAGGACGTCCCCGTGGAGGACGTCGCCCGCGCCGTACGGAGCGCCGTGAGCGCCACCCACGAGCTGCGGCTGCACGACTTCGTGCTCGTGGAGCCGGGCGGGGTCCCGCGCACGTCCAGCGGCAAGATCGCCCGCGGCGCCTGCCGGGAGCGGTACCTCGCCGGGACGCTGCCCGTGGTCCGGTAGACGAAAGGCAGCGATGTTCGCCGGTCTGGGACGTCTCGTCCATCGACGACGGCTGAGCTGTCTCGCCCTGTGCCTGGGGTTCGCGGTCCTGTCCGGGATGTGGGGCTCGGGCGCGGTCGCGCGGCTGAAGAGCGGCGGCTTCGACGACCCGCACTCCTCGTCCTCGCTGGTCGCCAAGCTGTCCGCGCAGTACTTCAGCAACTCCACGCCCGACGTCTTCGTCATCTACCGCAGCGATCGGCTGACCATCGACGACCCACGCTTCCGCGGTGCGGTCGTCACGACCCTCGCCCGCCTGCCGCAGGACCGGGTCCGCAATGTCCTGACGTACTGGAGCCAGACGCCGCGCGTCGCCGAGCTGGCGTCCAAGGACCGGCACGCGACGTTCGCGGCCGTACAGCTCGCCGGCGACGACTCGGCCAAGGCCGCGGCGTACGACGCCATCAAGGACATGTTCGCCGCGCCCGGCCTCAGCGTGCGGGTCGGCGGCGGCGTGCCGCTCGCCAAGGAGTTCAACACCCAGACGCAGGGCGACCTGGCCCGCGCGGAGACGATCTCCTTCCCGGTGCTGCTGGTCCTGATGCTGCTGGTGTTCGGCAGCCTCGGATCGTTCTGGCTGCCGCTCGTCGTCGGCGCCTTCTCCATCGTCGGGGCGTTCACCGTGCTGCGGCTGCTGACGATGGTCACCGACGTCTCGTCCTTCAGCGCCGAGGTCATCACGATGATGGGCCTCGGCCTGGCGATCGACTACTCGCTGTTCATCGTCAACCGGTTCCGGGAGGAACTGGCGCGCGGCACCGACCGGCCGACCGCCCTGGCGAACACGATGGCGACCGCGGGCCGCACGATCGCCTTCTCCGGCATCACGGTGACGACCGCGCTCAGCGGGCTGTTGCTGTTCCCGCAGATGTTCCTGCGCTCGGTCGGCCTCGGCGGCATGGCGGTCGTCGCCGTCGCGATCGTCGGCGCGCTCGTCCTGCTGCCCGCGCTGCTCGCCCTGCTCGGCCACCGCGTGGAGTTCGGCCGGATGCCCTGGCGGCGCCGCCGGACCCGGAAGGACCGGCGCGAGGGCGGCCCGTGGTACCGCCTGGCGACCAGCGTCATGCGCCACCCGATCCTGTACTTCGTCGCCGTCATGGCCGTCCTCGGCGTACTGACCACGCCGTTCCTGCACGTACGGTTCGGCACGACGGACGTGCGCGTGCTGCCGACGAGCAGCCCGAACCGCCAGCTGTACGAGGCGTTCCAGCGGGAGTTCCCCACCGGCTCGAAGGACCCGATCGACGTCGTCCTGTCCGGCGACCTCATCCCGAAGAACTTCGTGCCGTCGAAGAAGCGGCCGGTGCCGTCGTTCATCACCGACTACGAGGACCGGCTGCGGCACCTGCCCGGCGTGACCAGCGTGGAGATCACCGGGTACGCCGACAAGTACGCCGCGGTGCGCATCTCGGTCCGCCACCAGTACGGCGCGATGACCGACCAGGCCCGTGACCTCGTCCGCCGCATCCGCGCGGTCCCGCCGCGGCGGGAGGCCCTGTACGCCGACGTCGGCGGCTCCACGGCCGCGCAGATGGACATGATGGACAGCCTGCGGCGCGGCCTGCCCACGGTCGGCGCGGTGATCGGGCTCGTCACGTTCCTGCTGCTGTTCATGGCGTTCGGGTCGATCGTGCTGCCGCTCAAGGCCGTCACCATGAACCTGCTGTCCCTCGGCGCGTCGTTCGGCGCGATCGTGTGGGGCTTCCAGGACGGCCACCTCGCGGGCCTGCTGCGCTTCACCCCGACCGGGACGACCGAGCCGACGACCATCATCCTCGTCCTCCTCACCGTCTTCGGCCTGTCGATGGACTACGAGGTCTTCCTGCTCAGCCGCGTCCGCGAGGAGTGGGACCGCACACGGGACAACGCCCGGTCCGTCGCCGTCGGGCTGCAGCGCACCGGCGGCATCATCTCCAGCGCGGCCCTGCTGTTCCTCGTGGTGATCGCGGTGTTCTCCACCGCGGAGATCACCCTGGTCAAGCTCATCGGCGTCGGAATGTTCGTGGCGATCGTCGTGGACGCCTCCCTGGTCCGGATGCTGCTGGTGCCGGCGACGATGCGCTTCCTCGGCCCGGCGAACTGGTGGCTGCCCCGCCCGCTGCGCGCCCTCCACTCCCACCTCGACCTCGGCGAACACGACGAACCCCCGGAGAACGCCGCCCCGTCCGCGGAGAGCGCCGCCCCGTCCGCGGAGAGCGCCGTCCCGCCCGCGGAGAGCATCCCGGTGGAGGAGGAGCCCGTACGAGTCCCGGACGGCGTTCCGGCTCTGGAGGACGTGCTCGTCGAGACCGTGCCCGCGCCCAGGGCGCGGCGGCAGGCGCAGCGGCTGGCCGAACTCAGGGCGGAGCGGCGGGCGCTGCGGACCGTCCCGGACCGTACGGCCGCCGCCGGGCTCGTCGACCACGGGCACGGCCCCGGCCGTCACGATGGCGCGGGCCCGGCCGCCGAGCCCACCGCCGTCGCCGCCGAGCCCGACGTCCGGCACGGTCCGACCGGGGAGTTCGAGGCCGTGGTCGAGTACGGCACCACCGGCGAGCCCACGCTCGCGGACGAGATTCTGCGCCGGGTGGCGGCCGTCAACGGCCGTGCCCCGGTAACCCGCGAGCCACGCGAGGAGGCGGGAGACGGCCGCAGCGCCCCGCGTCCGCAGCGAGAGATCGTTCCCAACCCGGATGGACCCGGGTGGCACTGGAAGACACCGGAGGAATGAGCATGCCAGGTACTCCGCTGCGCCGCGCCGTCGCGTCGACCATGGGCGCAGCCCTGGCCGTCGCCATGGCGGGAGCGTCGCCCGCCGCCGCGGCGAGCAAACCGAGCAACAAGGTCCCCAGTACCGCCAAGGCGAGCGACGGGGCGCGCGTCACCGCGCAGAAGTGGCTGACCAGCCACGAGGTCGACCTGACGGTCAAGTCCGTCGCGCTCGGCCAGTCGGTGAAGGTGCGGATCCTGGTGCCGAAGGGCTGGCAGACCTCGACGACCAAGCGGTACCCGGTGCTGTACGCCCTGCACGGCGGGCGCGACCACTACCAGTCGTGGACCCGCAGCACCGACATCGAGACCTATGCGTACAAGTACAACCTCATGGTCGTCATGCCGGAAGGCGGCGTGAACGGGTCATATACGAACTGGTACAACTACGGGAAGTACGGCACCCCGCAGTGGGAGACCTTCCACAACTTCGAGGTCCGGGAGATCGTGGAGCGCGCCTACCACGCCGGGACCGCGCGGGCCGTCATGGGCAACTCCTCCGGCGGCGAGGGCGCGATCACGTACGCCGAGCGCTACCCCGGCCTGTACCGGTACGCCGCCTCGTTCAGCGGCGTGCTGTCACTGCGGTCACCGGGTGTGCCGGCGCTGCTGATGTTCACGATCGTCGGTGCCGGCGACGGCACGGACCCGTTCCGCATCTGGGGCGTACCGGTCGCCGACGACGTCAACTGGCGCCAGCACGACCCGCTCTACCTGATCACGCGCCTCAAGGGCACCGGCGTCTACATCTCCTCGGGCACCACCGGCAAGCCCGGCCCCGGCGACAACCCCAAGACCGCGCCGTGGGACATCGGCCTGCTCAGCGAGCGGATGGTCGGCGCCACCAACGTGACCTTCCTCCAGAAGGCCCAGCAGCTCGGCGTACCGATCACCTCGCACATCTACGGCGACGGCCGGCACTCGTGGCCCGCGTGGAGGCGCGAGATGCACACCGCCTGGCCCAAGCTGATGGCCGCCATCGGCGCCAAGCGCGTCTGACCTTCCGCCCCCCGCCCGTCATCACGCCCGGCCGGTGCGGCCCGCCGCCTCACCGCCGGCGCGTGTGACGTCGAAGCCCCAGGGCAACGGCTGAGAAGACCTCCGCAGTGGCCGGCCGGTTCGACTGCGAGTCGGTCAGGCAGGCGGTGCGACGAACTCCACGACGGCGGATGTGCGGGCGAGCTCTATCTCGTCGCCGAGGCTGTGTTCGGCGACCCGTGCGACGACACGCGCCGGTATATCGTCGAGCGGGTAGGTGGAGTGGGCGTCGCGCGGCAGTACGACCGAGAATCCCTGCGCCAGAGCGGTGCGGGCGGTGGCGCTCACACACATCTCCGAGAGGAGACCGCCCAGGGCGATGCGCCGCACCTGGCGCCGCTCGAGTAGCGCGCCGAGCGGCGTATCGGAGAAGCCGTCGTCCGAGGTCTTGCGGACGACGGCCTCATCCGCGTTCGTGAGGCAGAGCTCCCAGCCGGGGCTTCCCGGTTCGTCGACCGCCCCTACGGGGCCGTCGTTCTGCAGATGGATCACCAGGGCCTGGGCCTGGCGAGCCCGAAAAAGCAGGTCGGAGACGTTATATACCAGCCCGTCGGCCCCTGCGACCGCTGCGTCTCCGGTGAGGAAGCCCTTCTGCATATCGATCACAATGAGGGCCTCGACGGGCGCGGGGCCCACGCGCACTGGCTCGGACATATGGACATCATCGCAACTCCCGGCGGGAGGCACCGGGGCGTGACGACGCCTGGTCGACGGGCGCCGGATCCTCGCTGTTCACTCCCTGTTCCGTGGGCGAGCGGCGGCCGCGTCGCCGACTGGACGCAGGCCGCGCCGCGCGGAAGACGCTATTTGGCGACGAAGACCATGTCGTCGTCGATGTAGTCGGACGCCACCGAAGCCCTCTGCAGCTGCAGGGGCGTGATGTTGCGCACCGACCCGCTGGCGGGGTCGAAGACCTGGAAGCGGTCCACGAGCCAGCCGCCGTTGAGATTCGTGTCAGTGCTGGTCTTCACGGCGGTGTATCCGTGCAGCTCGATGTAGTGCCGCACCCTGGTGCCCCCTGCGCTCGACCACGGCAGCTTGCTCGGGTCTACCAGGTAGACCACCGGCATGCCCGCGTCGATGGAACGGTACAGCTGACGGAAGGCCAGCTCCACCGACTGTCCGGACGAGCCGAAGTCGTACAGGTGGTACGTGCCGACAGAGCTCGGCTTGTACTGGTTCAGTGCCGGCGCGATCTTGTTCGGCGGCGTGAACCCGTAGGTGTTGGTCTTCATCTTGCTCGCCAGCGTGGACTGCGACGGCGAGGAGCCCTTCATCGTCCAGATCGCGGACTGGCCGGAGGCGGGGCCGCAGTACTTCTCGGCGTTCTCCTGCTTTTTGCCGTTGTGGTGCATCCCGCGGACCCGCAGCTCAGGACGCCGGGAACCGCTGATGGTGACGGTTCCAGAGCCGGTCTGGACGATCCGCGTCGCGTTCAGCCACGACGTGGCGCACTGCTTCTTGGCGCCGCTCGCCAGAGTGCCCGAGCAGCTCGGCGCGCTGACGTTGTGCGATCTGCCGACGATCTTCAGGTACGGAAGACCCGTGACGGACCGCTTCGCCGACGTCGACACCCGGATCGCGACACGCACCTTGCCGAAGCCCGACGAGTGCTGGATGCAGGTCACGTAGCTGACCTTGTTGTAGGTGCGAGAGGACGTGCAGCTCTCGTACGCGACGCCGCTCTTGCTCTGTCCTGCCCAGCTCGCCGCCTCCGCCGGAGCTGCGGCGACGAGTGCCGACGCTCCGACCGCGAGTCCGGCTGCCATGACCAACCGACGCTTCAACGCGCCTCCCATGATCAAGTAGATGATCATGGAACCTTAACCTCGCCAGTTCTCTTTGCGGCGAAAAATTCTGATTGTTACGAAATCGTCTTAATTGATGTCCGGAAAAGCGTGGTGACGCGCCAGGCCGGCCGCGGCTCAGGGTAAGGCGTGGTTACTCGCCCTTACCCTGAGTCCATGCGGGCATTACCTGCTGTAATTCTCTCCGGGGCCCTCACTGGGGATCGGCTTCGTAGCTCACATCCTTTCGGTGCGAGGCGGCATCCTCGCCGAGGTCTCGTTGGCCGTCCTGGTCTTCCGGCGGACTCACTCGGCGTCGTTGACGGCCCTCGTCTTCGCCCTCGGCTTCCTGCCCTACGCGCTCAGCGGGATCACGCCGTCCGGCATCGCCGACCGGTATCCGCCCCGCCGTGTGCTGTTCTCGGCCCCGCCGCCCGTGAGCGCCTCACGCTGCCGCTCGCGGCCGTATCGCTGCTGCCCCTGGCCGCATTCGCGCTTCATCTACCGCTGCCGCTCGCGATCGGATTAATGCTGCTCACCGGGCTGTCCGCCGCGTACGCGCTCGGCATGGACAGGTGGGTTCGTCCACGCGGTACCCGAAGAGATGCGAGGCCGGCCCATGTCCCTGCTGGGCGCCGGCATCATGACCCTGCAGGGCCGCGGCATGGCCGTCGGCGGCGCCGTCGCGGCCGTGGTCCCCCCGCACCTGGTGATCTGCGCAGCCGATCTGCTGGGCACGGTGAGCGTCCTGGGCGTGCTGCGTTCGGTACGCGGACATCAGGCCCCACCACGGTTGGAACATCGTTCGCCGCCCCAAGGGGCATGAGAAAAGCTCGGTCAACGGGTACCGGACCCTCGGGCAATTCACCATTTATCTGGATGCGCTGGGTGCACGATCCGTCGATCGCCGAGCCTTTGGTCCGGTACCGCAGCCGCCGCTGTCCGAGGCCACGGCCACGTGCGCGCCTCCAGCACCGCACGAGTGAGTTGATCGGTATCGGCGGCCTCGACCAGCCGCCACCCGGCCGGAACCCGCACCAGGGCCCACCACGATCGGGTACACCGTCCGAACCAGAAGGTAAGACCCGGGAACCGTCGAAAGATCACCCAGGCGGGGTCGGGGCTCACCATGAGCTGCTTGGGGCCAGGCGGGAGGCGCCCGTCCGAACCACTGTCGAAAGGCGAAGACGCCGGTCCGCCGCAGCCGGCCCCGGTCATGACACGCCGTCCCTGTCACGTGCTCTCAGGTATGCGGCGATCCGGTGCGCTGCCCCGGCCGCATCGTCGGCAGCGTGCCGGTCCTTGTCCTCGCGCCGCCATACGAATGCCCCATCGATCATCTCGATCGATAGGCGAGGCGCTGTCAGGCTGAGACGCACTGACAAGGCCGGGCGGGCGTCGCTCATTTCAACCCGGACCCCGCTCTTGACCAGCTCCCGGCACAACTCGGCCAGCCGATCGACCTTCTGCGCATGGCTCCAGGTCGTGCGGGCGGGGATCTCCTTTCCCATCCGCGATCTCCCTCGTATGCGTGACGAGTGGGTAACTCTGTGTTCCACTTTCACATCCGTCAAGGCATCATGAGAGGAGCCCTAACTGTGGGCCGATGACGGGCCCACAGCGACCGAACGAAAGCCGCGATATGACCGAACATTTGCGAGTCCCAATCGCGCTACTTCTCGCGCGCCTCCGCGCCGCAGCGCAGTTGTCTCAAGCGGACCTGGCGAAGCGGGTTAATGAGATTTCGGGAGCTAACCTGACTCGTTGGGACATCTCGCGGTATGAGCGTGGTGGGCGCATCCCGACCGTTCATCTCTCCGCTTTAGCCGTCGCGCTCGGTGTCGAGTTGAGCATGCTGGAGGAGGCCGCCTCGATCACGCGGGCGGTTCGCCGAGGCGAGGTCTGGGCCGTAAGCGGGAACGGCGAGGACAGGCAGCGCACCCCTGATGATGAAGAGCGGCTGATCCGAGCCGCGCGCAATCCATCGCGCGTTGACGCCGCCGTCGTCGCCGATCTGAGCGGGACTCTCGCCGGCCAGCGCCGCATCGAGGACATGATCGGGTCCGTGGCGATCATCGAACCGGCCCGGGAACAACTCAAGCTCACCGTTCGACTCCTCCGCGAAGCACGCGGTTCTCTGGCCGACGATCTGGCCGCGACCGCGTCCGAAACCTCGCAGTTCAATGGCTGGCTTCATACCGCAACCGGTTGCCATGACGCCGCCGCCGCCCTGTACGACCAGGCGCTACGACTCGGTATCCAGGCTGGCAAAGCGGACTTGGCGGCCACAGCCCTGTCCATGCAAGGCCACCTGGCGTGGGTGACCGGTGACATCGGCTCGATGGCCGCCCTGTCGAGTGCAGCCGCAGAGATGGCCATGGGCGCCGGAACGCGGACGGTGGCGATCCAGCAGCGAGGGCGCGCACTCGCGATCATGGGCGACAAGGACGGCGCGCTACACGCCATCGGCGAGGCTGAACAGGTCCTCACCGGCGGGAAGTCCGGCGATGATCCGGACTCCCTCTATTTTTATGGGCCGGAATACCTCGGGATGCAGCGGGGCCTCATCTTGGCCTACCTCGCGGGCAGTCCGACCGCCTACCTCTACGCTGCGAACACAATCTCGGACGCCATCACAACCCTGCCCGCTGCCGTGCGCGACTCCGAATGGGTCGCCTGGTATCGCGTCCGAGCCGCTGCGGCCTTTGTCGCCGGAGGTGAACCGGACGCCGCGTCGGCGAGGTTGCGGCATGCGCATGCGATCGCGTCGGCGACCGGATGCAGTAGAACCCTCGGAGAGATCGCCAAAGTGCACGCGCGCATCGCCGCCAAGTGGCCCACGCACCCATGGGTCGTCGAAGCCGCAGAACAGATCACCGAGCACTGAGTGCTTACCTCAGTACTCGCGTTCGTCCGCCATCGGAGCTGAGCGTGGCTGACCCTCGCTGCGGAGTCCTGGGGGAGGGCGAGGTTGACGCGGTGAAGGGCTTGGTCACGCTGAGTCAAGAGGGGAGACAAAGATGATCTTGAAGCTGTAGCGTCGGTCGTGCCGTTCGGCGTCTGCTGGGAACACGCTGCCCGGCTAGGCGGCAGCGTTCCCTGCTAAGACACCTCCATCGAGGATGAGGAAGGCACCGTTGAAACGACGTTCAAGGTCAGTGCTGGCCGTGGCGGCCGCCGTGGCCGCCTGTACCGTTTCGGCTCAGCCCGCCTTCGCGGATGGTTCCGACCCTGCCAGCGTGGTGCCGATCTCGGGTACCAGCGCGCTGCCGGCGGGTTGTGGGCTGTCCGAGGGCGACGGTTACGTGCTGAACCCGAACACCGAGGTTCAGCCCATGGTGGCGCGGGATCCGAAGCGGCCGCGGCACCTCGTCGCGGTGTACCAGCAGGACCGGTGGAACCGGTACGGCAGCAACGGAGCCGTCACCGCCGTGTCCGACGACTACGGCGCGACGTGGCATCGGTCGGCGACGCAGCCCGCGTTCTCCCGGTGCAACGGCGGTACCGCGGCCAACGGCGGGGACTACGACGTCACGACGGACCACTGGGTCACGATCACGCCGTCCGGTACGGCGGTGGCCGCGTCGTTCTCGCTGTCGCGTACCGGTGAGGTGACGGCGATGCTGGTGTCGCGGTCCGGTGACGGCGGCGAGCACTGGGACGCCCCGGTGACCCTGCAGCGGGACGACGACCCGCAGTTCTTCAACGACCGCCCGGCGGTCACCGCCGATCCGTACCACCCGGGCGTGGTGTATGCGGTGTGGGACCGGTCCTACAGCGGGTCGAACGGCGACTGGGGACAGCCGGTCTACCTGGCGAAGTCGACCGACGACGGGAAGACCTGGTCCACGAAGAAGGTGTACGACTTCCCCACCAACAGCGGCGCACTCGGTACGGTGCTGACACCGATGGCCGACGGGACGCTGTTGCTCGGCATGCACCAGGAGACCGACACCACCGCCGCCACCCAGGTCATCCGCTCGACGGACGGCGGCGACACGTGGTCGGCGCCGACGCTGGACGTCGCGGCCCCGTTCACCGTGGCTACCAAGATTCCGGACCCCGACAACTCGGGTGACCCGGTGCGCAACGCCACAGAGCCGCTCCTGGCGGTCCAGCCGAACAGCAAAGTGGTGAACGCGGTCTGGCAGAGCCAGGACGCCGACGGCACCTTCCACGTCGCGTACGCGCGGTCCACGGACGACGGGAAGACCTGGTCCAGCCCGGTTCGCGTGGACAAGACGCCCACCGGTTCGGCCGCGGTACCGGCGATCGCCGTGTCCCCCGGCGGCACCGTGGCGGTCACGTACTACGACTTCCGGAAGAACACGTCCGCCGCCACTCTGCCCACCGACTTCTGGGCCGTGACCTGCTCGGCGGACTGCGCGAAGTCCGGATCGTGGCGCGAGCAGCACATCGAGGGCTCGTTCGACGCGCGGAAGGCGCCGTTGACGAGCTCCGGCCGGATGATCGGTGACTACACCGGCCTGGTCTCGACCGGCTCGGCCTTCGTGGCCGTGTACGGCGTGACCACCGGCGACACCGCCAACCCGGTGGACGTCCACAGCGCGACCTTCTACAACTGATCGACCGGTGACGGCCCGTCGGCGCTCCCGGCGTCGGCGGGCCGTCTTCCGCCGGGGGACGGTGGCGGCGCGCGCGAAGTTCATGTGAAAACGATCGCGCTGATCAGCCGGGGTGGGCGGCGAACCCCGGGCCAGGGTGCGGACATCTCCTTCAGTGAGTTCCGATTCGCTGGGAGGCTCCGAATGAAGCTCAAGCGCCTGCGTTCCACCGTCGTTCTGGCCTGTGGGGGCGGTCTGATCGCCCTTTCCGTCACCGGGTGCCATGTCGGCGGGAACACGTCGGCATCCGCCCCGGACTCGCCCGAGGCGTCGTCCGTTGCGAGCGCGTCGTCGTCGGCCTCGTCCACGGGGAGCAGCGGTCGGAACGCGGGCGGAACGGCGGGCCGTGCGACGGCACCGTCGACCAACGGGAGCATGCCGACCTGCATGGCCGCCGAACTCCGTGCCGATCTTCAGGTGCAGAACTCGAACTCGGAGGAGAAGGGCATCGGCATGCTGATACTGACCAACCGGTCGGATCACCGGTGCCTGATCCCGGCCGGGTGGGCGCCGATCGGCGCAGGCGGGCCGAACTTCACGCCGTTGCCGGCGACGCGCGTGAACTACCCCGGCAGGGGGAGGGCGATCGCGCTGCGCGCTGGATCCTCGGCGTTCGCGGGACTGAAGTGGCATACCGGCCCGGACTGCGGTGGGGTCACCTCCGGCCTCGGCGTCGCCTGGAACAGCTCTTGGATCCCGCTCACGTACTCCGGGGACGGCGACCACAAGCCGCCGATCTGCGACTCCATCGTCCTGGGCACCGTCCAGCCCATCACGGACGGCGTCAACTTCACCTGATGCGCGTCCGGCCGGATGATCTGGATCGGGCCGTCAGATATGGACCAGGGTCGAGTACTTCTTGCCGCCCTTGATGCCGACTTCCGAGGCCACGGCCATCCGCGATCGGGCCGAGGCTGATGCGGGCCTGTCCGGTCAGGCCGGCCGGACAGCGGTGACGTCGAACTCCAGCATCACCTTCCTGCCGACCAGGCCTGCGGCGCCGGTCCAGTTCACCCCCCAGTCCGCCCGGTCGATCACGGCGCTGCCTTTGACGCGAATCCGGGCCTTGCCCTGCGGGTCGTGGTCAGTGCCGGTCTGCTCGAGGGCCATGGTGACCGGTTTGGTCACGCCGCGGATGGTCAGGTCACCGGTGAGCTCGAAAGCGGTCTCGTCGACCTGCCGCACCCCGGTCGAGGTGAAGGTGATGGTCGGATGGTCCTTCAGGTTCAGGAATTTGCTGCGCAACAGGTCGTCGCGCTTGGCGTTGCCGGTCTGGATGCTGCCGGCCTGGATCGTGAGCTCGACGCGCGACTTCGGCGGATCGTCGCCGTCCAAGTGCCCTCCGCCCTTGAATTCCTCGAACCGCCCGCGCACCTTGGGGCCGATCGTGTGCCGGGCGACGAAGCCGATCCGGGTGTGGGCGGTGTCGAGGGCGTAGTCGCCGCTCAGCTCCCCGAGCGCAGCCGTGATTGCCATGCTGGTCGCTCCCATGAGAAGGATGAGTGAGGAATCCAGCATTGAGGCAGGTCAACGGCGGATCAATGTAAGCTTCGTTGAGCGATCCATAAGTCTGGAGTTATCGATGGAGCTTCGGGACATCGAGATCTTCCTGACGTTGGCCGAGGAACTGCACTTCGGCCGCACCGCCGAACGACTCCACGTGTCCCAGGCCCGCGTCAGTCAGGCCATCGGCCAACAAGAGCGGCGTCTCGGCGTGGCCCTGTTCGATCGCACCAGCCGACGCGTGAGCCTGACACCGGTCGGCCGGCGCCTCCGCGAAGATCTGCAGCAGGCCCTCGACCTCCTCCAGGAGGGACTCGCCCGCGCCGAAGCGGCCGGCCTGGGTGCGGGCCAGACCCTACGGCTGGGCGTCTTCGGCCATGCCGGATACGAACTACGCCCACTCATCGACACGTTCCGCACGCGTTACCCCGGCAGCGATGTCCGGTTCAACGAGATCACCGGCAGCGACGCGTTCACCTCCCTGCGCACCGGAGACAACGACATCAACGTGCTGTGGCTGCCCGTCGTCGAAGCGGATCTGACCGTCGGCCCCACCGTGCTGACCGGAGGCCGCGTGCTGGCCGTGTCGGCCGACCATCCGCTCGCCGAGCGCGGTTCCGCCTCCCTGGAGGACCTCGCCGACGACCACGTCGCCGACCTCGGCCCCGACGCCCCCGAGTACTGGGTCGCCGCCATGGTCCCCATGCGTACGCCGAGCGGTCGCCGTATCCCGCGCGGGCCCGCCGCGCGGACCTTCCATGAGGTCCTTTCCCTGGTCGCCGCCGGACAGTGCGTCCACCCGCTGGGCGAGATAGCCGCCCGCTACAACAACCCTCCCGACATCGTCTTCCTGCCCATGCGCGATGCCCCTGACCTTCAATGGGCCCTGACCTGGCGCTCCACCGCCGACAGCCCCGCCATCCGCGCGCTGGCCCAGATCGCCGTCGATCTCGGCCCCATCGCGCTGTGACGGCGACGACGGGCGGCAGCCCACTACCGCCGCGATGCCACGCCGCCGATCACGACGATGATCGCTCCATATGCGTGTACCCGTGGCCGCGGGCGTCCGGCAGCAGCGCGATGCCCATGCTCCAGCAGTGGGCGGCGGGCGTGGTCTGCCGGCGGCGCCAGGCCACGAAGCCCAGCGGCTCGTCACCTCGCATGACCATCAGCGTGCCGCCGCCCTCGCCGATCAGACCGTTCTCGGCCCATCGGCGCCGGTAACGGCCGGGATCGAACCATCCGAACCGCGCGAACTTCCCCGCCTTCTCCGGATCCTGCGTCAGGTCCTCCAGGATCCGAAGGTCGCCCTCCTCGACCGGGCGCAGCCTCACCTGATCGGCCTTGGGACGATCACCACCCATGAGCGGCGGCCGTGTCGGTCGATCGGCCGGTCAGGCGGCCCTGGATCTCTGCCAGCACCGCGTCCCGGCGCGGGACCACGTAGAAGTGGTCGCCGGGGTGGACCCGCAGGGTGAACTCGCCGGTGGTCAGTTCGGCCCACCGTTGGACCTGGGCCGGTGTGACGACCGGGTCGGCGTCCGCGGCGAAGGCGGTGATCGGGAGGTCGAGGAGCGGGCCGGGCTCGTGCCGGTAGCCCTCGAGCAGCCGGAAGTCGCTCCGCACGTACGGCAGCACGAGTTCGCGCAGTTCCGGATCGGCGAGGGCCCGTGCGTCGGTGCCGCCGAGCCGGACCAGCCCGGCGACGAGGGCGTCGTCGTCCTTGTCGTGCAGGACGTCCTTGGCCGATCTGCTCGGACGGTCGTGCGCGGCGTGGGAGGCGGAGACGAACAGGTGCGTCGGCGGGGTCCCGTGCGCGGTCAGCAGGCGGGCGGTCTCGTAGGCGATGGTCGCCCCCATGCTGTGCCCGAACAGCGCGACCGGCCGGTCCAGCAGCGGGCCGAGCGCTTCGGCGACGGCACGGGCGACCTGGCCCGCGTCGTCGACGAGGGGCTCGAACAGCCGGTCCGCCCGGCCGGGGTACTCCGCGATGTGGACCTCGACCTCCGTGGCCGCCATGGCCAACGGGCGGTAGAACGCAGCCGAGCCGCCCGCGTGGGGAAAGCAGATCAGCCGCGTCGCCGCGGCCGGCCGGGCCTGGAAGCAGCGGAGCCAGCCCGGCACGTCAGCCCCTCTCGTGCTGTTCCATGGCCGCGATGAGGCTCTTCGGGCGCATGTCGGTCCAGTGTTCGGTGACGTAGTCCAGGCAGGCCTGCCGGGTGTCCTCGCCGTGTGCGACGGTCCATCCCGCGGGCACGTCCGCGAACGTCGGCCACAGGGAGTGCTGCCCCTCCTCGTTGACGAGGACGAGGTAACGACCGTCGGGGTCTTCGAACGGGTTGGTCATCAGTTGCGTGGCATGCCGAGCCCGACCGTCAGGCCAGGGACGAAACGCCGCTCCCTCCTTCGAGTGTCGGTGGTGGTGGTTAGGGTGCGGGCATGCGGTTCCGGCTTGCGCCTATGCCCGCCCAAGAGCAGGCGTTGCTGAACCACTGCACCCACGCCCGATATGTGTGGAATCTCGCTGTTGAGCAGCATCAGCACTGGCGGTCGGGCCGGGCGAGTGCGCCGGGGTATGCCGAGCAGTCCCGCCAGTTGACCGAAGCAAGGAAAGAGTTCGCCTGGCTGGCGGCGGGATCGCAGACGGTGCAACAACAGGCGTTGCGTGACTTCGCTCAGGCCATGAGCAACTTCTTCTCTGGCACGCATCGACGGCCGACCTGGCGCAAAGCGGGCGTCCATGAGGGGTTTCGAGTCGTGGGCCAACGCGGTCGGCAATGGGAGGTACGGCGCCTGTCCCGCAAGACGGGTGAGGTGTGGGTCCCGAAGGTCGGCTGGATCCGGTTGCGCTGGTCCCGTCCAGTTCCTGCCGAGGCCAAGTCCTTCCGGGTCAGCCGAGACCGGGCGGGGCGCTGGCACGTGGCGTTCGCGGTGATTCCGCCACCGGTCAACGGGCCTGGTGCGGGCGAGATCATCGGAGTGGATCGTGGCGTGGCTGTCTCGGCCACCTTGTCGACCGGTGAGCGGTTGTCGGTGCCCGTCTTGCGCGGCACCGAGGTCGACCGCTTGCTGCGGCTGCAGCGCAGGCTGGCGCGCGCCAAGCGGGGGTCGAACCGCCGGACGAAGCTTAAGACGGCGATTGCCCGGCTCAATGCGCGCCAGGTCGATCGGCGTAAGGACTGGGTGGAGAAGACCTCCACTCGTCCCGCGAGCGATTTCGACCTGATCCGGGTCGAGGATCTGAAGATCAAGAACATGGTGCGGTCCGCGCGCGGCACCCTCACCGCACCCGGCACGAACGTGCGGGCCAAAACCGGACTCAACCGTTCCATCCACGCGGCGGGCTGGGGCCTGCTGGCTACCCGCCTGGAGCAGAAGGCGCCGGGCCGGGTGGAAAAGGTCAATCCTGCGTATACCTCCCAGACCTGTCATGCCTGTGGGCACTGCGCTGCGGAGAATCGCGAGAGCCAAGCGGTTTTTCGCTGTCGCGCCTGCGGGCATGTCGATCACGCGGATGTAAACGCGGCCAAGAACATCGCGGCAGGATGTGCCGTGACAGCGCGGGGAGCCCTCCAGCCAAGAGGTGGGGCTGTGAACCGCGAACCTCAACCTGTTCTCACCTCCGGGTAGGGGCCGGGTTGGAATTCCTGCCTTCAAGCAGGAAGGACGTCAAGTCTCCAGACTCTCCTTCAACTTCGCGGCGATTCGGGCCAGCGGGCCGGGATCGGCCATCTCGGTGTGCGCGCAGTCGACCGGGTGCCGCTCGACGCGGGCGGCGTGCGGGGTCCAGACGTCGGCGGGCGGCGCCTCGGGGTTGCGCGCGGCGGTGAACAGCAGCAGGTCCCCGTCGAACCGGCCGGGGACGAACCGCCGCCCGTTGCGCAGGGCGTTCAGGTAGGCGCGGTACAGGCCCTCCAGGCGGCGGCCGTCGATCCCGCCGAGCGCGCTGCCCTCCAGGAGGGCGGCGACGTCCTCCGCCGTCACGTCGTCGGCGACGTCGAACCCGAGGTCGCGGAGAAGGTCCGGCAGCGGCACGTCGGCGTCCGGGGCCCCGTCGAGGGGGTAGGAGTCCATCAGCGCGAGCAGCGCGACCTGTTCGCCGTCCGCCCGCAGCCGTACGGCCATGGCGTGCGCGATCAGGCCGCCGAGCGACCAGCCCAGCAGGTGGTACGGCCCGGTCGGCTGGACGGTGCGGAGGACGGCGACGTAGTCGGCGGCCATCTCCTCCATCGATCCGGGCAGTTCCTCGTCGCGGGCGATACCGCGCGCCTGCAGGCCGTACACCGGGCGGCCCGGAAGGTGGCGCAGCAGGCCCGCGTACGTCCAGGCCACGCCGACCGCCGGGTGCACGCAGAACAGCGGCGGCCGGTCACCCCCCGCGCGCAGCGGCAGCAGCACGTCGAGCGGTGCCGTTCCGCCGGTGACCGCGGCCGTCCCGCCGGCGGTCCGGGCGTCCGCCGTGTCGAGGCGGCGGGCGAGCGCCGCGACCGTCGGGGCCTCGAACAGCGCGCGGACCGGCAGGCCGACGCCCAGTTCGGCGCGGACCCGGCCGGCCAGGCGGGTGGCGAGCAGGGAGTCCCCGCCGAGCTCGAAGAACCCGTCGTCGACCCCGACCCGGTCGAGGCCGAGCACCTCCGCGAACAGGCCGCACAGGATCTCCTCCAGCGGGCCCAGCGGCGGCCGGGAGGCCCTGGCGAGCTCCGGCGCGGGCAGCGCCGCGCGGTCGAGTTTGCCGCTCGGGCTGAGCGGGAGGGCGTCCAGGATGACGACGGCGGAGGGCACCAGGTGGCCGGGCAGGGTCCGCGCCGCCGCCTCCCGCAGCTCGGCCGGGTCGGCGTCGCCGGTGACGTACGCGACGAGGCGGCGGTCGCCCGGCCGGTCCTCGCGGACGACGACCGCGGCCTGCCGGACGTCCTCCCGCTCGGTGAGCACCGCCTCGATCTCGCCCGGCTCGATCCGGAAGCCGCGCACCTTGACCTGCGCGTCCGTACGGCCGAGGTACTCCAGGTGGCCGTCGGGCCGCCGCCGGACGAGGTCCCCGGTCCGGTACATGCGGCCCGGCCCGAACGGGTCCGCCACGAAGCGCTCGGCGGTCGGCGCGGGCCGGTTCAGGTAGCCGCGGGCCAGGCCGATCCCGGCGACGTACAGCTCGCCGGGCACGCCGGGCGGCACGGGCCGCAGCCTGGCGTCCAGGACGTACACCCGCGTGCCGGTGATCGGCAGCCCGATCGTCGAGGCGTCGTCGGTGAGCGGCGCGCTCATCGTCGCCGCCACGGTCGTCTCCGTCGGCCCGTACGCGTTGATCATCCGGCGGCCGGGCGCCCAGCGTTCGACGAGGCCGGGCGGGCACGCCTCGCCGCCGACGACGAGGGTGCGCGGGTTCGCCAGGCCCTCCGGGTCGACGCCGGCGAGCACGGCCGGGGCGACGAAGCCGTGCGTCACCTGCCGCAACGCGTCGCGGAGCGCCTCGCCGCCGTACACGTCCGGGGGCACGATCGTCACCGTCCCGCCCGAGGCGAGGCCCATGAGCAGCTCGAACACCGACGCGTCGAAACTCGGCGAGGAGAAGTGCAGCGTCCGGTCGCCCGGCGCCAGGCCGAACCCCGCGATCTCGGTCGTGGCGAGGCTGGCCAGACCCGCGTGCGTGACGACGACGCCCTTCGGCCGCCCGGTCGACCCGGAGGTGTAGATGACGTACGCCGCGTTCTCCGGCCGTACCGGTCTGGTGGGGACGTCGCGTCCGGTCGCCGGCGGGGGCAGGCGCGGCCCGTCGTACGGGAGCGGCACGCCGGGGTGGGCGATCACGCAGCCGGGCCGGGCGTCGTCCAGCATGTACGCGACGCGGTCCGGAGGATAGCCGGGGTCGATCGGCAGGTACGCGCCGCCCGCCCGGCTGACGGCGAGGGCCGAGACGACGAACTCCGCCGATCGGGGCAGCGCGATCGCCACGACCGTCTCCGGGCCGACACCGAGCCCGGCCAGCTCGCCGGCGAGCGCCCCGGCCCGCGCCCACAGCTCCGCGTACGTGAGCGTCTCGGACCCCCCGACGGTCGTGACGGCGGGGGCGTCGGGGGTGCGCTCGACCCAGGTCTCGACCAGTTCCGGGAGCGTACGGGGCGGTGCGGCGGGCGGGCCGGCCGCCCAGTCGCCCAGGATCCGGTCGCGTTCACCAGGGAGGAGGACGTCCAGGTCCGCGACGGGGGCGTCGGGCCGCGCGGCCATCGCGCGCAGCAGCCGTTCGACGCGGGCGAGCAGCAGCCCGGCCTCCGCGTCGTCGTACGCGTCGGGCCGGTGGTCGAGCCGCAGCCACAGCCGGCCGCCGCCGAGCGGCGCGGCGACCAGCGCGAGGGGGTAGTGCGTCGCGTCGAAGAGGTCCACGCGGGTCAGTCGTACGTCGCCGAGCGCGATATCCCCAGGCTGGGGATAGTTCTCGAACGCGGTCATCGTGTCGAACAGCGGCATCCGGCCGACCTCGGTCAACCCGGCGTGCTGGTGGGGGAACAGCTCGGCCTGCTCCTCCTGCAGGCGGGTCAGCAGGGCCGCGACCGACCGCTCCTCCTCGATCCGGACCCGCACGGGGACGGTGTTGACGAACAACCCGACCATCCGCTCGACACCGGGGATCTCCGGTGGCCTGCCGGACACCGCCGCCCCGAACACCACGTCGTCGCGGCCGGTCAGCCGGGACAGCAGCAGCCCCCACGCGCCCTGGACGAGCGTGTTCGCCGTGAGGCCGTGCCGCCGGACGGCGGACAGGTCCAGGTCGACCTCCGCGGTGACCCGTCGCGGCGGCAGCGGCGGCCCGGCCGCCGTCGCGGGGGCGACCAGCGTCGGCTCCTCGACCCCGTCGAGGGCCTTCCCCCACGCCTCGCGGGCCGCCGTACGGTCCCGGCCGGCCAGCCACTCGAGGTACCGCTTGTACGGCGTGACGGGAGCGGGCTCGCCGCCGAGGTACAGCGTGAAGAACTCCTCCGCCAGGACCGGCATCGACCAGCCGTCCAGGAGGATGTGGTGGCTCGTGACGATGAGCCGGTTCCGCTCCGGCCCCTCCGGGACGAGGGTGAACCGCAGCAGCGGCGGCCGGGCCAGGTCGAACGGCCGGGTCCGCTCGCGCTCGGCGACCGCGTCGGGGTCGCCGGTCGCCTCCTCCCAGGGCAGCGGCACCTCGCGGTGCACGAGCTGGACCGGCTCGCCGTTCTTGCGCTGGCGGAAGCCGCACCGCAGGTTCGCGTGCCGGGCGAGCAGCGCGGCCGCGGCGCGCCGTAGCGCCGCGACGTCCAGGGGGCCCGCCAGGTCCAGGACGAGCTGCGTCGCGTACAGGTCCCGGTCGTCCAGCGCGGCGTGGAAGTACAGCCCCTGCTGGAGCGGGGACAGCGGCAGGACGTCCTCCAGCCGCCCGCGTCCGGTGGTCACAGCTCCTCCAGCTCGGCCTCGAACTCGTCGATCTCGTCCTGGCCGAGGTCGACCAGGGAGATGTCGGACGGCGTGTGCCCGCCGTCCTCGGTGACGGCCAGCTCCCGCAGCGCCGCCGACCACGCCTCGGCGAGCGCCCGCACGTCGTCCTCGTCGTACAGACCGGACGCGTACGACCAGGTCACCAACAGGTGCGGGCCGTCCGGCAGGTCGTGGGTGACCGCGTTGACGTCGATGCCGTGCGGCAGCGGCGTGCCCGGGCCGTGGCCCATGCCGAGCAGGTCGGACTCCGGCGCGGTGGACCAGTCGCCCTGTCCGGGGTTAACCCGGCCCTGGTAGTTGAAGCCGACCTGCGGCGTCACGGTGAGCGTGCCGCGCGTCGCCGGGGTGAGGTGGCGCAGCAGCCCGTACCCGAGGCCCTCGCCGGGGACGGCGCGCAGCTGTTCCTTGACGCGTTTCAGGGCCGGGCCCGGGTCGTCGGTGCCGGGGGCCAGCCGCACCGGGTACAGGCTGGTGAACCAGCCGACGGTACGGGACAGGTCCGCGCCCAGGTCGGCGCGGCCGTGGCCCTCCAGGTCGACGAGCACGCCCTCGCGTCCGCGCCAGCGGCGCACGGCCAGGGCCAGCGCGGTGAGCAGGACGTCGTTCACGGTGCCGTGGAAGGCCGCCGGAACGGTCGTCAGCAGCGGTTCGGTGACCTCGGGCGGCAGGCTCGCCCGCACGTGCCGTACGGTCTCGGCGGTGTCCCGCGCCGGGTCGAGCGCCCGGCGGGCCAGCGGCGGATCGTCCTCCAGCGCGGCCCAGTGCGGGAGCTCGTCCACAAGCTGTGGATCGTTCGCCGCCGCGACGAGTCGCCGCGCCCACCCGCGGAACGACGCCGGGACCGGGTCGAGCGGGTGGCCCTCCAGCGCCAGCACCAGGTCGGGGAGCAGGATCCGCCACGAGACGCCGTCGACGACGAGGTGGTGCAGCGTCAGCAGCAACCGGCCCGGCGCGTCGCCCGCGTCGAACCAGACCACCCGCACCGTCGCGCCCGTCGCCGGGTCCAGGGCCCGCCGCGCCGCGTCCGCGTGCTCCACGATGCCGTCCAGACCCGCGACCCGGGCGACGTGCGGCCGTCCCGTACCGGGCGGCGTGATCTCGGCGTGCCGCCCGTCGAACCGCAGGCGCAGCGCGTCGTGGTGGTCCATGAGCGTCTCGACGGCCCGCGTCAGCCGGTCCAGGCCCAGGCCGGGCGGCACGGTGAGCAGCGCCGACTGGTGCAGCGAGCCGCCCAGCCCGGCGAACCAGCTCATGATCGGCGTGAGCGGCACCGGCCCGACGCCCGCCCCTTCCGGCTCCGGCGCCGCGCCGTCCCGGCCGGCGGGCCGCTGACCGCCGGTGAGGCCGAGGAGCTCGCTCCGCTGTTCAAGGCGATCGCCGAC